>CAZVDN010000030.1:2267-17931 GCA_964625665.1 uncultured Streptomyces sp. | reverse complement strand
CCAGCAAAAGATAGCCGTCGCCCAGCACGATATTGGTGACCGGCTCCAAATCGCGAAACACGTCGTAGGGCAACTTGCGGTAAATGCGCGGGTTGATTACCAGCGATCCGGTCACATGCAACAGCGTGTAGCCGTCGGGCGCCGCCTTGGCGACGATGTCGGTGCCGATGATGCCGTTGGCGCCGGCGCGGTTATCGACGACGAACGACTGGCCCAGCTGGCGTTCCATTTGCCCGGCGACGATGCGCGCAATGGCGTCCGGGGTGCCACCGGCGGTAAAGGTCACCACCATACGCACCGGCCGCGCCGGATAATCCGCCAGCGGCGGCGCCGCCGCCCATGCAGCCCCGGTCGCCAATGCCGCGATTAAAAACAGAATGCCGCGCATCGGGTCCGTCACGGCGGACCGCTCAGCGCGCCGCCAGCACCTGCGGATTGGCCACATCGATGGGCGCTCCTTTTGCAAACGCCAGTACCCGCGTGAACTGGTCGTTGTAATAACGTTCAAGCTGATCGCGCTCGACATAACCGAGGTGCGGCGTCAGCACGACGTTGTCCAGCCCCCGCAGCGGATGTTGTTCATGTTGAGCAGCGGGTTCTGCAGATCGGTCACCGGTTCCTTTTCGAACACATCCAGCGCCGCCATGCCCGGGCGTCCGGCCTTGAGCGCAGCGACCAGCGCGCCGGGTTCGATCAGTTCCGCGCGACTGGTATTGGCAATCAGCGCCGTCGGCTTCATGTGCGCGAGATCCTCCGCGGTCACCATGCCGCGCGTTTCCGCATTCAGGCGCACATGCAGACTCAGCACATCGGATTCTTCAAACAACGCCTGTTTGCTCGGCGCCGCCGCATAACCGTCCGCGCGCGCCGAGGCCAGGCCGGTTTCGCGCGACCAGATCAACACCTTCATGCCGAAGGCGCGGCCGAACGCCGCGACCTGCTGACCGATGCGGCCGTATCCCCAGACGCCCAGCGTGCGGCCGCGCAGGCCGCGACCGAGCGCCGTCTGCCATTCGCCGCGCTTGAGGCTCGCCATCTGCTGCGGAATCTGCCGCATGGCACAGATGATCAATCCCCAGGTCAGTTCCGCCGTCGCCGATGAAGGCCGCGGTTTGCCTGCGCACAACACCACCCCGCGCGCCGTGCAGGCGTCGAGATCGACATGCGGATAAGGGCCGTTGAGCGTCAGCATTTTCAGTTTCGGCAGGCGCGCAATCAGGTCGGCACGGATCGGCGTGCGCTCGCGCAACATGACAATCGCCTCGGCATCCTTGAGCCGCCCGGCCAGTACCTCCGTGTCCTTGCTGTGATCGCGCCAGATGGTCACGCTGTGCTTCGCCAGTTGCGGATAGCAATCAAGCGTGCGCACGGTGTCGAATTCGTCATCAAGAATGGCAATGTTCAATGGTGAAACTCCTTCACGCCCGTTGTGCTTTTACAAAACCGGATCATCGCAGAATTGCCGGCGCGCCGCGAGAGGCCGGGCCGCGCGTCTCTGCCTCCGGTTTGCACCGCTGCCCTGCGTGGCGTAATGTATCCGCAGCCAGCATTGAACCGCTCAACCGTTTCACATCCACGCGGAGCGCACCATGATCAAGAAAATCCTCATCGCCGTTGCCGTCGTGATTGCCGGCGTGCTCGGCTACGCGGCAACGCTGCCTGATACCTTCCGGGTCGAACGCACCGTCAGCATCAAGGCGCCACCCGAAATCATCTTTGCGAAAATCAACGACTTTCACAAATGGGCCGAGTGGTCGCCCTGGGAAAAACTCGACCCGGACATGAAGCGCACGTTTCACGGACTGAACCCCGGCCGCGGCTCGCGCTACCTGTGGGAGGGCAATGACAAGGTCGGCGCCGGCAGCATGGAGATCATGGTGTCCGAACCGCCGCTCACCGTCAGCATCAAGCTTGATTTCATCAGGCCCTTCGAAGGCCACAATACCGCCGACTTCAAACTCGCCGGCAAAGGCGACTACACCGACGTCACCTGGGCGATGTACGGGCCCAGCCCCTTCCCCGCGAAGATTATGGGCATTTTCTTCAGCATGGACCGCATGGTCGGCAAGGATTTTGAAGCGGGGCTGGCGAATCTGAAGGCGGTGACGGAGAAATAGGCATTTGTTACGGTTGAGCAGTTCCTTTTGCGCGGATGATGCCCGGAAAGAAAAAAGCATCACCCGTTCGCTTCAAACCTTCCACCGCTCCGGCCATTTCGGCAGCGCTTTGCAGCGCGCCAGCCAGGCAACGATTCGCGGATAGGGCTCAAGCGGAATGCCGCCCTGCGGCGCTGTTTCGACATAGGGAAAACAGGCAATGTCGGCGATGGTCGGGTGCCCGAGCGCCAGCCAGTCATTCGACTTGAGACGCGCCTCCAGCACATCGAGCGCGATGCGGCCGTTGGCTTGCATCTGTTCGACCGTGCCGGCGCTGCAGATACCGCGCGTCAGGCCGCGCCGCGCGTACTGCAGGCCATAGAGCATTTCGTTGCCGGCGAGCGACACCCAGTTCATGACCTCGGCCATCCCGGCCGGATCCGACGGCAACCACGCTTCGCCGCCGAATTTGCGCGCGATGTAAACAAGACAGGCCGCCGAATCCCATAACACCAAGTCACCATCAACGATGGCCGGCACCTGGCCGCGCGGGTTGATCTTCCGGTATTCCGCGCTCTTGTGTTCATGTGTGCGGAAGTTGACCATCACCTCTTCGTACTCGGCGCCAATCAATGCGAGCAGCACGCGCAGCTTGTAGGAATTGCCCGAGTGCTTCCAGACGTAGACCTTCACGCCGCTATTCCGGCTGGATCTTGGCGACGCGTGCGGCCTCGGCGTAACGCACGAGTTCGGCATCGACGTACTTGCCGAGCTCTTCGGGTGTGCTGGCGAGCGGCTCCCAGCCGCCACTGATGAAGAATTCGCGCACCTTCGGCACCTGCATCGCCTTCTTCACTTCGGACTGCAGGCGCAACACGATGTCGCGAGGCGTTTTTGCCGGCGCAAACCACGCATTCCAGGTGAAGTGCACGACAAAACCCGGCAGGCCCGATTCCGACACCGTCGGCAGATCAGGCATGCCGTCCCAGCGCCTGGCGCCAGTAAAGGCGATCGCGCGCAAGCGGCCGACCTTGGTCTGCTGCACGCCGGCCGGCGGCTGCAGGATGATCAGATTGATTTCGCCGCCGAGCAGGGCGTTGAGCGCCGGCGCGACGCCCTTGTATGGCACATGCATCATGTTGAGGCCGGCGCGCGCGTTGAACAATTCGGTGGCCAGATGCAGCGTGTTGCCCACCCCCGGCGTGCCATAGGTTAGCGGCTTGTTCTGCGCCTTGGCGTAAGCAATCAGTTCCCTGACGTTGGTCGCCTGCACCGAGGGATGCACCAGCATCAGGTAACCGAAGCCCTGCGCGATATTGGTGATCGGCGTGAAGTCACGGTGCAGGTCGTAGGCCAGCTTTTTGAACACGATCGTATTCAGCGCAAACGACGGGGTCGCATGCAGGATCGTATAACCGTCGGGATTGCCCTTGGCGCCCAGCTCATAGGCGATCATGCCGTTGGCGCCGGTGCGATTGTCCACCACCATGCTGCCGCCGAGCTGGGACTCGACCTGGGTCGCCACCATGCGTCCGAGCGCATCGGGCGTGCCACCGGCCGGAAACGGCATCAGCACGCGAATGGGGCGCGAGGGATAGGCGCCTTCACGGCCGCCCTTGGACGGCGTCTGCGCGGCAACAGCAACCGTCAGCAGCGACAGGCCGCCTGCCAGCATCAATTTTTTCAACAGCACAATATTCTCCAATACAGTCTTTGCGGGTTTCGTGCGCGCCTGTCTTGTTCAGACCGCCGCTTCGCGCGCCAGCCGCGCGCGCAGGTAATTTTTTTCGCCGCCGAGTTCGATCATTTCGCACAGAAACGCCGGCAGCGGCCTGGCGGCTATCGTGCGCCCGGTAGTCAGATTGCGCACCTGCCAGGTCGCGGTGTCGAGTTCGATTTTGTCACCGGCGCTGGTCAGTTCGATGATGCCCGGACAGGTCACCGCCCAGAGGCCCGCGCTGGCCGCATTGGTGACGAACAGCTTGCCGAGCGATTCGGCGATGACGGCACCGATGCCGAGCCCGATCACCGCGACGTGCGCCGCGGTCGATGAACCGCAACCGAAATTCCTGCCGCCGACAATGAAGTCGCCCGGCTGCGCCCGGGCCGCAAACGCCGGATCGACCTCTTCAAGACAATGCGCGCCCTGCTCTTTGGGCGGCAGATGCGACCACGCCTTGCCGCGGATAAGATCGGTGCTGATGTCTTCCTGCGCAAACTTCCACGCGCTGCCGTTGAGTTTCATGACGCCGCCCTCACAGATAATCGCCCGGATTGGCGATGCAGCCGGCGATCGCCGACGCCACCACCGTCGCCGGCGAGGCCAGATATATTTCCGCGCCACGGCCCATGCGCCCCTTGTTGTTGCGCGTGCTGGTCGAGATCGCCACTTCGCCCGGCGCCAGAATGCCGCCGTGTATGCCGGGGCAGGCGCCGCAGTTGGCATTGGTGACGATGGCGTTGGCTTCGTGCAGCGTGTCGATATAACCGGCCTTGGTCGCTGCCATCAGCACTTCGCGCGAACCGGGCGTGACGATCAGGCGCACATCCGGATGCACCTTGCGGCCCTTGATCAGCGCGGCTGCCGTTGCAATGTCTTCAAGCCGCCCGCTGGCGCATGAACCCAGATAGGCCTGATCGATATGCCGGCCCGCCACCATGCTGACCGGTTTGACGTCGTCGCAGGCATGCGGCACCGCGACCTGCGGCTCAATCGCCGCGACGTCGATGACATGAGTGCTTTCGTAGACGAAATCGCGGTCGGTCTCGAACACCGTGAACGGCTTCCTGCAACGCGGCTTGAGCCATTCGAGCGTCGTCGCATCGGGCTGGATATAGGACGAGACCGCGCCCATCTCGGTGCCCATGTTGCAGAGTGTGAAGCGCATGTCCATGCTTGCCTTGGCAAGATACGAACCGGCGAATTCGAGCCCCATGCCGAGCGCGCCCTGCTGGCCGAGCACGCCGTTCACATGCAACGCGACGTCGCGACCGAACACGCCGGGCCGCAGGCTGCCCTCGAGTTTCACCAGCACGACCTGCGGCACTTCAATCCAGTAGCGCCCCAGCGCGTAGAGCATCATGCGGCCCCCGCCCAGCGAAGTGCCGAAAGCGCCGATCGCGCCCATCGTCGGCGCATGCGAATCCTGATTGATGACGATGTCGCCGGGCCCGGCGATGCCGCGCTCGGCCAGCACCAGGTGCGAGATGCCCGCGCCGCCGTCGATCACCTCGACACCGTGGGCGCGATAGAAGTCGCGCCACAGCTTGTGGCCTTCGGCCGCGTTCGCCGAGGGTGCGGGCGAGCCGTGGTCCGAAAAGGCGATGATCTTGTGTTTGATCGGCAGGTTCGTGACGCCGAGGTCGGTCAGGTTGGCGACCAGATTGCGCGCCTCGGTGGCATTGAACGACACGATCACGCTGAAAATGTCGGGTTCGATCTCGACGAATTCGCCCGCCGTCACGGTTTCGCGCGCGGGCTTTGCCCGGGCGGCAATCATTTTCTGCAATGCGTGCATGCCTGCCATGATGAATGTCTCCGGCTGCAAGTCACGGGCTCGTCGCAACGAGCCGTGTTGCCGCCTTGCCTTGATGATCGGATTTCCGGTCGCGCCAGCCGCCACTGCAGGGTGAGCGCGGTCACCTGAACCGTTGTTACAGGCCTGACCGGATTTGTTAGTATCCTACCCCGATATGACCCTTTACGCACCGGCCCGACCTTGAGCAACGCCGCACCGACGCCGCTGCTGCGCTCCAAACTGTTTTGGGTCGCGTTGCTCTACTTCTCCGAGGGCTTTCCGCTCGGCATCTTCTACGACATCTTCCCCGTCTGGTTCCGCCAGCAGGGCGTCGAACTGCGCAACATCGGCCTGATCAGCCTGCTCGGGCTGGCGTGGACGTTCAAATTCCTGTGGGCGCCGGCGATCGATCATTACCGCCGCCATCGCCTGTGGATGGCGGCTGTCGATGTGCTGATGGGCGCAGTCATGCTGACCTTCGCCATCACCGAGGGCCTGCCGCTCTGGGTATGGCTCGGCATCGCACTGTTCACGGTGTTTTCGGCAACCAACGATATCGCGATCGACGGCTACACCATCGAACTGCTCAACCGCGATGAAATGGGGCTGGCCAACGGCGTGCGCATCGGCTTCTACCGCGTCGGCATGCTCGCCGCCGGCGTCATTCTGATTCTCTCCGATCTGCTTGGCTGGAGCGGCGCGTTTGCCTGCGCCGGCCTGACCTTCGTCGCCTGCGCGGCCGGCTGCCTCGCGGCACCGAAAGAAAACACGGTCGCAGCGGCGACGGGCATTTCGCTGCGCGGCGAGCTGTCGGCAATCTCGCGCGCGCCGCAAACGCTCGCGCTGGTGCTGCTGTTCATGCTGGCCTGCGTTTGGCTGGCCAACCGCGTCACGCACTGGTCGAGCGGCAACCCGCTGTTCTGGATCTACGCCTGGGGCCTCGCGCTGGCGACCTTCGCCGTTCTTCTGCTCGTCAACGCCACGCGCCGTGCACCGGCGGCCGGCACGCAGGACGATGCGATGCACGGCCCGATGTTCGGCGCGCTGATGGACCTGCTCAAGCGCCCGGGTATCGTGCCGGTGCTGGTGTTCATCCTCATTTTCAAACTCGCTGATGCCTCAATGGGTTTCATGGTGAAACCATTCTGGGTCGACAGCGGCTTCACGGCAACGGAGATCGGCCTCGTCTCGGTCAACATCGGCCTCGGGCTTTCCATTGCCGGCGGCGTGGTCGGCGGCTGGTACACCGACCGCAAGGGCATATACCGCGCACTGTGGGTGCTGGGTTTGCTGCAGGCCGTGTCGAACCTCGGCTACGCGCTGGCCGCCGCAATCATTCCGCCGGCGGCCGTCGGCAGCACCCTGCTCTTTGAACACCGTGCATTGCTCTATGGAGCGAGCGCCATCGAATCGTTCACCGGCGGGCTCGGCACGGCGGCATTTCTCGCCTTTCTGATGGCGATTGTCGACAAGCAGCGCGCCGCCACCGAATACGCATTGCTGTCATCCGTATTCGCACTTTCCCGATCATTTGCCGGCTGGGCGAGCGGCTTCGGCGCCGAAGCCATGGGCTATTCCGGGTATTTTTTCCTGACATTTTTCCTCGCGTTTCCGGCATACTTTTTACTGCCCTGGGTCAAAACCATGCTCGCGCGCAGCGATGCTGCACACACATCCGCCTCATTCGGGAGAACACCATGAAAAAAATCCTGCTCGGACTTGTTGTCGTCGTACTGCTCGGCGTCGGCGGCGGTGCCTGGTGGCTTTACAGCGAACGCGACTCACTGATCGCCGACGCCATCCGTACTTACGGCCCGCAGATCCTCGGCGTGCCGGTGAAACTCGGCGGCGTCAAAACCGACGTCGCCAGCCAGACAGCTGCCCTGCACGGCCTGGTCATCGGCAATCCGGCGGGCTTCGCCACACCGCATGCGCTGTCGCTCAGTGCGGTGAGCGTCAAACTCGACATCGGTTCTCTAACGAAGGACGTCATCCTCATCAAGGAGATTTCGGTAGTCAAACCCGACATCACCTATGAACACAAATCGGGTGGCAGCAACCTCGACGTCATCCAGCGCAATGCCGAAAGTTATGTCGCCAAAAAAACTGCCGAATTCGGCAGCGGCAAGGACGAGAAAAAGGACGCCGGCAAAAAAGAACCGGGGAAGAAGCTCATCATCGAGCATTTTTATCTGAAGGACGCCAAGGCCAACGTCAGCGCGGAAATTCTGAAGGGCAAAACCATGTCTGTTCCGGTGCCTGATTTGCACTTGACGGATATCGGCAAAAAAACCAACGGCGCCACCGCCGGTGAGGCGGCGAAGCAGATCATCAGCGCCATCACCGCAAGCGTAACCAAAGCGGCGAGTTCGCTCGTCAGCATCGACGTCGAAGGCCTGAAGAAAAAAGGCACTGAAGCGGTCAGCGGCGCCCTCAAGGGCCTGTTCAAATAACCATGCATCCCGACCCGCTGCGTCGCCGCATCGCCCGCGCCCTCGCAATTGCCACGGTATTGCCGTGCGCCGCCGTGTTTGGCGCCGAGGCACCGAAGGACGCCGCCCGGGACAAAGACAAGGAGACCTACGATCAGGATTCGGTGCTGAAAGACGCTGTGGCGTGGTTCGGCAAGGGCAGCGAGGGGCTTGGCAAGGTCATTGAAAAAGCCTTCAAGGACCACGGCCGGCCCAACGGTTACATCAAGGGCGAAGAAGCCGGCGGCGCCATTACCGTCGGCCTGCGTTACGGCCACGGCACGCTGCATGTGAAATCCGGCGGCGCACGTACCGTGCACTGGCAGGGGCCGTCGATCGGCTTCGATCTGGGCGCCAACGCCTCCAAGGTATTCGTGCTGGTTTATGGTCTGCGCAATACCGAACACCTGTTCCAGCGCTTCCCTGCGGTTGACGGCAGCTTTTATTACGTCGGCGGCGCCGGCATCAATTACCAGCGCCGCGACGACATCACGCTGGCGCCGATCCGCCTCGGCGTCGGCCTGCGCGCTGGTGCGAGCATCGGCTACGTGCATTACACGAAAACAAAAACCCTCAACCCGTTTTGAGCCCTGCGGCACCCATCCCCGCCCGGCCCGGCACCTATGCGCTGTTGCTGACGGTCAGCCGCCGTCAGCGCCTCACCGTCGGCCGGCTCGGCACGCTGGCGCTGCAACCCGGCTGCTATCTTTACTGCGGGTCGGCGCGCGGCCCCGGCGGTTTGCGCGCCCGCCTGCGCCATCACATCGGCAGCCCGAACCGCCCGCACTGGCACATCGACTATCTGCATCGCGCCGCCCTGCCGCTCGAAATATGGTGGAGCGATGCGCCCGAGAGCAACGAACACCTCTGGGCCGCGCAGTGCAGCCAGCTGCCCGGCGCCACCGTTCCGCTGGCGCGTTTCGGTGCCAGCGATTGCACCTGCGACGCGCATCTGTTTTTCTTCCCGACACCGCCCGGTTTTCCAGCATTTGAGCAGCGCCTGCTGCCGCCCGCCGGACAACGCCGTAGAATATTCCGCGCCACCGACATTGCTGCCGCCATACCGGCGGTCGTGCAACGCCAGCCAGTCACATCATCAAAGGGGACAACATGAACAAGGCATCCTGGGTTTTCAATCTCAACGGCGACGCGCGCGGCATCATGCGCACCCTCGCGCCCGGCATTGAAGCGAACATCTTCCCCGGCGAAAACGTCATGCTCTCGGTGGTGCGCATCGAACCGCATGCGCAGGGCACGGTGCACGCGCATCCCGAGGAACAATGGGGCGTGCTGCTCGAAGGCAAATGCACGCGCATTCAGGACGGCGTGGCGATCGACTGCGTTGCCGGCGACTTCTGGCAGACGCCGGGCGGTGTCATGCACGGCATCACCACCGGTGCGTCGTCAGCGCTGGTGCTCGATATCTTCAGCCCGCCGCGCGCCGAGTACAAACAGGCCGGCAAGGGCTTCGGTTCGGCGGCAACGAAATAGCACTCAGAGCACGGCGCCGCGCGCCGTGATCGGCCACAGCGCCTCGACCACGCCGTTGCGCACGCAGACGTACCAGTCGTAAAGGTTGACCGTCGGATCGCAGTGGCCCGGAATGAGTTTCAGCTTGTCGCCGACCTTGAAGCGCGTGGCGCCGTTGAGTGCAATCACGCCGTGCTCGTCCGAGGCCTTCAGATATTCGACATCAGCATAATCCGCCACGCGCGGCATGCCTGAATCCACACTCGACGCCTTGAGGCCGGCGTCTACCACTACGCGTCCCGGCATGGTCGCACTCATCACCGTGGTCCAGACGAAGAGGCTGTGCTCGAACTGCGGGATACCGCTTTCCGTCCATTCGTTGCGCGCGTAATCGGCGTCCATGAACACGTACGAACCCGCCTGCAATTCCTTGTAAACGCTGCTGGTCGCTTCGAACATATAGCTGCCGGTGCCGGCACCGGTGACGTAATCGCAGGGAACGCCGGCCTCGCGCAGCAATTGCTGCGTGCGCCGCACGTCATCGACCGCCTGGGCAATGGCGTCGCGGCGCTCGGCCACCTTGCGCACATGCTGCGCGGCGCCCTGATAGGCCTGCAGTCCGGCGAAGTGCAGATTGCGACAGGCGGCGACGGTTTTGCCCAGCGCTGCTGCGGGCGCGCCCGGCGCGACGCCGCAACGATGGGCACCGACGTCGACTTCGACCAGCACATCGAGCGTGACACCGGCAGCGCGCGCCGCCGCATCGAGGTCGTGCACGTTGCCGGCGTCGTCAACGCAAACCTTGAGCGTGGCGCGTTTGGCCAGCGCCGCGAGACTTTTCAGTTTCGCGGCGCCCACCACTTCGTTGGCGATCAGGATGTCACTGATGCCGCCATCGACCATGGCTTCGGCTTCGCTGACCTTCTGGCAGCAGACGCCGACGGCGCCGAGCGCGATCTGGCGTTTGGCGATGTCCGGCGATTTATGGCTCTTCGCGTGCGGCCGCAATTGAATGTTGCGGCCGGCCAGCGAATCGGGCAGCCGTTTGAGGTTACGCTCGAAGGCGTCGAGTTCGAGGATCAGGCAGGGCGTGTCGACTTCGGACAACGGCATGCCGACAGCGGCAGCAGGACGAAAGCTCATGGTTGTGCATCCTCGCGCGTCATATCAGTTCATTTTTTGCGGCGTTTTTCGAGCGTGCGCGCAACGATACCATCCACCATGGCGACCGTGGTGGGATGGGCTGTGCGGTACTGCTGCCGGCGTTCGCGCACCGCCAGCAAATGCGCATCGACATTATCAGCGCTCAGGCGCACGCCGAAATATTCCGGCAGGGCCTCCGGCGCCGTGTGCAGCCCGGACATGCGGTCCTGCACGAGATCGCCGAGTTCCGGCGTGTAATGCTGGCCGTCCCAGGTCCAGCGCATGCGCACACCGATATCGCCGCGCGCCGGCACCGCCTCGGCGGTGACCGCACCGTAATCGGCGAAGTCCCACAGCGCCGCACCGGCAAACGGCGTGACGATCCGCGCCAGCTGCTGCTTCCAGTATTCAAAAGTCGGCCACAGGCCCATCGCGGCCAGGGTTTCGTATTGCCACGCGTGGTAGGGCGAAAAGAAAAAGCGCAGCTCGATGCCTTCGCGTTCGCCGAACTGCAGCAATTCGCGGAACTGTTCGAGCGTCGACGGCCCGCCGGCACGCTGGAATTCGAATTGCGAATCGGTTTTCGGCAGCAACCGGATGACGGTCTGCTGGCCGCTGAAGGCAAACAGGTTGAGATGCCCCTGTGAACGCAGGCGCCACTGCTCGAAAGAATCGCGGCTCGACTGCCCGCTCGGCAGGAAGTAAGGGGCAGCGCCCGACTGGCTCGTCACCGCCCTGAACGATGCGGCCAGCATGCCGCGGGTGAAATACGGGCGAAGCCGCGCCAGCGGATTGCGCAGGGTTTCGAGCGCTTCGTCCGTCTGCGGGCTCGCCTCGAGGTTGGCGTTGAAGGAAAAAAAATCCAGCCCGATCACGGCGCGTTTCAGCGGCGAAACGCGGTGCACCTGCTGCAGCACCGCGCTGATTTCACCGATCGTCGCACCGGGGAAACTCAGGTTGTAGGCGGCACTGCTGTCGCGCCACGACGGATGCCGCATGTCGATGCCATGCTCCGCGGTGGAGGTGCCCAGCGCCACCGCCGAGGGATGCAGGCGCAGCACCGCATGCGCCTTGTGCAGGCGCGCGGTCGCCAGCGGCTCGATTTTGTTGGCGTTGAAGCCTTCGATGACCAGCGTGCCGTTCAGGCCCCAGGGATCGACCAGATAATTGATACCGCCGGCCAGCAGACAGAACGCAGCACTCAGGGCAACGACGCTCAGCAGCCACTTTTTTGCGTTCACCGTCGGCCTCTAGAAATTGAAATAGATGAACGGGCTGGTCTGGCTCAGCGAGAGCATGCCGGCAACCAGCGCGGCGACGGCCAGCGCGGCGTTGCCGCGGGTCAGCGGCCTCTCGACCAGCACATTGGTATTGACGCGGCTCAGCGCCAGCCAGAACGCCAGCCCGATCAGCAGCACCGACATCAGGCCGGTCGCCGGCGCGGCAACACCGCGCGCGCCCGCCATGCCGGCCAGCAGCGCCAGCGCATCAGCCAGCGAGGCCGCACGGAAGAACACCCAGGCCACCAGCACGAAGACGAACGTCGTCAGCCAGGCAAGCCACGCCGGCAGCGGCCTCTTCAAAGCGCTCCACGCGCGATGCACCACCATCGCTGCGCCGTGCAGGGCACCCCAGGCGATAAAGGTCCAGCCCGCGCCGTGCCAAAGCCCGCCCAGCAAAAACGTCAGGAACAGATTGCGCGCGGTGGCAAAGTCGCCGGCACGATTGCCGCCCAGCGGCAGATAGAGATACTGGCGCAGAAAACGCGACAGCGTGATGTGCCAGCGCCGCCAGAAATCCTGGATCGTCGTCGCGCGATAGGGGCTGTCGAAATTCACCGGCAGGCGGATATTGAACATGCGCGACATGCCGAGCGCCATGTCGGTATAGCCGGAGAAATCGAAATACAGTTGCAGCGTGTAGGCCAGCGCGATCAGCCAGGCGTCGGCAAATCCCGCGGCGCCCGGTTGTTTGAATCCGGCATCGGCGATAGCGGCCAGACTGTCGGCCAGCACGACTTTTTTGGCGAGCCCGAGCGCAAACAGCAACAGGCCGCGTGCGAAGTTATCAGAGTTGAAACGGCGGTTCTGCGCGTTTTCGAACTGCGGCATCATTTCGCCGTGATGCAGGATCGGCCCCGACAGCAGGTGCGGGAAATAACTGACGAACAGCGCGTAGTTGACGAAGCCCGGTCGCGACGCGCGCTGCTGAAAGGTATCGACCAGATAGGCGATCTGCGTGAAGGTGAAGAAGCTGATGCCCAGCGGCAGAATGATGTGCGGCAGCGGCAAATGCCCGCCGGTGACGAGATTCAGGTTGCCGATGAAAAAATCCGCGTACTTGAAATAACCGAGCAACAGCAGATTGCCGGCGATGCCGGCGATCAACATTCCCCTGGCTGCAGACTGACCACCGCGCGCATTGATACCGCGGCCGAGCATGAAATTGAAACCGATGCTGGCGAGCATCAGCGGCAGGTAAACCGGGCTCCAGACGCTGTAGAAGAGCAGCGACGCCAGCAGCATCCACAGTTGCGAGTACGCGGCAAACCGGCTGCCGCAGAGCAAAAAATAACCGGCCGCGGTCAGCGGCAGGAATGCCAGGATGAACGCGTAGGAATTAAATTGCATGCGCGCCGGTCACCAGTCGTAATCGATGGTCAGCGGCGCGTGATCGGAAAAACGCTGCGTCTTGTAAATGCCGGCCTTGCGCGCGGTGGCGGCGATGCCCGGCGTGGCGATCTGGTAATCAATGCGCCAGCCGACGTTTTTTGCCCAGGCCTCACCGCGGTTCGACCACCAGGTGTACTGCTCGGGCCGTTGATCGACGCAGCGGAACACATCCACCCAGCCCACCTCGTCGAAAATCGTCGTCAGCCAGGCGCGTTCCTCGGGCAGAAAGCCGGAGTTCTTGCGGTTGCCCTTCCAGTTCTTGAGATCGATTTCCTTGTGCGCGATGTTCCAGTCGCCGCAAACGATGATCTCGCGGCCCTCTTTGCGCAGCGCCGTCAGGTGCGGCAGAAAGACATCGAGAAAACGGAATTTCGACTGCTGGCGATGTTCGCCACTGGAACCCGAGGGCAGATAAATCGAGATCAGCGAAAGCCCGCCGAAATCGGCGCGCACGTAACGGCCCTCATCGTCGAATTCGCGCACGCCGAACCCGGTGACCACGCGGTCGGGCTGGCGCTTCGAATAAATCCCGGTGCCGCTGTAGCCCTTTTTTTCAGCGTAGTGAAAATGCCCGTGGTAGCCGGCCGGCGCGAGCATTTCTGCGCTCATGTCGGCCGCCTGCGCTTTCAGTTCCTGCACGCAAATGACATCGGCCTTTTGGCGCCCGAGCCAGCCGAACACGCCCTTGGATGCAGCGGACCGAATGCCGTTGAGATTGAGGGTGATTACGCGTAACATACTGTTTCACTGTGTTGTTCGGGCGCCAAAGGGGTGCCGCGGGTCCGTCGAAATGGGCTCAACAACGCTGCACCGCCTTGTTTACTGATTCGCAGTTCCAACCGAAATCGAACCGAAATTATGCCCGCGAGCTTCCGGCACGACTTCATCCGCTTCGTCATCGCACAAAAAGTGCTTGCCTTCGGCGAATTCAAAACCAAGGCCGGAAGGATGTCGCCCTATTTTTTCAATGCCGGCCTGTTTCATGACGGCTTCGCCCTGAAACAGCTCGCGCAATTCTACGCGAAAGCGATTGTCGACAGCGGCCTGCAGTTCGACATGCTGTTCGGCCCGGCCTACAAGGGCATCCCGCTGGTCGCCGCCATTGCCGTCGCCTTCGCCGATGCCGGACGCAACATCGATTTCAGCTTCAACCGCAAGGAAGAAAAAGACCACGGCGAAGGCGGCAGCGTCATCGGCGCGAAGCTGTCCGGCCGCGTGCTGATCGTCGACGATGTCATTTCAGCGGGCACTTCGGTGCGCGAATCCGTGGCCATCATCCAGGCCGCCGGCGCGACGCCCTGCGGCGTTGCCATCGCGCTCGACCGCATGGAGCGCGGCAGCGGCGAGCTGTCAGCGGTACAGGAAGTCGAACGTTTGTACTCGATGCCGGCGATCAGCATTGCGAATCTCGACGACCTCGTCGATTTTCTGCGCACGGACAAGACGTTCTCGGCCCATCTGGAGCCGGTTAACCGGTATCGCGAAAAATACGGAGTGGCGACACATGCGTAATCTGCCGCTGTATGGAAGTCTGGCACTGGCCATTGTGCTGACGTTGGACGCCGGCCTGTCCTCGGCCCAGCCGAAGGGCCCCGCCAGCGGCATTGTCTGCTGGAAGAACAAGGCGGGCAAAACCGTCGGTTGCGGCGACAAAGTTCCACCGGAATATCAGGACAACGCCCAGCAGGATCTGAACAAGCGCGGCATGACCGTCAAGCAGACCGATGCGGCACTGACGGCCGAGCAGCGCCAGGCGCAGGCGGCCGAGGCCGAGCAGAAAAAAGCCGAGGCGGCGAAACGCACCGAAGAAAAGCGCCGCGACCGCGCCTTGCTCGATTCGTTTACCACTGAAAAGGAAATCGACCTCAAACGATCGCGCGACATTCAGCAGATCGAGGTCAACATTTCCGCGCAGCAGACCAACCTGAAAAACACTTCGGACCGGCTGAACGAAATCAAGACCAAGATCGATCAGCTCACCAGACTGAAAAAACCCGTTCCCGACCAGCTGAATGACGATCAAGCGCGCTTCGAAACGGAAAAAACCCGGATTCAGGCGCAGATTCTGCAGAAGCGCAAAGAAATCGTCGAACGCAATCAGGAATACGACGACATGAAAAAACGCTTCCTCGAACTCAAGGGCGTGGCGCCCGCTGCGGCGCCGGCCCCGGCAGCCGTGGCTGCCAGCCCGGCGAAAAAATAAACGGCCGGCATGCGCGGTCGCGACGGCGGCCCGGCGCGCGTGCCGAACATCAACGTCAAACAACGGAGCTCGACCCCATGCGCAAGATTCA
>CAZVDN010000030.1:0-2257 GCA_964625665.1 uncultured Streptomyces sp. | reverse complement strand
TTACCGCAACAGCCCTGTTCACCGTTTCCGCAGCGCTCGCCGCAGAGGCGCAGAAACCCGGCGGACTGGTGTGCTGGAAAGACAAGGCCGGCAAGACCGTCGGCTGCGGCGACAAGGTGCCGCCCGAATACCAGGACAACGCCGCCAGCACACTGAACAAACGGGGCGAAACGGTCAAACAAAGCGACGCGGCGCTGACGCCCGAGCAGCGCAAGGCACAGCAGGCGGAAGCCGACCGCAAGCAGCAGGAAGAACAGCAGCGCGCCGAGGAAAAACGCCGCGACCGCGCCCTCCTCGACTCATTCACGACCGAAAAAGAGATCGACCTCAAGCGCGCGCGCGATATTCAGCAAATCGAGGTCAATATCGCAGCACAACAGTCGCTGGTCAAAAGCCTGACCGAACGCCAGAACGAGACCCGCGCAAAAATCGACGCAGCCAAGAAAGACAACAAACCGGTTGCGCCGGTGCTGCAGCAGGAATTCGACAAGCAGACGGCCGACCTCGCCAAACTGCAGGATCACATCGTGCAGAAGCGCAAGGAAATCACCGAGAAAAACGCCGAATACGACGCGATGAAAAAGCGTTTCATGGAACTGAAGGGCGCGGCACCCGCGGCCGCCGCCCCGGCCAAGAAGTAACTCAGCCGGCGAGTTTTTTCTTCAGCAAGTCGTTGACCTGGGCAGGGTTCGCCTTGCCCTTGGTCGCCTTCATGACCTGACCGACCAGCGCATTGAAGGCCTTGTCCTTGCCGGCGCGGAATTCCTCGACGGATTTGGCGTTGGCAGCCAGCACCTGATCGACGATCTTTTCGATCTCGCCCGAGTCTGAAATCTGTTTCAACCCGCGCTTGTCGATGATCGTGTCGGCGTCGCCCTCGCCGGCCCACATCGCAGCGAATACTTCCTTGGCCAGCTTGTTGTTGAGCGTGCCGTCCGCACTCTTGCGCACCAGCCCGGCGAGCGCTGTCGGCGTCACCGGCGCGTTGGCGATGTCGGTTTCGCTGCGATTGAGCGCAGCCGCCAGTTCGCTCGTCATCAGATTGGCGACGCTTTTTGCGGCGACCGCCTTGTCGGCAATGCCCGAGGCGGCCAGTGCCGCCTCGAAATAATCCGACCACGCACGCGACTGCGTGAGCAGGCGTGCATCGTATTGGGAAAGCCCGAGCTCGCCGGCATAACGCGCCTGCTTGGCGACCGGCAGTTCCGGCATCGTTGTTTTGACCTCATCAATCCACTGCGGCGTAATCGCCAGCGGCAGCAGATCAGGGTCCGGGAAGTAGCGATAGTCCATCGCATCTTCCTTCGAACGCATCGAGCGCGTTTCGTCCTTGTCCGGATCGTAGAGCCGCGTTTCCTGCACGACCTTGCCGCCGTCCTCGATCAACTCGATCTGGCGGCGCACCTCGTACTTGATCGCCTTGTCCATGAAGTTGAACGAGTTGAGGTTCTTGATTTCGCAGCGCGTGCCGAGCGGCTCGCCGCTGCGGCGCACCGAGACGTTGGCGTCACAGCGAAAACTGCCTTCCTGCATGTTGCCGTCGCAGATGCCGATCCACTGCACCAGCGCGTGCAGTGCCTTGGCGTAGGCCACCGCTTCTTCGGCGCTCGTCATGTCAGGCTCGGTGACGATTTCCAGCAGCGGCGTGCCGGCACGGTTGAGATCGATGCCGCTCATGCCGTGAAAATCTTCGTGCAGCGATTTGCCGGCATCTTCTTCGAGATGGGCGCGCGTCAGGCGCACCGTCTTCTCGACGTCACCGACCATGATGGTGAGCGAGCCGCCCTGCACCACCGGCAGCTCGTACTGGCTGATCTGATAGCCCTTGGGCAGATCGGGATAGAAATAATTCTTGCGCGCGAAAATCGAACGCGGGCTGATGGTGGCACCGACCGCGAGGCCGAAGCGGATCGCGCGCTCGACCGCGCCGCGGTTCAGTACCGGCAGCACGCCGGGCAGCGCGATGTCGACGGCGCTGGCCTGCGAATTCGGGCTGGCGCCGAAGGCCGTCGATGCGCCGGAAAATATTTTCGACTGCGTCGACAGTTGCGCGTGGGTTTCAAGCCCGATCACCACTTCCCAGGCCATGGCGTCAGATCCCCTGCGGCATGCGCTGATGCCAGTCGGTCGCCAGCTGGTACTGGTGCGCGACGTTGAGCATTTTCGCTTCGCCGAAATAATCGCCGATCAGCTGCATGCCGACGGGCAGGTTGGCGCGGTCAAACGCCGAGCAAGTCACCATTGTGCGTGGCATCAT
>CAZVDN010000029.1:958-17997 GCA_964625665.1 uncultured Streptomyces sp. | reverse complement strand
ACTCGTCGAGCCGCAGTTCGGAGCGGTGCGGACTGCGCAACTGCAGAAGTCATTGCTAGAACTGGAATCAGTGCGAAACATCAAAGCGGTAATGCAGCAACTTCGCCAATAAATTTATGATCAACGGCGCGCGTATTTGCTCCCCCCTGAGAGCCGCCGTGGCGGGTATACAGGGCAACTTGTTGCCCATGCTGGCGCGGTGCTTCAACTTCGCCGGGGGCGGCCCGGCGGCCGGTTACTTTTCTTGTCTCGCCAAGAAAAGTAACCAAAAGAAGGCGACCCCCGGTTCGCCGGTCCTTCGGACTTCCCTGCGCTGCTCGCCGCGTCGGGCGGCTGCGCAACTCGCCCTCGCGATGAAACCGCGAGGGCTCAGACAGTGCTCGCCGACTTCCCCCGACACGGCTGCGCGGCTCGGCGGCTCTCAGGGGGAAAACAATCTGCGCTGCGGGTTTGCAAAAGTTGTCCTGCTTGGCCTGGCGTTTCTGCCTTCGCTTGCTATCGCACAGCCCTATCCATATAAGCCAATACGTATCCTCAGCGCCGAAGTCGGCGGCGGCGCTGATCTCGCTGCGCGCGTGGTTGCGCAGCGCATGGCGGTGCCGCTGGGCAAACAGGTCGTGGTGGAGAACCGGCCCGGCCGTCTGATCGGCGAGATGCTGGCCAGGGCCAACCCTGACGGGTATTCGCTGCTGCTGGTCAGCAGCACCATCCTGTTCGGGCCGCTGTTCGGGGATTCGGGCTATGACCCCGTCAAAGATTTCGCGCCGATATCGATGGTGGCGACGAACCCCAACATTGTTGTCGTGCATGCTTCGGTGGCGGCAACGTCGATCCGCGAACTGATTGCCCTGGCGAAGGCAAAACCGGGCGCGCTGAACTACGGGTCGGGCGGCACCGGGTCGTCGATCCATCTGGCGGTTGAACTCTTCAAGCAGAAAGCTGGCGTCGATATCACGCGCATCGCTTACAAGGGGGCGGGGCCGGCGATGAATGATCTGCTTGGCGGGCAGTTGCAGCTGATGTTTGCCACTGCCGGGTCGGTGATGCGCCACGTGGCCACCGGCCGTCTGCGCGCGCTGGCGGTGACCAGCGCGCAGCCCTCACCGCTGGCGCCGGGATTGCCGACCGTGGCGGCGGCCGGTTTGCCGGGCTACGAAATGGTGGCGATCTATGCGGTGGCGGCGCCGGCGCGCACGCCGGCAGCGATCCTGAAACAGCTCAACGGGGTCATTGCGCAATCGATGGAAGACGCCGAACTCAAGGAGCGCTTTCTGGTGAGCGGCATGGAGGCGGGGGCGAGTTCGCCTGAAGTCCTTGCGGCAAGAATCAAAACGGAAATTGCGACGGTCAGCCAACTGATCAAGACCGCCGGTATTCGCGCCGAATAGACTGTTGTTCCGGCATCGGTATCCCGCAATGCGCTTCGCTCTTTCCGGGCTGCGGGTTGCTGTAGCGCGCGTTCAGTGCGAATGTTTTTTCAGCAACTCCGAATACTGCTTCGCGCCGCGCTCGATGAAGACATTGACGTGCACGTTGAACCAGCGCACGCCCTTGCCGAGGAAATAGGGCATGCGCTCCTCCCAGTTCTTCAGCACATTGAGGCCGACGGCCTTGCCGCCTTTCAGTATTCTGCCGATAGCCTGATCGACGAGTGCGACGACCTCGGGATGCTCGGGCTCCCCCGGGTGGCCGGCGGCGAAGGCGATGTCGTTGACGCCGAGGTTGACCACATCGATGCCGGGCACGGCGACGATTTCATCGATATGCGCAATGGCATTCGGCGTTTCGGCCATGATGATGATGATTTTGTCGGCGTGGTCTTTGGGCCGCGCATAGCGCACGCAATCGACGAATTTTTTTGCGCTCTCGCCGTCTTCGATGTGCGGCACCATGACGCCGTCGACGCCGCAGTCGAAGTAACGCAGGATCAGCCCCGGCTCGTTGAGCCAGGGGCGCGCGACGACGGCGATGCCGGCGACATGGGCGGCGCGCACCATTTCCTCGACGCGCTCGAAGTCGTAGCTCATGCGCTCGGCGTCGATCAGCGCGACGTCAAGGCCGAGTCCGCCGACGAATTCTACGAGACGCGGTGAGGTGAAATCCGGATTGAACATCGTCACGACCTCGCGCGCGGCGAGTTTCTGCTTTATTTTTTTCATGCAGGCCTCGCGCGGGCGTGACGGTGGGGCATGCTTACTTCGGGTGGGCGCGCAGCGGCAGCGGCGGCAGCGGCAGCGTCTTGCCTTCGGGCACGGCGGTGCGAGCGACGTTCATGACCATCGCCAGCAGCGCGTAGTAACCCGCAACACCCAGCAGGTCGATGACGCCTTCCTCGCCGAACTGTTTGACCGCGCGCGTGTAGGTGGTGTCGCTCGCGCCCTTGGTGACCAGCACTTCGGTCAGCAGGTCGTAGGTGATCGTTTCATCTTCCGCCATTCCGTCCGGGCGGCGGCCCTCGGCGACGGCGTCGGCGATTTTCGGATCAAGGCCGTGTTCCAGTGCCTGACGGTAATGCGCCCACCATTCAAACTGCTGGCCCCAGTGGCGGGCGGCGATGATGGCGGCGAATTCGTTGATGCGCTTGTCGAGCGGGCAGACGAAGCGGATGTATTCGCCGACCTTCTGCACGCGGTTCATGAATTCGGGGCTGCGCAGCAGCGCAACGAACGGGCCTTTGACTTCGCCGCGCGGTCCGGCAGTGATGTCGGCGGCGGCTTTTTTCTGTGCCGGCGTCATTTTGCTTTCGTCGAGCATCGGCATGCGCTCGGGGGCGATGGCGTAGGTTGCGGTAGAGCGGTCGGACGTCATTGTTGAATCTCCTCTTGTTGGTCCACGAGGGATAACAAATCGATGCTGGAGTGTCAAGAAAGACATCGCAGTGCAACGTGTCGACAGCCGCCCGTGCTGGTCCTAGACTACGCGGCAAACACGGGCCATGCCATCGGAAGGAGAGGGAATGAATCGGTTGCCATGCTGGATTTTGTTGATGGCCGTATGCGCGGCTGAACCGGCCGTGGCGGCGCAGACCGGCGGCGACCTGCCGACCCGCGCCGTGCGCCTGCTGGTGCCGTCGCCGCCCGGCGGGCCGTCGGATTTCGCCGGCCGCCTGATTGCGCCGGGCTTGAGCGAGGCGCTGGGGCAGAACGTCGTCATCGATGCGCGGCAAAGCGTCAACGGCATTCTTTCGATGGAAACCGCCGCACACGCCTCGCCCGACGGCTCGACACTGTCGATCGGCAATGTCGGCACCCATGTCATGAACACCGGCCTCTACAAGAAGCTGCCTTACGACCCGGTGCGCGACTTCGTGCCCATCGGCCGCCTGATTTCGGCGGGAACCGCGCTGGTGGCGACGCCGAAATTCGCGCCCGCCAATTTCCGCGAATTTATCGCTGCCGCGAAAAAAGATCCGGGCAAGATCAATATCGCCATCGCCGGCGCCAACGGCCACGTCGGCACTGAGGTGCTGAAGTCGATGGGCGGCATCAACCTCAACAACGTCCCGTACAAGGGCAGCTCGCCTTCGGAACTGGCGGTGATGTCGGGCGAAGTGGAAGTTGCGCTGTTGTCGATTCCGATCATCACGCCTTATGTGAAGGCCGGCCGCATGAAGGTCTACGGCGTGACGACGGCGAAGCGCTCGCCCATGCTGCCCGATATCCCGACCATTGCCGAATCAGGCCTCGACGGTTACGAGTTCGGCAACTGGCACGCGCTTTTCGCGCCCCGCGGCACGCCTGACAGCCGTGTGCGCATGCTCAACCGCGCCATCGTCAAAATCTTCGAGAAGCCGGATGTGCGCGAACTGGTGCTGGCACGCGGCAGCGAGATCATCGCCGGTTCGCCCGAGGAATTGGCCGGCGTATTGAAGCGCGACATTCCCAAATACAAAAAGCTGATGCAGGACGCCGGCGTCGTGCCGCAATAGGCGCGCGCTGCGTTACACTGTCGCGCGGTTCGAACAGCGGAGTCTGTCATGGAGGAGTTCAAATGAAAACGGCAATTCACGCGATGCTGGGCCTGCTGGCCTGCGGATTTTTCACGGTGGCCTCGGCCCAGGCGCCGGCTGACGGCACGGTGCTGGAAAAGGACATTCCGATCACGGTGACCGAGGTCGCACCCGGCCTGTTTTTCCAGTATCACCATCAGGAATCGAACAATGCCTGGCTGGTCACCGAAGACGGCGTGTTGCTCATCGATGCGCGCCAGCATCCGCGGCGCGGCGAGGAACTGCTGGCGGCGATCCGCAAGACGACCAGCAAGCCGGTCAAATGGGTAATCAACACGCATGCACACGGCGACCATTACTTCGGCAACCCGGTGTTCAAGCGCGAGGGCGCGACTTTTGTCGCCCATGTCGATACCGCGAAGATGATGCAGCATCACTTCGACACCGAAATGAAACGGCGTGTCGGTTATTTCAAGCAGAACAAGTTCGATCCGAATGAAGTCAAGGTGGTGATGCCGGACATTACATACGATACGCGCATGACGATTACCCTGGGCGGGCGGACCGTCGAACTGATCTACATGGGCCCCGGACAGAACCCCGGCGATACGCTCGTCTACTTCCCGAAGGAAAAGGTCATGTTTACCGGCGGGCCGTTTTCGAAGAACTCCTGGCCCAATCCGCAGTTCACGCCGTCGATGTCGAACTGGGTGGCCATGTTGCGGAAGGTCGCCGGCATGGACGTCGAAAAATTTCTCGGCGGTCACGGCGACATCGGCAACAGGCAGGATGTCCTGCACGAGGCGCAGATGCTCGAAGACTTCGACGCCGGCATGCGCGAGGCAGTGAAGAAGGGCATGACGAAGGACGAGATCATCAAGAACGTGAGGTTCGAGAAGTACAAGGACGTGCGCAACTATTACCGCATGAACCTGTTCATTTCGAGCTATTACCATTTTCTGACGACAGGCAAGCCCGAAACGGCCATGCCATGAGGGCGGTTGCGCGGCTGGCGGTCACCGCGTCTGTTTTTTTCGCGGCCTCGGCAATTGCGGCCGGCTATCCGGAACGTCCGGTACGCATGATCGTGCCGGCGTCGCCCGGCAGCGGCATGGATTTTTTCGGCCGCACCGTGGCGCAGTCGCTGAGCGAGGAATACAAACAACAGGTGATTGCCGACAACCGTGCCGGGGCCGGCGGGTTGATCGGTGCCGCGACTGTGGCTGCGGCCACGCCCGACGGTTACACCATCGGCATGGCGTCGACCTCGACAATCATCTCGCCGTTGTTGCAGGTGAAGCCCCCGTACCGGCCAATTGAGGACTTTACGCCGGTCGCGCTGCTGGCATCGATCACCAGCGTGCTGGTGGTGGCGCCCGGCGTGCAGGCGAAAACCGTGCAGGAGTTCATCGCCATGGCCAAAGCGCGGCCGGGCCAGCTGAACTATGCCTCGATCGGCAGCGGCACCGCAGCGCACCTGACGGCCGAAATTTTCAACCGTGCGGCCGGCATCGATGCGGTGCACGTGCCGTTCAAAATCGTGGCGGACATCTACACCGAAATGCTGGCCAACCGCGTGCACTATCTGGTTTTTGTATCACCGGCGTCGATCCCGATGCTGCGTGACGGCAAGATGCGCGCGCTGGCGGTCACCAGCGCAAAGCGCAATGCCGCGCTGCCGGATACGCCCACGGTCATCGAGGCCGGACTGCCGGGGGCCGAAGTCGACACCATGTTCGGTGTGCTGGCACCGGCCGGTTTGCCCAAGGCGGTCGTCGCCAAATTGCATGCGGATATCGTCAAGATCCTGCGTCTGCCTGAAACGCGCGAGCGCTTTGCGCGGCAGGGCGGAGAGCCGGCGGTCGATACCACGCCGGAACTGTTTGCGAAACAGCTGCGCGCCGAGTACGAGCGCTACCGCAAGCTGTTGCCGGCGATCGGCCTCAAGCCGCAGTAGCCCGTCCTCTATTAGGGGTGTTTCGTGTGCATGCTGACGCCATCCCTGCCTTTCCCATGAAGGGGAATTGAAAAGCTCCCCGCGTCGAAATATTTGGTTTTCATCCTTCCCTTCAATGGGAGGACTGAGGTGGGGATGGGGTGCTTCTATCGAGCGGCGAACGCAGATTGTCTGCGGCGGTCTTCAGCGCGCCAGCGCCTTTATCGCGCGCTCCTAATACTGCATATCGCCGCGCCTGGATCGAAAACGGCACGTTCATGATCGAGACCGAATGCTCGCCTTTTTCCATCATGGCGCGATAACGCAGCAGCGTGCCGCCGGCGAGTTTCAGCTGGTAATCGCCGGCCTTGAGCCTGTTGTTGAGGAATTTTCTGCCTGCAGTGCTTAGACGGTATTGGGGGCATCGACCAGCAGTTCGCAGCCGCGCAGGTCGGCGATGCTCTTGATGTCGGGCAGTCAGCTTTCGGGTTTGATGTTGGCCGACTTGATCACGCGGGAGAATTTTTCGACTTCGCTGCGCATGAATTTGTCGAATTCCTCGGGTTTTTCGCCGCCGGGCTTGAAGCCCTGTTTCTCGATGGCGGGCCGCATGTCGTTCATTGCCTTGACCACCACTTCGTGAATGCGCGCGACAATCGGCCGGGGCGTTTTCGCCGGCACCCACAGGCCGAACCATGCCGGCACATGAAAACCGCGCACGCCGGATTCGTCGAGTGTCGGAATGTCGGGCGCGAAGGGTGAGCGTGCGAGTGTGCTTACCGCAATGCCGTTTAGCCGCCCGGCGCGCGCATGCGGCAGCATGTAGGGAATGCCGCCGAACAGGAACTGGGTCTGGCCGGCGATGGTTTCCTGCACCGCCTGCGGCGTGCTCTTGTAGGCGATGTGCACGATGCTGGTTGCGGTGGCCTGCTTGAACAGTTCGGCGGCAAGCTGCGCAATACTGCCGGTGCCGAAGGAGGCGTAGTTGAGTTTGCCCGGTTGGGCCTTGGCCAGCGTAATGAGGTCGCCGACGGTTTTCACCGGCACCTGGGCGTTGATGCCCATCAGCAGTTCGACCGAACCGAGTTGCGTGATGCCGGCAAGATCGCGCACCACGTCGTAATCGAGTTTGTAGAGCCCGGGATTGATGGCAATCGACAGTGAATTGGCGAGCAGTGTGTGGCCGTCGGGCACCGCGCGCACGCCCATTTCATTGCCGATGATGCCGTTGGCGCCGGCGCGGTTGTCGACGACGATCGGCTGGCCGAAGAGTTCAGTCATGCGCGGTGTCAGCGTGCGGATGAAAATATCGGTGGCGCCGCCCGCGGCCATCGGAATGATCAGCCGGATCGGCTTGGTCGGAAAGTTCTGTGCCCCGGCGCCACTGCCGGCAAGCAGGCTCAGGATTGCAATCGCATTGCACATGCGCATGATGATTCCCCCCGATTGGCGATGGCACCCGCGACATTGGCGGGCACTTCAACGCGTGAACTGGCTGAAAGAGACGGGCTAAACGATGCGGTCGAGCGGCACCTGGAACAGGCGGATCTTGTCGTCGGAACGCTTGATGTTGACGTTGGCGGCAATGATGGCGTCGATCAGGCTGCTCAGCGCCGATTCATCCTCGAAGGCGATCATCAATACCGAATTGGTGCTGGGAAAGCTGCCGGCGCCCAGGTGCGGGTCGGTGCCGTGGCCCTTGCCCACCGCATTGTCCCAGCGCGTGAAGTAGTCGATGCCGGTTTTCTTCAGCAGTTCGAGCACGTTTTTCGCGTAATGCTCGTTGTGAATGACGAAGGCCATTTTCATTGGAGGGCTCCCGGGTCAGAAGGTCTTGTCGTGCGGCCGGCTGCATGGCGTGCTGTCAGCGCGCATCATATCAGGCCGATTTTCGAAACCAATTTACCATATCGGAAACACGCGGAATTGCGGCAGATCAAGGATTCAGGCGCCGCTCAGGGCGCCGGCGAGGCCAGTGGCCGGCCTTTTTCCGCAACAAACAGTGCAATGCCTTTTGCGGTGACACCGCCGCGATTGAGTGCCTGATGAACGCGGCCCGGTGCGACGGCGGCCACATCGCCGGCCTTCATGACTCGGTCGGATTGGCCCTCCGTTTCGAGCACGATTTCACCCTCGATCAGATAGACGTAGAGCTCGGCCGGGTGGGTATGCCGGCCTTCGGCCGAACCCGGCGGCAGTTCGATCGCGGCCACCACGGCTTCACGGCCGGTGATGCTCATGTCCTGCCTGAGCAGAATGCTGCGCTTGATTTCCGGTGCAGGCTGGGCCTGCAGTGATGCGGCGCCGGCAACGGCCAGCATCGCCGTCAATACAAGGCAGCCACTTCGGCGAATACTGGCTGAGTTTTTCATGCAGCTCCTCCGGGCAAGGCTCAGCGCCCGCCGTTTTTGAATTCGGCGATTACATCCTCGAGCGAAGGATTGGGTTTGGCACGGCCATTGACGAAGACGATCGGCAACTGTCCGTTCATCACGGCATTGATGCGCTCGGGCACGGCACTGTCGGGACTGTCAATCGTGAAGCTGACCTGATGGCTGCGTTGCACCGGGATGCCGCGGCCCTTGAGTTCGGCGGCGAGGCGGTCGGCGCGCTGGGCGTCCTCGTGCGGACAGTTTTCCGCGGCCACGACCATCACCGTGTTGGATGGCGCGCCGTTGACCGGCGGCAGCGAAACGAAACCTGTGGATTGTCCGGACTGCACGGCGGCACTGGGCGCCGGTGTGACGCGCGGCGGTTTTTTCCAGTAGTGATAGGCGGTGCCGAGCATGCCGACGATCAGCAGAATTTTGATGAGTGACATGGCAGGGCAGGTGTTCTGCAGTGAATGAAATTGAACCTTACCGTGCGCCGGACCGTTGCGCAACGCGGCCCCCCCGATTGCCGAATATAATGCCGCACCGCATGCGCATTGCCGGACGGCACGAATGAACATGAACCCGCTGAAGCGAACCCGATTTTTTGTGGCCGGCCTGACCGCTGCCGTGCCGGCATTTTGTGCGGCGCCGGCATTGGCCCAGGAGTATCCGAACAAATCCATCCGCCTGATCATTCCGTTCGCGCCCGGCGGCACCAATGATGTGATCGGCCGCATGATGGCCGCCAAGCTCGGCGAAATTCTCGGCCAGCAGGTGGTGCCGGACAACCGCGCGGGCGCCGGCGGCACGGTCGGCATCGAACTGGTGGTGAAGACGCCGCCCGACGGCTACAACCTCGTCATCGGCAATATCGCGACACTCGCCATCAATCCGACGCTCTATCCGAAACTCTCGTACGACCCGCTGCGCGATCTGGCGCCGGTAACGCTGATTGCCAAGGTGCCGCAGGTGCTGGTGGCGCATCCGTCGCTGCCGGCGAAAAATGCGCGCGAGCTGATCGCGCTGGCAAAGTCGCGGCCCGGCGAACTTGCCTACGGCTCGGGCGGCAACGGCAGCGGCGCCCACGTTTCGGGCGAGATGCTGAAGATGCTGGCGAAAATCAATCTCACGCATATTCCCTACAAGGGCGTAGGCCCGGCGCAGATTGATCTGCTGGCCGGACAGATCCAGCTGGTGTTCGCCGGCGTGCCGAGTGTCGTGCCCTACGTGAAAACAGGGCGCCTGCGCGCGCTGGGCATCACGGGGCCGAAGCGCGTGGTGACCTTTCCCGAGGTGCCGACCATTGCCGAGAGCGGTGTGGCGAATTTCGACGTGACCATGTGGTACGGCGTGCTGGCGGCGGCAGGCACGCCGCAGCCGCTGGTGATGAAGCTGCACGGCGCGGTGAACCGCGCATTGCGCGCGCCCGAACTCAACGAGCGTCTGCTCGCCGAAGGATCGGAGCCGAGCGGCATTCTGCCCGACGAATTCTCCGCTTTCATCAAAAATGAACTGACGCGCTGGGCGCCGGTGATCCGCGCCTCGGGCGCCAGGCCGGACTGAGACGGATTCAGCACAATGAATGAAGAAAGCCCGGGCCGCATAAGGCTGAGCGTCGATGAAGCGCGCGCGCTATCGCTGCAGGCGCTGGCGCGCATCGGTTATGACGATGAGGAAGCGCGCATCCTCGCCGAACACATGCTCGACGCGGCGCTCTGCGGTTACGAATATTCGGGCCTGCCGAAAATCCTCAATGTCGCCGAGCACCGCCGCCTGCGCCTGCCGCGGCGCGTCATGCGCGCGGTGTACGAGACGCCGGTGTCAGCGATGTTCGACGGCGGCAACAACGTCGGCATGGTGACCATGTATCAGGCCACGCAGGCGGCGATCAAAAAAGCGCGCGAGCACGGTTTTGCCGTGGTCGGCGTCAACAACAGCTGGGTCAGCGGTCGCGGCGCGCATTACGTCGAACTGATGGCCAATGAAGGACTCATCGGACTGCATACCGTGAGTTCGACGCGCCATGTGGCGCCGCCCGGCGGCGCCGAGGCGACCTTCGGCACCAATCCGCTGGCCTGTGCGTTTCCGACCGAGGGCGAAGCATTCGTCATCGACATGGGCACCTCGGCGTTCATGTCGACCGACCTGCTGTTCCGTCAACGCCGCGGCGAACTGCTGCCCGAGGGCGTGGCGATCGATGCAACGGGCAAGCCGACGCGCGATCCGGCGGCCGACTTGCAGGGCGCCATTCTGCCGTTCGGCGGCTACAAGGGCTTTGCGATGGCGCTGATGATGCAGGGCTTCGGCGTGCTGGCCGGTTCCGGCAGCGACTTCGAAAAGATCTACGGCTATCTGATCATCGCGATCAAACCCGATCTGCTGATGCCGCTGGCCGAGTACCGGCGCGACATGAGCGCCACGCTGGCCGAAATCAAGGCGACGCCGCGCCTGCCGGGCGTCGATGAAATCCGTTTGCCATCAGAGCGCGCTTTCAAAGAGCGCGCGCGCAACCGGCGCGAGGGCATTGTCATCGACCGCCATATCTACGAAGCGCTGAACAATCTGCCGCAGGGCTGTTTGCCGGAAAAAACCTGAGCGCTCGCGGCGGCGGATGGCGGCGCGCTTTGCTTGCGGGTGCCGGATTAATCGTCTAAATTGACCCCGTCTTCAATGCGCGCGACCCGATTCGCGCGTCATCACAATAACAAGCCGGCGCGCTGTGCCGGCCATTACGAGGAACGTCAGATGCCATTGCCCGAGCCCAATGCGGCTGTTTCGTCATTCGACAATGTCCCGGGGGCGTTCGCCCTATCGCGCCGCGGATTTCTCGCCGGTCTCGGCGCGTTCGGCGCCGGTGCATTGCTGCCCGGTTGCACGACCACCAGTTCGCTGTCGGGCAAACCGCACCGCATCGACGTGCATCACCACTTCGTTTCGCCGACCTACTCGGCTTCGCTGAAAGCGCGCGGGCAGGGCCATATCGCGTGGTCGGTGCAGAAGTCGATCGAGGACATGGACAAGAGCGGCATCGCCACCTCGCTGACGTCGCTGATCCAGCCGGCGATGGCGATCGGCGATGTGCCCGGCAACCGGCGCCTGTCGCGCGAAGCCAACGAATACGCGGCGAAGATCGCGCGCGATTATCCGGGCCGCTTCGGCTCCTATGCCTGCATTCCGTTTACCGACACCGAGGGCGCGTTGAAGGAAATCGAGTACGCGCTCGACACGCTGAAGGCCGAAGGCTTCTGCCTGATGACGAGTTACGGCAGTAAATATCTCGGCGACCCGGCGTTTTTCCCGGTGCTCGAGGAACTCAATCGGCGCAAGGCGATCGTCTATGTGCATCCGCTGGCGCCGCAGTGCTGCGCGGCGATCCTGCCCGATGTGGCGGTCGCGACCATCGAATATGCGGTGGACTCGACGCGTACCATGGCGAGCCTCGTGTTCGGCGGCGGTGCGGCGAAATATCCGGACATCCGCTGGATTTTTTCGCACAGCGGCGGCACCACGCCGTTTCTGCTGTCGCGGTTCATCCGCCAGGAGCAGGACATGAAGGGCGAAGCGATCAAACGCATGCCCAACGGCGTGATGCACGAATACAGGAAGTTTTATTACGAGACAGCGCAGGGCCACCATGCCGGCGCGCTCGATGCCCTGCTGCGCATCATTCCGGTGTCGCAGATTCTCTACGGCACCGATTTCCCGTACCGCGATGGTGCCGAGGTTAACGACGGCCTGGGCAGTTACCGCTTCAGTTCCGCCGATCGCATGGCGATCGACCGCGACAACGCGCTGCGTCTGATGCCGCGGCTTAACGATTTTTCCTGACAGGGGGGCATATGAACACCGACAACAACAACGGGCTCGACAATCTGTTCGAAGACATTCTTGCAGTGCCGCGGCGCCGCTTTCTGCAAAGCGCAGCGGCGCTCGGTGCCGGCGCGCTGCTGCCGGGCTGCGAGGCGCTGCCCAAGAATGCCGCGGGCCAGACGCTGCACCGCATCGACATTCACCATCACCTGCTGCCGCCGAAATACGTGGCCGAGCTGCCCAAGCTGGTCAAGGGCGAAAGTCCGCCGACCAACTGGACGCCGGCGCGTTCGCTGGACGACATGGACAAAAACGGCATCGCCATGTCGATGCTGAGTCTCATGCAGCCGGGGCCATGGTTCGGCGACGTTGCGCTTGGCCGCCGCATCGCGCGTGAAAGCAACGATTATGCGGCTACCGTGGTGCGCGATCACCCGACGCGCTTCGGCATTTTCGCCAGCCTGCCGCTGCCGGATATCGAGGGCAGCCTGAAGGAAATCGCCTACGCGCTCGATACGCTGAAGGCCGACGGCTTCGGCCTGATGACGAGTTACGCCGGCAAATATCTGGGCGACCCGGTGTTCTGGCCGGTGCTCGAGGAACTCAACCGCCGCAAGGCGGTGGTCTACGATCATCCGCTGTCGGTCGACTGCTGCCGCAATCCGATCCCGCAATACATGGTGAACTCGGCGATCGAATACGCGACCGACACTACGAGAACGATCGCCAGCCTGCTGTTCAGCGGCGCGGCGGCGCGATTCCCCGACATCAAGTGGATCCATTCGCACGGCGGCGGCACCATGCCGATGCTCTGGCAGCGCTATATCCGTCAGGAAGCCACGCTGAAGAACAAGCAGGAAATCGTGCCCAACGGCGTGCTGCACGAAATCCGCCGCTTTTATTACGACACCGCGCAGGCGAATTCGCCCGGCGCACTGGCTGCCCTGCTGAAGCTGGTTTCGACTTCGCAGGTCATGTTCGGCACCGATTACCCGTACCGTCCGGGGTCGGAGGTGGTGGAAGGACTGACCAGTTACGGCTTCAGCGCGGCGGAACTGCGCGCGATTGATCGCGAGAATGCGCTGCGTCTGATTCCGCGCCTGAAGGGCTGAGCGTCGGCAATCATACCGGGGGGCATGCCCCCCGGTTTTTTCGTACGGTGGCGCGGCCGCTCAGCGTTCGCGATACAGATTCGGAAACTGCCGTTTCAGGCTCGCCACTTTCGGCAGATCGTTGTAAACGATATAGGGCTGGTCGGGGTGATGCACGACGTAGTCCTGATGATAGTCTTCGGCGGCGTAAAACGCCTTCAGCGGCACCAGCTCGGTGACGATCGGCCGCGGAAATATCTTCGCCGCCTGCAGTTGTGCCATATAGGCCTGCGCCACGCGTTTCTGTTCGTCATTGACGTGGAAAATTGCCGAACGATATTGCGGGCCGGTGTCCGGGCCCTGACGGTTCAGTTCCGTCGGATTGTGCGCGACCGAGAAAAACACCTTCAGCAACTGGCCGTAACTGACCTTCGCCGGATCGTACGTGATCTGCACGGCTTCGGCATGGCGGGTCGCGCCCGAGCTGACGAGATTGTATTTTGCGGATTCGGCGGTGCCGCCGGAATAACCGCTGACCGCGTTGGTCACGCCTTTGACGTGCTCGAACACGGCTTCGACGCCCCAGAAGCACCCGCCGGCGAAGACCGCTGTCTGCATGCCTTTTGCAGCGGCAGCCGGCGTATCGACGGCGGGGTCTGGCAGCGTCACGGCGGCATCGGAAACGCTGCATGCCGCCAGCGCGACGAGCGGCAGCACGCCGAGCAGATTGCGCAAACGACCGGTTAACAAAGTCTTCATGTTCATCTCCTTCAAAAGCGCACCCGCAGGTTGATTCGGTGGTTCAGCGGCCCGGGTGACTGGGCCGTGCAGTTCTGTCGGGGCCGGCGGCATATCCTTACGTTTGCCGCACGGCCTTGTGATAGACCCCGGGCGACGCCGGTGGTTCCACTGCTCAGTCGAGCGGTTCGAGTTTGATGATCGACGCGCCGTGGTTGCTGCCGACCCAGAATGTCACCGGTTTGGTCGAGTTGTCGACGAACACGCGGCGCACATTGGTTTGCCGCGGCAGCAGGTATTCGACGGCGCGGCCCGATTCGGTGTCCATGCGCAGGATGCGGTCGCTCGACATCGAGCCGCTCCACAGTTCGCCGTTTTTATCGAGGAAAACGTCATAGGGGTAGGTGTGCGCCGTGGGCACGTCCCATTCGCGGATCGATTCTTTCTGCGGGTCGAACATGCCGACCTTGTTGGCGGCGAACTCGGCGAACCAGACGCGGCCCTGAGCATCCATCATGGTGCGGCGCGGCCGCGAACGGCGCGTCGGCGTCGGATAAATCGTCGACTGAAATGTCTTCGCATCGACGCGGCCGATGTTCTCGTCGCCGAAATCCATGAAGTAGAGATTGTTCTCGCGGTCGGCGATCATGCCGTAGGGCGAGTGGTTGACGCCGCGCGGCATGTCGCGGAAGGGGTCGATGAATTCGTATTTGCCGCTGGCGATGTCGAGCCGCAGGATCGCCTGTTTGCTGACTTCGTTGGTCCACACCTTGCCGTCGATATGCGCGCCGCCGGGCATCACCATCGATTGCTGCGCCGTATTGGCATTCATTTCGGCGGGCAGCGGAAAGCTCTGGAATTTTCGTGTCTTCGTGTTGAATTTGACCAGTCCGGTCTGAAACATCGCCGCCAGCCAGTAATTGCCGTCGCGGTCGACTTCCAGCGCCAGCGCACCGGTCGGGAACCCGGGTTTTTGCACCGGGTAGGCGAATTCACTGTGGCCGCCGGTCTTCGGATCAAGGCGGCCGAGGAAGTTCTCGACGAAGTTCGAATACCAGACATTGCCCTGCGCATCGGTGCGCACATCGTGCGGCGCGATCGATTTGCGCGGCAGATCGTATTCGGTGATGACCACACGCGTGGCGCGGCCGCTCGGGCGCGGCAGCGTTTTCAGCTCGTAGTTCCATGTCGTGCCCTTGCTGAGGTTGACCGTGGCCAGATACTCGGCGAGCTTGCGCGCCAGCTCCTCGTTGGGTTTGCGTTCTGCCACGCGCGGCTGCACCTTCGCCATCGTCGTGTTGTTGGCGAACTGCGCCATGCGGAGCAGCACCGCGAAAAATTCCTGGGCATTGAATCTGGAGCGGACGATGCGCTCGAAAGTGTGGCAGCTCATGCATTCGATCAGCGGCCGCTTCTGTTCGGCGCTGCCCGGCATGCTCATGAACCATTCGGTGTTGGTGAGTTGCGTCGAAATATCCTGCAGCTTGCGCAGTTTCAGTTCGATCGGCGCATTTTTTTGCGCGGTAACTTCCGCAGCCTCCGGTCCGTCGAGCACATAACCGGTGGCGCGGACGGTCAGCGCATAGCGTCCGGCGCCTGTTTTTGCCGCAGGGAAGGCGAAACGGCCGTCGCGGTCGCTGACGACTGTGATCGTGATGCCGGAGCCGGGTTTTTTCGCGCTGACCAGCACGCCTTCCATGGCGCCTTCTTCAGCAGAACTCACGCGGCCGCTCAGCAATTGCGCCTGTGCGCCGTGGCCGGCGGCGAATACGAGAAAAAGCACGCAGGCGCGCGCCGCGGATCGGAGAAATATCATCACGGGCTTTTCTGGAACGGGAAGAACGGTTACTGCCGCTGCATGCGGCACTCGGTTTCGACCGATTTTACCGCCTTGCCGCGCGGGGCAGGACGCCGCACCACGCGGGTCTGCTGGTAACCGTCTTTGGTGCAGGTGATCTGCACGTCTTCGGGCTTGACCTGTTTGCCGAGGCCGCGCACGCGGTAAAGGCCGGCGCGGTCGGTGCGCGTGACATAGGTCAGGCCGCTGGCGATTTTCAGTGTGACCTTGGCATCATTGATCGGCGTGTTGCGCATGTCGCGAACAAACCCGAAGTAGGTCGGGCCGTCTTCCTCGGTGTGTTCATGCGGTTCGTTGATGCCGCCGCCGGCGCGCACCGGTGCTGCTGCGATCAGCAGCGCGAATGCCGCAACGGCGCTGCAAAGCGCTGCACGCAATGCATGGGTGGCAGGTTCTCGCATGGACGGCACGACCGCGCGCGGCTCAGCGCAGAAAATAATCGTGCAGCAGATACGCAAACGCCGCGATCACCCCTGCGGGCACCACCCAGGCCAGCGCCGGGCGCAGAAAGCGCGTGAGTGTCGCCGGCAAAAAGCCGGCGATGGCGCCGGCCGCACCGCCGGCGAGGGCCGCCGTGGCCATCCAGCCGAACCAGTACATGGCCGGGCCGTCGCCAGGTGGTTGCGCGCCGAGGCCGAAGCTGTAGTTCATGGGATGATAGGTGATCAGTGCAAAATTCTTTTCGACCGCGATCACGTAAACAATCGGTGCCACCGTGGCGAAGACTATGGCGAAGGTTTCAAACCGCTTTGGTGTGCTCATGCGCCGAATCCGCGAACGTTGTTGATGATGTGTCCGGTGAGAAAGCTCCACCAGACGATCAGCGCCAGCAGCGCGGTGATGGCGTTGCGCGTGCGCACGTTTTCGAGCGAGGGCTGGCGCCAGAAATAACGGTAGGCGGGCAGCATCGCCATGCCTACTGCGGCGAAGTGCTCCTTCAGTTCAAAGGCGCCGTTTTCCGCCCATGCCTCCATCTGCTCGACGACCACGCGGATGCTGACGCGGTATTCCGGGTAAATGAACGCGCCGAGCAGAAAAGTCAGGATGTAGAGGGCGATGATGGCATCGACGTAACCGCCGCCGGGGACGGCGCGGAAGCGTTGCTGAAACGATGCCGCCGGTTTGCGTGCCGGCAGGCAGGCGCTGCAGGCCTGGTTGTCGGCCTATCCCGGGGCGGGTGGGGGCCAGGGCCTGAGTGTGTTCATCGTGGGCGACCCCAAGCAAAGCATCTACCGTTTCCGGCGTGCCGCGCCGCGCGTCTTTGTGGCGGCGGCCGCCTTCG
>CAZVDN010000029.1:0-948 GCA_964625665.1 uncultured Streptomyces sp. | reverse complement strand
AGGCCTGGTGTGTGATGGCGCCGAGCAGGGCAACGGCCAGCAGGCCGTGGATGATCAGCAGTGCGGTCCACATGGCGGCGGGAGGGGCAGTGAGTTCATGGCGGGTTTCCTGAAAATGCGCGCTGCAACGCGCGTCGGCGCGTTGCAGCGGCCTGTTGCGATTATTCCAGCGGCTCGAGTTTGACGATCGACGCGCCGTGGTTGCTGCCGACCCAGAAGGTCACCGGCGTGGTCGTGTTATCGACGTAGACGCGGCGCACATTGGTTTGTTTCGGCAGCAGATACTCAGTGAACTGGCCGGTCTTCGGGTCGAGACGCGAGATGCGGTCGTTCAGCATCGAGCCGGTCCAGGCGTGGCCGTTCTTGTCGACGGCGACGTCATAGGGCGCGGCCCACGGCATCGGCAGCTTCCACTCCTTGAACTCGGTCGATTTGGTGTCGAACACCGCGATCGCATTGGCGCGGTACTCGCCGAACCACAGGCGGTCCTGGTCGTCCATCATGGCGCGGCGCGGGCCCGAATCCTTGGTCGGCGTGGCGAACAGCGTGATTTCGCCGGTTTTTGCATCGATGCGACCGACGTGCTCGCGGCCGATGTCGGTGAAATAGGCGTTGTTCTTCGAGTCGGCGACGACGTCATAAATATTGTGGCCCTGCGGCGAAGCCTTGAACGGCTCCCAGGTTTCCCACTTGCCTGTTTTCAGATCGATGCGGTGGATGCCGGCAAAGCCGTTGTTTTGCGACCACACCTTGCCGTCGACAGCGATGTTCATCGGGCTGGTCATGTTGACCTGGGTATTGGCGGAGTTCATTTCGGCCGGAATCGGCCAGGTCTGGAATTTTTCCGCCTTGCGGTCGAATTTCGCCACGCCCGCCTGATACATCATGCCCAGCCAGAGGTTGCCTTCGCGGTCGTTGCGCAGCGACAGCGCGCCGACCGGCGAACCC
>CAZVDN010000028.1:10061-18582 GCA_964625665.1 uncultured Streptomyces sp. | reverse complement strand
CTGCCTGCGAACAATGCCGCCGAGCTCGTTGCCTATGTGAAAGATCGGCCCAATCAGGTCAACTACGCTTCGAGCGGCGTCGGCAGCGGCCTGCATCTGGTAGGCGAATTATTTCAAAGCGTCACCGGCACGAAACTCGTGCATGTGCCGTTCAAGGGCATCAGCCAGGCGCTGTCGGAATTGTTCGCCGGCCGCGTGCAACTGGCGATGAGCACGACGGCCGGACTCGCGCAGCATGTGCGTGCCGGGCGCATGAAAGGCATCGTCAGTACCGGCCGCGAGCGCTCGCCACAACTGCCGGAAGTGCCGACCTGCGTCGAAGCCAACCTGCCTGGCCTCTGCAGCGGTTCGTGGCACGCCATCATGGCGCCGGCGGGCACGCCGCGCGCGGTGGTCAACAAACTTCAGCAGACGCTGAAGGCGACGCTGGCCAACGCTGAAATCAGGGAACAGCTGCTGGCGCGCGAAGATGCGTCTGCGGTGGCCAGCACGCCCGATGAACTGGCGAAATTCCTGCGTGCGGAATCGACACGCTGGGCGGCCATCATCAAGGCCGTCGGCGTGAAGGGCGAGTAATTCGCCGGGATCAACCCGGCGCGTGGTCCTGGCGCCAGGCCCAGGTAATCGACCACTCGCTGCCCTCGCCTTCGATGCAGACGGCGGTGCCGTTGCCCGGCTTGAAATCGAAGACCTTGCGCTTCTCGTCGCCGCAGACGATTTTCGCGACGGCGCGCAGCAGGTAATCGATATGGCCGCACATCATGAGGTCCCCCTTGGTGGCGGCAATCTCGGCAAGGAAAGGCGCAACCGCGTCGCCGGTGTTGATCGGATACGCGGCCTTGGCGGCGCGCTCACCGAGTCCCATTTTCTGCGCGATGACGACGGCGGTGTCGGTGACCCATTGTGCTTCGCTGTGCAGGATGCGCACGGGCGACAAACCCAGCGCCTTGAAACGCGCCGCCAGCCGTTCGGCCTGTGCATGGCCTTTCTGGCTGATGTGGCGCTGCGGGTCCTGCTCGGCTTTCAGTGCGTCAACGTGATGTACGAGTATGACTTTCATGGATGCGCCGCCCCCTTTTTATAAATTCACTTCGACGTTGTCGATCAGCCGCGTCTTGCCCAGCCGCGCCGCCGCAAGCACCACAAGCTTTTTGTCGTCGGTCTCCGGCTCCCTGAGATCGCTCTGGCGGCGCACCGCGATGTAGTCGGGTTTCCAGCCGTGATGGGCCAGTGCCGCCATGACGTCGAGTTCGACCGCCTGATATTCACGCGATCCGCCGGCGATGGCTTCGCGCGCCTTGCTCAGCAATTCATGCAGGCGCGGTGCTTCCTTGCGCTCTTCCGGCGTGAGATAGGCATTGCGCGACGACAGCGCGAGGCCGTCCTTGGCACGCACCGTCTCGGCCAGAATGATTTCGATCGGCAATGACAGCTGGCGCACCATGTTGGCCAGCACCAGACACTGCTGGTAATCCTTCTTGCCGAATATCGCCGAGTGCGGCGACACCATGTTGAAGAGTTTCAGCACGACGGTGGCGACACCACGGAAATGTCCGGGGCGCACCGCGCCGTCGAGCACGTGCTGCAGGTCCGAAGGCTCGACGACGAAAGTCTGCGGTTCCGGATAGATTTCGCGCTCATCGGGCGCAAACACCACATCGACGCCGGCATCGCGCAGCTTGGCGCAATCCGCCTCGAAAGTACGCGGATAACGGTCGAAGTCTTCCTTGGGGCCGAACTGCAGGCGATTGACGAAAATGCTCACCACGGTGCAGGCCGCGCGCGGCTTGGCGATGTTGATCAGTTCGATATGGCCGCGGTGCAGATTGCCCATGGTCGGCACGAACACGTTGTTCGGTTCGCGCTGCAGGCGCGCGCGCAGGTCGGCGACGGAGTGAATAATGTCCATGTAGTAATGGCGGCGCAAGCCGGCCAGTCATCAAACTGCAACAGAAAGGCCAGCTTTTTACCACAAGACGCGTTTATGCGCCCTGCAAGCCCGGAAATCAGGCCAGCCCCTTCCCTCTAGAACGAATGTTCAGGTCCGGGATAGGTTCCGGCCTTCACTTCTTTGACGTAGGCCGCGACTGCGCCATCAATGGTGCCGGTGCCGCGCATGAAATTTTTTACGAACTTTGCTTTTTTGCCGGGAAACACGTCGAGCATGTCGTAGATCACCAGCACCTGGCCCGAGCAGTGCACGCCGGCGCCGATGCCAATGGTCGGCATGTGCAGTTGCGCAGTCACTTCCTTCGCCAGCGGCGCCGGAATCAGCTCGAGCACCACCATGCCGGCGCCGGCCTCTTCGATGATCTTCGCTTCGCTGATCAGGCGTTCGGCGGCCGATTCGGTCTTGCCCTGCACACGGTAACCGCCGAGAACGTGCACCGATTGCGGCGTCAGGCCGAGATGGCCGCAGACCGGGATGCCGCGCGAGGTCAGAAAATGAATGGTCTCGGCCATGCATTCGCCGCCCTCGAGCTTGACCATCTGCGCGCCGGCGGCCATCAGTTCGGCCGCATTGGCAAAGGCCTGTGCCGGGCTCGTCTGGTAGGTGCCCCAGGGCATGTCGGCGATGATGAAGGCGCGCTTCGAGCCGCGCGCCACGCAGGCGGTGTGATAAACGGCATCGCGCTGGGTCACCGGCAGCGTGGTGTCGTGCCCCTGCACCACCATGCCGAGCGAATCGCCGATGAGGATGGTGTCGACGCCGGCCGCATCGACCACCGCGGCAAAACTGGCGGCGGAGGCGGTGAGCATCACGATGCGCTCGCCGTCCTGTTTCATTTTCTGCAACGCCGTGAGGGAAATCCGCATTGTCATTCACCCATGCTGAAAAATTCGCGTGTGCCGCGCATTGCAATAATACGCTCAATCAGCAATTCGAAATCGGCCGGCGTATCGACGAAGTTCAGGTGCTCGGAATTGACGATCAGCAGCGGCGCCGCATCATACTGGTAGAAAAACCGCGCATAGGTCTCACCGAGGCGCAGCAGGTAGTCCTCGGTGATCGACGCCTCATAGTTCAGGCCGCGGCGTTTGACGCGCTCGACCAGCACCTCGGTCGGCGCCTGCAGATAGATCACCAGATCGGGCGTAGCCGACTGCGGCTTGATCGAATTGTAAATCTGCTGATAGAGATTGAGTTCGTCGTCGTTCAGGGTCAGGCGCGCGAACAGCGGGTCCTTGTCGAGGATGAAATCGGCGACCGTCGCCTGCTTGAACATGTCGCCCTGGCTGAGATCGCGCACCTGGTTGACGCGCTGAAAAAGAAAAAACAGCTGGGCCGGCAGCGCGTAACGCGCGCGGTCCTGATAAAACCCCGGCAGAAACGGGTTGGCGCCCGGATCTTCCAGCAGCGTCGAAGCGCCGGTCACTTCGGCCAGTTTGCGCGCGAGACTGGTCTTGCCGGCGCCGATCGGCCCCTCGACGACGATGTAGCGGTATTTGTCCGGCAGCGCGGTCATGAGGCATTGACCGCCTTGCGCATGCCGCCTGCAAGAGACACGCCACTTTGGTCCACGCTGCGCAACAGTTCGCGCACCGTGCCGCGTCCGGGCACCACGCAATCCGGCGCGATTTCCGCGAGCGGCACCAGCACGAAGGCGCGCTCATGCATGCGCGGATGCGGCACCGTCAATCCGTTTTCGGCAATCTGCCGGTCGCCGTAGAGCAGGACGTCGAGATCGAGCGTGCGCGGCGCATTGACGAAGGTGCGCGCGCGGCCGCGTGCCGCTTCGAGCCCCAGCAGCGCATCGAGCAGGGCGCGCGGCGCCAGCGTCGTTTCGAACGCGCCGGCCGCATTGATGAAATCGGGCTGGTCGGCATAACCGACCGGTGCGGTGCGATAAAGCGATGAACGTTTGACGAGCCGCGATCCGGCGATGGTTGCCAGCGCATCGAAGGCTGCTTCGATCTGCGCTTCGGGGTTCTCGAGATTGCTGCCGAGCGCGATATACGCCGTCACCGGCATCATGATTCGGCGCTCTCCGCGGACTCCCCGGCCGCCGGTTTGCGCCGGCGCCGGCGACGGCGGCGCTTGGCCGGGCCGGCTGCGCCCTCCTTCAGCAACATCGAATTGCGCGAAGCCTCGTCGGTCGAGGAGAATTTTTTCCACCAGTCGGCGATCTCGCTGTCGAGTTCACCGCTCTCGCAACGCAGCAGCAGAAAATCGTAGGCGGCGCGGAACTTCAGATGCTCGAGCAACTGGAACGGCCGGCGGCCCGAACGGTTTTCGAAACGCGCCTGCAAGGCCCAGATTTCTTTCATATCGCCGCCGTAACGGCGCGGAATGGCGAGCTTCTCCGACTGCACCTGCAGCACCGAGTCCATCGCCTCGAACAGCGCCGGCATCGTGTGCATGCCGCGCGCCTGCGCCTGGCGCCAGGCGGCGAGCACTTCGTGCCAGAGCAGTGCCGCAAACAGAAATCCCGGCGAGACCGTCTTGCCGGCGTTGATGCGGGCGTCTGTGGTGGCCAGCGCCAGCATGACGAAGCGCTCGCCGAGCGGCTGCTCGAGAATGACATCGAGCAGCGGCAGCACGCCGTGATGCAGGCCTTCCTTGCGCAGGCGGCGCACCGCCTCGGCGGCGCTGCCCGACAGCAGCAGCTTCATGATCTCGTCGAAGACGCGCGCCTTGGGCACGTTCTGCAGCAGATTGGCGAGCGTGCGGATCGGTTTGCGCGCGCGCGGTTCGATTTCGAAACCGCAGGCCGCGGCAAAGCGCACCGCGCGCACCATGCGGATCGGGTCTTCGCGGTAACGCTGTAACGGATCGCCGATCATGCGCAAGCGCTTTGCCTTGATGTCGGCCACACCGTCGTGATAATCGTGCACTTCCTGGCGCACCGGGTCATAGAACATCGCGTTGATCGTGAAGTCGCGGCGCCGCGCGTCTTCTTCAACGGTGCCGAAGACGTTGTCGCGCAGGATGCGGCCGTGTTCGTCGGTCGATGACTGGGCGGCGTCGGCGCCCTCGTCGGCGGCACCACTGGGGCCGCGAAACGTCGAAACCTCAATGGTCTCCGCGCCGATCATCACATGCACGAGACGGAAGCGGCGACCGATGATGCGCGAGCGGCGGAACAGCGCGCGCACCTGCTCCGGCCGCGCGCCGGTGGCGACGTCGAAATCCTTCGGCTCGCGCCCCAGCAACAGGTCGCGCACCGCGCCGCCGACGACGTAGGCTGCAAAACCGTGCTGCTGCAGCGTTTCACAGACCTTCTGCGCCGCGCGACTGATGCGGTCGGGCGCGATGCGGTGCGTCTTGAAGGCAATGATTTTCGGCTGGGCCGATTTGCCGAACAGCCGGCCCGAAAACACCTTGCCGAAAAATTTTCTGATCATTGAATGGGAAATCCAGGTTTTAAACAAATCAAGCGGCGCACCGGCGGGCCTGCGCTCGAATTTGAATCCGTGGCCAATTATATAACGGGCGTCACATGCGCCGTCGCGCCGCTGCCGCAGACCGCCAGACGGCAGCCGAACAGCCCTTCTAGCCGTTTCGGCTCGAGCATGTCGGCCGCCGTGCCCTGCGCATGACTGCCGTTGCCGTAGAGCAGCAACACGCGGTCGCATTGCGCGGCAAACGCCAGATCATGCAGCACCACCACGGCGGCGCGGCCAGCGCGTGTCGCCGCGCGGATCTGGCGCATGGTCTGCTGCTGGTGGCGCAAATCGAGATGCTGCAACGGTTCGTCGAGCAGCAACAGGCGTGCGTCCTGCGCCCACAGTTGCGCGAGGCGCGCGCGCTGGCGCTCGCCGCCGGACAGCGTTGCGTAAGACTGCAGCGCCTGCGGCGCAAGATCGCATTCGGCAATCGCACGCATCACCGCCGGATCATCGTCGCGCGCGCCGCCGAACGGCGAACGCGCATGCGGATAGCGGCCAAGACGGACGTAATCGGCGAGCGTGCCCCAGTAGTCCTGGTCCTCGCGCTGCAGCAGCACGCCGAGGCCGCGCGCGAGTTCGCGCCGCGCGTAATCGCCGAGCGCGCGGCCTTCGAATTGAATGCGTCCCGCCGCCGGCGGCACGAGCCCCGCCAGCGCGTGCAACAGCGTCGTCTTGCCGCTGCCGTTGCAGCCGAGCACCGCCCACAACTGGCCAGCCTCGATACTGAGATCGAGGCCGCTGACCAGTGTGCGGCGGCCGGCATTGAGTCCGATGCCCTGCGCGGCCAGCATCACGATTTCCTCGACAACAAAACCAGCAGCACCGGCACACCGATCAGGGCCGTGAACACGCCGACCGGCAGTTGCTGCGGCGCCCACAGCGTGCGCGCCAGAATATCGGCAAGCACGACAAACATGCCGCCCCCCAGCGCCGCCGCCGGCAGCAGCGCGCGGTGTTCATGCACGCCGAGCAGGCGCAGGGCGTGCGGCGCCATCATGCCGACAAAACCGATGCTGCCGCCGAGCAAGACCGCGGCGACCGTCGCCGCGGCGGCGCCGGCGTAAATCGCCATCTGCAGCGGCGTTACGGCCACACCGAGCGCGCGCGCCTTCATGGCGCCGAGTGCCAGCGCATCAAGGCTGCGCGCGAGCAGACCGAACACCACGAGCAATGCTGCGAGCAACAGCCAGGCGCCGCCGCTGTTGCCGGCATCCGAAAGATCACCCATCAGCCAGAACAGCATGCCTTTGAGCTGCGCCTGCGGCGCCACTGCCAGAATCAAACTGATCAATGCGGCAAACCCCGATGACAGCACGACGCCCGTCAACAGCAAACGATGCGGGTTCCAGTCGCCGGCGCGGAACGACAAGGCAAACACGATCGCAATGGCCGCCGCCGCACCGATGAAAGCCGCGGCGTTCAAGCCCGCCAGCGAGGCACCGAACAACATCGCGCCGAGCGCACCGAGCGCCGCACCGCCGGAAACGCCGAGCACATAGGGATCGGCGAGCGGATTGCGCAGCAGAACCTGCAACAGCACACCGGCGCCGGCCAGCAAGGCCCCGCAGACAAATGCGGCCAGCGCACGCGGCGCGCGCAACTGCCAGACGATGTCGTGCGCCATGGTGTGTGTACTGTCGGGCGACTGCCCGAACAGCGCATTGAGCACCTGCGCTACCGTCAACGGCACACTGCCGATCAGCAGGGCCGCCAGCAGGCTGCCGGCGGCACACAGCGCAAGAACGGCCAGCAGCGGCAGGGATCGCATCACGACGTATTCAGTTCAGTGAAATCACGGGCCAGCCGTGTTTGACGGCATGCGCGCGCAGCGTGTCATCGGGATCCACGGCCACCGGATCGCTGACGCGCGCCAGCAGCGGCAGGTCATTGAGCGAGTCGCTGTAAAAATAGCTGCGCGCGAACACACCGAAGCCGTGGCCCTGTTCCGCCAGCCAGGCCTCAACCCGCGCGATCTTGCCTTCGCGAAAACAGGGCAGGCCGGAAACGCCGCCCGTGAACTCGCCGTTCACCTGCGCCGGCTCGGTGGCCACCAGATGCGGAATGCCGAATTCGCGCGCAATCGGCGCCGTGACAAAACTGTTGGTGGCGGTAACGACGGCGCACAGATCGCCGCGATGGCGCGCCACCAGTGCGCGAGCCGATTCGCGCATCATCGGCATGATTTTCACCTGCATGTAGCGCGCATGCCATTCATCGAGCTGGCGGCGCGGATGGCGGCCGAGCGGCTTCAACTGAAAGTCGAGAAACTCGTGGATGTCGAGCGTGCCCTTCTTGTACTGCTCGTAGAACTCGTGATTGCGCGCCTCATAGACTTCGCGGTCGAGCACACCCTGCTCGATCAGAAACTGCGCCCACTCGAAATCGCTGTCGCCGGCGAGCAGCGTGTTATCGAGGTCGAACAATGCGAGATTCAATGCGGTCTCCGGGTCAGGCGTTCAAGAGTTCGCGCAACAGCGGCACCGTGATGGCGCGGCGGTTGGCGAGCGAATAGCGGTCCAGCGCATCGAGCAGCGCCAGCAGCGATGGCATGTCGCGCTCGGCGTGGCGCAACAGATAATCGGCGACTTCCTGCGAAAGACGGAAACCGCGCGCATCGGCGTGTCCGCGCAGCGCCGCGGCCTTTTCGGCGTCATTCAGGCCGTGCACCTGGTAAATCAGGCCGGCGGCGAGCCGCGTGGTCAGATCGGCGCGCAGCGCCAGCCGGGCCGGTGCGGCATTGCCGCTGGCCAGCAGCGAACCGCCGCCGGCACGCAGGCGGTTGTGCAGATTGAAGAGCGCGATCTGCGCATCGGCATCGAGCAGATGCACGTCATCGGCAGCGACCAGCGCACTGTCGGCCGCCTCGAGGCGCGGATCAAAACGCACTGCGGCGCGGCCTTCGCGCTGCGCGGCCGCCAGCACCGCCGTCAGCAAATGGCTGCGCCCGCAGCCGGGCTCGCCCCACAAATAGATGAATTGGTCGCGATTCGAACCGTTGGCCAGCGCGTAGAGCGACACCAGCAATTCGCCGTTGCGCCCCGACACAAAGCTGTCGAGCGTCGGCGCCGGCGCCGGCGCGATATCGAGGATCATTTGCTTCATGCGGGACGGGGCGCGCGATGGAATATTT
>CAZVDN010000028.1:3925-9986 GCA_964625665.1 uncultured Streptomyces sp. | reverse complement strand
CGTATATTAACTTAGAGTCCCCTCAGCCGCGACCTTCCTCCGAAAGCCCGCCTTGAGCACACCTTCGAAATCCCTGACTTATCGCGATGCCGGCGTTGACATCGATGCCGGCGATGCCCTGGTTGAAAACATCAAGCCGTTTGCCAAACGCACCATGCGGCCCGAAGTACTGGCCGGCATCGGCGGCTTTGGCGCGCTGTGCGGGCTGCCCGCCAAATACAAGGAACCGGTGCTGGTCTCCGGCACCGACGGCGTCGGCACCAAACTCAAACTCGCCTTCGAACTGAACCGCCACGACACCATCGGCATCGATCTCGTGGCGATGAGCGTGAACGACATCCTGACGCAGGGCGCCGAGCCGCTGTTCTTCCTCGATTACTTCGCCTGCGGCAAACTCGATGTCGCCACTGCTACCGATGTTGTAAAGGGGATCGCTGCAGGCTGTGAACAATCAGGCTGCGCGCTGATCGGCGGCGAGACAGCCGAAATGCCCGGCATGTATCCGTCGGGCGAATACGATCTGGCGGGCTTCGCCGTCGGCGTCGTCGAAAAAAGCAAAATCATCACCGGCGCCACGATCAAGGCCGGCGACGCGGTGCTCGGACTCGCCTCCAACGGCGCGCATTCGAACGGCTACTCGCTGGTCCGCCGCATCATCGCCGAAAAGAAGGTCGATCTGTCGGCAAAGCTCGACGGCCAAACGTTAAGCGATCTGATCCTCGCGCCGACGCGACTCTATGTGAAACCGATGCTCCAGCTGATGGAAAAAATCGCGGTCAAGGGCATGGCCCATATCACCGGCGGCGGCATTGTCGACAACGTGCCGCGCGTGCTGGCGGAAAACCTGACCGCGCATATCGACGGCAAAAGCTGGCCGCGGCCGCCGCTGTTCAAGTGGCTGCAGGAACAGGGCAACGTCGCTGAAGCCGAGATGCTGCGCGTATTCAACTGCGGCATCGGCATGGTCGTGGTCGTCGCCGAAGAAGATGCCAAAGCCGCGGCGGACACCCTGCGCGCCGCCGGCGAAACCGTCTGGCGCATCGGCAGCATTGCCGCACGCTGCAACGGCGAGGAGCAGACTGTCGTCGCATGAAAAAAATTGTCATCCTGATCTCCGGGCGTGGCAGCAACATGCAGGCCATCCTCGAAGCACGGCTGCCGCTGACGGTGGCTGCGGTGATCAGCAATGACCCCGCCGCCGCGGGGCTGGCCACGGCGCAGCAACACGGCGTGGCCACACAGGTTGTCGATCATCGCGCCTTCGGCGACCGCGCCGCCTTCGACCGCGCCCTGGCCGCGGCAATCGATGCCTTTTCGCCCGACCTCGTGGTGCTCGCCGGCTTCATGCGCATTCTGACCGCGGAGTTCGTCGATCACTATCGCGGCCGCATTCTCAACATTCATCCGTCGCTGCTGCCGTCGTTCACCGGTTTGCACACGCACCGCCGCGCGCTCGAAGCGGGCGTCAAGGCGCACGGTTGCAGCGTGCATTTCGTGACACCCGAACTCGACCACGGCCCGATCGTCGCGCAGGCGGTGGTGCCCGTGCTCGACGGCGATAGCGAAGACACACTGGCCGCCCGCGTGCTCGCCCAGGAACATCGCATCTACCCGCAGGCGGTCGAATGGTTTTGCGCCGGGCGCCTGACCATCACGCCGCAGGGCACGGTAGTGCTGCAAAATCCGCGCCCCGCTGCAGCGGCCCTGGTCGTTCCGGCGCCCGAACGATGAACGCCTTGCGCCTGCTGCTGGCCGCGCTGCTGCTGGCAGCCGGCGGTGTATTTGCCGCGCCGCCGGCGACCGTCAAAGCGCATTACGAAGTGCACAAGGACGGCCTGCATGTCGCCACTGTCAGCGAGGCCTTCGAGCAGCGCGGCAGCGCGTATTCGATCGTCAGCGAAAGCAATCCCGCCGGCCTGCTGGCGATCTTCGTGCGCACGCGCATCAAGGTCACCAGCACCGGCAGCGTGACGCCGGCCGGCCTGCGGCCCGATCAACTCGAATACGGCCGCCTCGATGATGCCAGCAAAAACGTGAGCGCCCGCTTTGACTGGAAGACCGATCAGCTCAGCATGACATTCGACGGGCGCACTGAAACCATCGCGCTGCCGAAAGACACCCAGGACCGCCTGTCGCTGATGTACCAGTTCATGTTTCTGCCCGCCGACCGGCTGGCCAATCTCGCCTTTCACATGACCAACGGCAAGAAGATCGAAGCCTACCGTTATCAGCTGGCCGGCCGGGAAACGCTCAACACCGCATTGGGAAAACTCAACACCGTGCACTTGGTAAAGCAGCGCGAGGCAGGCGACAACGCGGTCGAAGTCTGGCTCGCGCCCGAACACCACCACCTGCCGGTCAAAGTGCTGATCGTCGAAAACGACGGTTCGAAATACGAGCAGACGATCACCCGGATCGAAGCGCACTGAGTGGCTGATATCCGCACCATGCGAAAACTCGCAATCTTCGCGCTGCTGTCGCTGATTGCGCATTGGGTCATTGTTTCGGACATTTCGCTGCCGGTGTTGCGCCAGGCGGCTGAACCGCCGCCGCTGCGCGTGCGATTGCAGGCGGCCCCTGCCCTGCCGCCGGTCGTGCCGCCCGCCCGGCCGGCCGCGTCACAACCCGCAACGACGCCGAGCGCCAATGTTGCAGCCGCAGCGGTGCCGATGTCTTCAATGCAAAACGCGCCGGCCGTGGTTGCAGAAAGCGCGCCGCCGGTCATTGCCGAAGCCGCCGCGCCCGCCCCGGTCACAGTAGCGCCGGCGGTCGAAACAAAACCATCCCCCGCGCTGGCACGGCGTCTGCCGCGCAACGGCGAAATCAACTACGAGCTTTATCTTGGCAGCAACCGCTTCAACGTCGGTCGCACCGTGCAGTCGTGGACGCTCACCGACGACAGTTACCGCGTGCGCAGCGCCTCCGAAACCACCGGCATCGCCGCGATGTTCGCGCGCCAGTCGATCGAATACATCAGCAGCGGTCGCCTGACCACCGCCGGCCTGCGGCCCGAACAATTCAGCAATGCGCGCGAACGGCGCGGCGAAAAGGACGCGGCAAGCGCGCGCTTCGACTGGAAAACCCAGACCCTCACCTTCGGCGAACCGCCGAAGAGCGCGCCGCTGGCCGGCAACGAACAGGACCTCGTCAGCTTCATGTACCAGCTCGGGCTGATGCCGCTGACACCGGGACGCATCGTGCTGCCGATCACCAACGGCTGGAAATTCGAGCGCTACGAACTCGAGGTCGGTCTTGAAGAAGCACTGCAGACGCCCTTCGGCGACCTGCGCGCGGTGCCGGTGCGGCAGGTGCGCCGCGCCAATGAGGAATCCATCGAACTGTGGCTGGCACCCGCATACCGCTGGCTGCCGGTGCGTATCCGTTTTTTCGACCGCGAGGGCCAACCCGCGGGCGAACAACTTGTCAGCGATATCAGAGTGAGCGAAGAATGAAAATCACGCAGGGACAATTCAGGGCGGCCACCGACGCGCTCGCGCAGATCCTGCCGATGACGCAGCCCGCGGACGCAGTGCTCTCGCAGTATTTCCGCCTGAACAAACAGCTCGGCCAGCAGGAACGCGCCTTCGTCGCCGATACCGTGTTCGCCATTTTGCGGCGGCGCTACAGCCTCGAATTCCACACCGGTGCGGACACGCCGCGCCGCCTGCTGCTGGCCTATTTCAGCCGCATCGAAGGCGTCAGCCTGCGCCAGCTCGAGCCACTGTTCGGTGCAGACGGCGACTGGGCGGCCGCCCTGAAAACGCCGCGCGCCGACGAGGCGCCGCTGGCCGTCAATGCGGAACTGCTGCAGTGGCTGGTCGAAATGCTTGCGGCGCAAATGAGCGAGGAAGAAATCCTCGCCCTCGGCCGCGCACTGGCGCAGCCAGCGCCGCTCGACTTGCGCATCAATCCGCTGTTGTCGAACCGCGAAGAGGTGCTCCAGGCGCTGGCAGCCGATGGCATCGCGGCCGCGGCCACACCGCATTCGCCGCTGGGCGTGCGCCTCGCCGGCAAACCCGCGCTCAGCCGCCATGCGCTTTTTACGTCAGGCAAAGTCGAAGTGCAGGACGAAGGCAGCCAACTGCTGTGTTATCTGCTCGCGCCGAAGCGCCGTGAAATGGTGGTCGACTTCTGCGCCGGCGCCGGCGGCAAAACCCTGCTGCTCGGTGCGTTGATGCAATCGGCCGGCCGTCTTTATGCGTTCGATGTTTCTGATTACCGTCTCGGCAAACTGACGCCGCGCCTGCGCCGTTCGCAATTGTCGAACGTGCATCCGCAGGTCATCGACAGCGAGACCGATCCGCGCGTGCGCCGGCTGGCACGCAAGATCGACCGCGTGCTGGTCGACGCGCCGTGCAGCGGTTTCGGCACACTGCGACGCAATCCCGATCTGAAATGGCGGCAAAGCGCGCAGGGCGTGGCCGAACTTGCGGTCAAGCAACGTTCGATTCTTGCGGCCGCCGCAACGCTGGTGAAACCCGGCGGGCGCCTCGTCTATGCCACCTGCAGTTTTCTGCGCACGGAGAACCACGACGTGGTAGCCGATTTTCTCGCCTCGCATCCATCGTTCCGCCTGGTGCCGGCCGCGGACATCCTGCGCCAGCAGCAAATCAACATCGACACCGGCGATTACCTCGAACTGTCGCCGCAACGCCACGGCTGCGACGGATTTTTCGCCGCCGCCATGGAACGCAGCCCGGCCTGAACGCCGGCAGGTCCATGGTCAACGCGGCGCGCGCCGCGGCCGTTTGAGTCTGCATGATGAACGCACGCACCTTCGGCCTGCTAATCGGACTGGCCGCATGTCCGGCCCTGGCGCAAAACGCCGCACCGGCGACTCCGATGGCCGCCGCCGGCAGCGTTCAATATGCGTTCACGCCGGGGGACCACGCTGATGCCATGATCATCGGCGCGATCGACGCAGCGCACCGGCAGATACTCGTACAGGCCTACAGCTTCACTCACCGCCGCATCGCCGAGGCCCTGGTGCGTGCCCAGCGCCGCGGCGTCGAGGTCGCGATCATCATCGATGCCGAACAGGCGCGCAGCGAACCGCTGGTCCTGCGCGATCTCACGCGCGGCAAGGTGCCGCTGCGTTTCGACCATAAGCACGCCGCCGCGCACAACAAGGTCATGGTCATCGACAGCGGGCTCGACGACTGCGCCGTCATCACCGGCAGCTACAACTTCACAGCCGCGGCCCAGCAGCGCAATGCCGAAAATGCCCTGCTGTTGCGCGGCAATCCGCCGCTGTGCGAAGCCTATTACAACAACTGGCGGCGCCATTACGCGCACGCCTCATCGCGGCACTGAGCGGTTTTTCCCGCGTGCTAGAATAAATTTTCCCCGCCGTACACGGAGCGCGTTTGCCGCAGACCCTCGAATCGCTGCCGCTGAAGTTCTGGCTCGAGCTGCACGATGTGCAGTTTGTCTGGCAGGCCGCGGCGCTGCTGTTATGCCTCGCGCTGGCCACCGCCCTGACCTGGTACACGCGACGGCAACTGAATCTCGTGCTCGATCCGGCACACGACCGCGGCTTCGCCGGTCTCGTGCGCCGCCTCGCCTTCCCGCTCAGCGCACTGCTGCTGGTGCTGGTGGCGCGCGCTGCCTTAAGCGGAAATCACGGCGTCAGCCTGCTCAACATTGCAGTGCCGCTGCTCACCGCGCTGGCGATCAGCCGCAGTTTTGCCTACATGCTGCGCCTGGTGTTTCCGGCTGGCGGCGTTGCCTCGGTCTTCGAACGCACCATCAGCTGGCTGGTGTGGGGCGGCTTCGCGCTGCATGTGCTCGGCTGGGCACCGGCCATCATCAACTATCTCGAAGACATCAGCTTTCACGTCGGCAAGCAGAAGATCTCGCTGTTCACCGTCGGCGAGGCCGCGGTCTGGATCGTCCTCACCCTGTTGCTGACGCTGTGGGTAAGCCGCATCGTCGAAGAACAGCTGATGGCGGCGCATCGCATGGAGATGACGCTGCGCGTCATGCTCGCCAAGCTGTTGCGCCCGGTGCTGGTGCTGTTCGCGCTGTTTCTCGTGCTGCCGGCCGTCGGCATCGATCTCAC
>CAZVDN010000028.1:0-3825 GCA_964625665.1 uncultured Streptomyces sp. | reverse complement strand
TGCTGGTGCTGTTCGCGCTGTTTCTCGTGCTGCCGGCCGTCGGCATCGATCTCACCGCGCTGTCGGTGTTCGGCGGCGCGCTCGGCGTCGGCATCGGTTTCGGCCTGCAAAAGATCGCCAGCAATTACATCAGCGGCTTCATCATCCTGCTCGACCACTCGGTGAAGATCGGCGACGTGGTCACCATCGAAAAACACTCCGGCAAACTCAACAAGATGACAGCGCGCTATGTCGTCGTGCGCGGCGCCGACGGCACCGAAGCGATCATTCCGAACGAAACTGTCATCACCTCGACGGTGATCAACCATTCCTACAGCGACACGCGGGTCTGCGTCACTGTGCCGCTGCAGATCAGCTACAACAGCGATCTCGATGCTGCCACCGGAATTCTGCTCGACGCTGCGCGCGCGCATGCGCGAACGCTGGCCGCGCCCGAGCCGCGCGTCACCATCCTCGCCTTCGCCGACAACGGCATCAGCCTTGAACTGGGACTGTGGATCGCCGATCCCGAACTGGGTTCGGCGGCAATCCGCTCCGACCTCTATCTGGCAATCTGGCGCGCTTTCAAGGCCCAGGGCATCGAGATTCCCTACCCGCAGCGCGAAGTGCGCCTGCTCGGCAATGCGCCTTCCGGCGCCGCCTGAATCCGCAGAATTCACCTGCACACACAACGAGTTGAAGCACGCGCCGGGCACGCGTGTTGCAGCCGCCGGATGGGCCAAAAAGCACTTTGCAGGGTATCGATAGTTCGGTAGACTGCCGCCAGTCTCCAACCTCGGAATTCTCCATGTATTCAGGCGTGTTTGATCTATCCCTGTGGGGCTTCATCGCCGTCACACTGGGCATCACCCACATCACCATCGCATCGGTCACGATCTACCTGCATCGTCATTCGGCGCATCGCGGGCTCGACCTGCATCCGGTGGTCAGCCATTTCTTCCGCTTCTGGCTGTGGTTGACCACCGGCATGGAAACCAAACAGTGGACGGCGGTGCACCGCAAACATCACGCGCGCTGCGAAACGCCCGAGGACCCGCACAGCCCGCAGGTCATGGGCCTGCCGAAAATCCTGTTTGAAGGCGCCGATCTCTACAAGCGCGAAGCCGTCAATCCGGAAACGCTGGAAAAATTCGGCCAGGGCACGCCGGACGACTGGATGGAGCGCCACGTCTACACAGGGCACTCGGTGGCCGGCATCGCCTCGATGCTCGTCATCGATTTCATTCTGTTCGGCTTCATCGGCATCACCATCTGGGCGATCCAGATGATGTGGATCCCGATTTTCGCCGCCGGCATCATCAACGGCGTCGGCCATTTCTGGGGCTACCGCAATTTCCAGGCGGACGACGCCAGCCGCAACATCCTGCCGTGGGGCATCCTGATCGGCGGCGAGGAACTGCACAACAATCATCACGCCTATCCGTCGTCGGCGCGCCTGTCGAACAAATGGTGGGAATTCGATATCGGCTGGCTCTACATCCGGCTGCTGGAAATCGCCGGCCTCGCGCACGTCAAGAAGGTCGCACCGAAACTGCTCGTCGGCCCCAGCGCCACCTGCGACCAGGAAGCCCTGCAGGCCATCGTGCTCAGCCGCTACGAGGTGCTGACCAAATATGCGCGTTCGCTCAAACAAACCTGCGCCGCCGAACTCGCCCAGCTGCGCGCCGCGCACGCGGTGAAAGTCGACCGCAAATCGGTGCGCCGCCTGCTCGACAGCGACGCGCGCAAGCTGTCCGAGTCCGACCGCGAACACGTCAACGAAATGCTCAGCAAGAGCCAGATCCTCGAGACTGTCTACTCGATGCGTGAGGACCTGACCGCCCTCTGGCAGCGTTCCACCGCCACCAAGGAACAACTGGTGCACGAACTCGAAGACTGGTGCCGCCGCGCCGAAGCCAGCGGCATCGAAGCGCTGCAGGAGTTTTCACTGCGCCTGCGCCGCTACCGCCTGGCGCGCAGTTGAGCATCAACCGCAAACAATAAAAAAGCCCGCATCAGCGGGCTTTTTTATTGGCAAGGAAACAAGGCTTACTTGATCTTAGTTTCCTTGTAGGTCACGTGTTTGCGCGCGACCGGATCGAATTTCTTCACTTCCATTTTGTCCGGCGTGGTGCGCTTGTTCTTGGTCGTCGTGTAGAAGTGGCCGGTGCCGGCGCTTGATTCGAGTTTGATTTTTTCACGCATGATGAATGTTCCTTGGAAAAACGCCTATCAAGTGTTTCTGTTAACCGGCGTTTCGACTGAAGTGGGGGATATACAAGGGGGCCTGCCCCCTTGTTCGATCAATTCTTAGATATCTTCACCGCGCGCGCGCATTTCCGCGATCACGACGTCGATGCCTTTTTTGTCGATGGTGCGCAGCCCCGCGCCCGATACGCGCATGCGCACCCAGCGGTTCTCGCTCTCGACCCAGAAACGACGCGACTGCAGGTTCGGCAGAAAGCGGCGGTGTGTCTTGTTATTGGCGTGGGAAACGTGGTTCCCGTACTGTGGCTTCTTGCCGGTGATTTGACATACGCGCGACATGATGCAACTCCGCTAATTCGAAAGAGGCGCGATTCTACACCATTTTTCGGAAATTCCCAACCCACGCACCGGATTTCGGCCTATACAAATCAATCACTTGCGATTGATCGCGTTTCCGGCCCTGATGAACGCCCCGCCGCCGGGAAGGCGCCGGGGCGGCGGCTTGCCGCTGTCGCGGGGCTCGGCTAAGCTCGGATCGCAGAAGAATTCCAAACAAAACAAGGTGCCACGCGGTCTCTCGACTGACCGGCCCGAAGAGGAGGTTTCCAATGAATCATTGCACCAGAATCGTCCGTCGCGCATCCGTCATGCTGTCGGCATTTGCCTGTGGCCTGCTGTTCTCATTGAATGCCGGCGCGCAGGGTGCCGGCGGCAGGTCCGTGACACAGGGACTGGCCACAAAAACGATCGATAATCTGTACAAATGCCCGGTGGATGTGGCAAACCATCGCATCAGCGCAGTGGGGACCATCAAATCGCAGGACGGAAAAACCTGGACCGTACCCGCGGAAACCGCCTTTCAAACCGGCCCGAAGGGTGCTGATCTTTACAACGATTGCACGAAGGTCACGCCATCGAAGACCAGCGAGGTATCGGCCGCCGGCGTCCCGGTCACGGTGGTTGATTCGGACGGTGAGGTCATCACAGGCTACATCGTTGCCGACAATTATTTCGAGTTTTATGTCAACGGCAAACTGGTCGCCGTAGATCCCGGCCCGTATACGCCGTTCAATTCCGTGGTCGTCAAATTTAAGGCGAAACGACCGCTCACTTATGCCTTCAAAGTCGTCGACTGGGAGGAAGACCTCGGCCTCGGCACGGAAATCAATTTCGGCAACAGGTCGAAGTGGTACCAGGGTGACGGCGGGCTGATCGCGCGTTTTTCAGACGGCACGGTGACCGATAGTTCATGGAAAGCACAGTCGTTCTACATTGCTCCGCTGAAAAGCCCCGACGACGTGATCGAAAAAGGCAACGAGCACGATACGACCAAGCTCGGCCGCATTCACCCGCACGCCCCCAAGCCCGGCTGCGAAGACAAGTGCTTCGCGGTGCACTATCCGATCCCGGCGAACTGGGCGGCGCCGTCATGCGATGACAGCAAATGGCCGCGCGCCTACGAATATACCGATGAAGACATCGGCGTCACCTCGGTCAAGGGTTACACGAATTTTCCGGAACTGTTCGAGGGCTCGCGCTGGATCTGGTCGCTGAACCTCGTGTTCGACAACCTCATCCTCGCGCGCAAAACGGTGCGTTGACGCGGTGCAGGAGCGGCGGCAGCAGGCCGCCGCTCAG
>CAZVDN010000027.1:11468-20517 GCA_964625665.1 uncultured Streptomyces sp. | reverse complement strand
GCGCCGGGGCGGTTATCGACCACGACCTGCTGACCCAGCAGTTTGGACAACTCGGTGGCCACCAGTCGCGAATTCGTGTCCGGCTGCCCACCGGCTGCGGAGGGCACGATCATGCGGATCGGGCGTTCGGGCCAGGCTGCGTGCACCGTCTGCGCCGACAGCGCGCCCGTCAACACCGCCAACAACATGCCTGCGGCAAATCTCATCACAACGTCCTTTGCTTTATGCGAACAACGAATCTGCGCATAATAGCCCGCCGGCCCGGTCACTCCAAGATAACTGGGCGCGGTGCAGAACATCACACGATCAACCATCAGCAGTACACGCAGCGCAGGGAGAACCGCATGGCAATTCCACATCCATCCACCGACAACCGCGAACTCGCCGGCCAGGTCGCACTCGTCACCGGCGGCGCAAAAAACATCGGCCGCGCGATTTCGCTCGCGCTGGCCGCCGCCGGTGCAGCGGTGGCCGTCAACACGCTTGGTTCGCGCGAAGACGCCGAAGCGCTGGTCAATGAAATCCGCGCGGCCGGCGGCACTGCCGACGTATTCCTCGCCGACATCGCCGACGCCGCAGCAGTGCGCGCGATGGGCGACGCGGTAATCAAACGCTTCGGCAAGATCGACATCCTCGTGCTCAACGCTTCGCAGCGCCGCGAAATCCTCTTCAAGGACATGACTTTCGAAGACTGGCGCAACACCATGTCGATCACGCTCGACGGCTCGTTTCACTGCATCAAAGCCTGCCTGCCGTCGATGCTCGAACAGAAAAGCGGCAACATCATCACCTTGGGCGGCGACGCGGTGCTGCTCGGCGGCAACCGCAAATCGCACAACACCACGGCGAAGAACGGGCTCGTCGGCCTCACGCGCGCGCTGTCGAAGGAACTCGCCGACGACGGCATCCGCGTCAACTGCGTGTCACCCGGCAGCTTCAATACCTCGCGGCCCGCACACCGCAGCGCGCGCTCCGACCCCAAGGGCAAGATCCCGCTCGGACGCCGCGGCGAGCCGGAAGAAATCGCTGCAGTGGTGCGTTTTCTCTGCGGCCCCGGCGGCGCCTATATCACCGGCCAGATCCTGCACGTGAACGGCGGCGCATTCAGTTTTGCCTGAACGCGACGCACAGCGCGACCGCCCGAAGAAAAGCCAGACACCGAAAGCGAACCGATGCGACTGCCGAAACTCGACTACAACACGATGACCCAGCGCCAGCGCGAGGCGCACGACAAACATGTCTCCAGGCGCAAACGCGCCTCCGGCCCTTACGGCGTCTGGCTGCACAGCCCGGAGCTGATGGACCACGTCTCGCCGCTCAGCAGCTATATGCGCTGGGATGCCGCGCTGCCGGAGAAACTGCGCGAGTTCGGCATACTCGTCACGGCGCGTTTCTGGGATGCGCAGTATTCATGGAACGCGCATGTCGACAAGGCGCGCGCCGCGGGCATCAGCGATGCGGTGATCAATGATCTGGCGGCGAACCGCACGCCGAACTTCGACGCCGACGACGAGCGCGTCTATTACACCTTCGCCATGGAAGTGTTGAACAACCATTTCGTCAGCGAAAAAACATTCGCCGAGGCGAAAGCGATCTTCGGCGAAAAGGGCGTGGTCGATCTGATCGGCTCGGTCGGTTACTTCTCGATGCTGCAGATCTGCCTGAACAGCGCCGAGGTCGATCTGCAGGCCGATCGCGCACCGCCGTTTGCGGATGTGCGCGGTTATCAGAAGTCGGGGTAGATCCGCCCTGCCCGCGCAACCGCCCTACTTCAGCAGAAAACTCACCGCCTTCATCTTCTGCACGGCGTCGCCGGCAATGTGCGTCCAGATCTTGGCGTCGCGCACCAGCTTGTCGGCGCCGGCGCGCTGGCGGCCGTCGGCGTAACCGTGCACGGTCTGGTTGAGTTCGCAGACGCGCTGGATCGCCTGCGTGGCGAAATTCATCAGGAAGTGGCTGTGCGCAAAATGTTCGGCCTCTTCGTCGTCCGATTCGGTGGCCACGCGCAGCATGAACGAGCGCAGCGCCTCGGTCATCATGTGCATTTCGGAAAGCTGCAGCTGCACGACCTGCTGCGCGGCCAGCGGGCGCCCGCCGCGCGTTTCGGTCTTGGCGTGATGCATGGCCATTTCAACGGCCGCATCGCAGACACCGACCGCATTGGCTGAGTATTCGAGCTCGGCGAACTTGGCGTTTTTGCCGCCGTGGTGGCTCATCGCGCCATTGAGTTTGCCCATCATGTCGGACTGCGCGATACGCGTGTTTTCGAAAATCAGTTCGGCGTTCTGATAAAAGCGCCAGCCGTCCTTGTTGAAGACCTTGCCGACGCGCACGCCCTCATGCGGCATCTGCACGGCGAAGATGGTGGTACCCTGACGCACCGCGACGTCCGGATTGGTGCGTGTGAATACGAAGATGAGCTTGGCGATATTGGCGTTGGCGATGAAACATTTTTCACCGTTAAGCCGCCAGCCGTCGCCGTCCGGCACACCACTCAAACGCAAACCGCTTTTCGGCGCATCGACCGGTGGCAGCCGGTTGTCCGATCCGGCATTCGGTTCGGTGATGCCGCCGCCCAACACAAATGCGTGGTCGGCCATGAAGGGTTTGAGATAACGTTCCTGCTGTTCCGGTGTGCAACGGTCCATGATGAGATGGCACCACTTCCAGCACTGGCTGAAGGTCTTGGCAATCGCGCTGTCGCCGCGCGCGAGTTCAGCCATGACGACCGCCTGCGTGGTGAAATCGACTTCGGGGCCGCCCCACTGCTTCGGCACGCCGAGCGTGCGCAGGCCGAGCTGCGAGCCCTTGCGGATGATTTCCCAATCGAAGGTGGCGCGCGGATCATCGATGGCGTCGCGCGCCACGGAAATTTTGCGGATCTCTTCTTCGGCGAATTTACGCGCGATCATCTGCCAGGCGCGCTGTTCCTGATTCAAGCGGAATTCCATGACCGTCCCCGTCTGCAATATTCACCCCGATGATGCCCTGAGCGCGCCACCGGCTGCAAGCCTTCTGCGGAAAGATCCGGCAATTCGGGTAAGCTTGCATACTTTATTCGCCGACGTCCGCTTCTCATGAGCACGATCAAACTGCTTTCTTCCAACGGCGTGCACGCCGCCATGGCCGGACTCGGCCCGCAATTCGAGCGTGAAACCGGGCACAGGATCGACGTCAGCTACGACACCGCCAACGGGCTCGCTGCGCGCATCAAAGGCGGCGAGCGCGGCGACGTCGCCATCGTCACCGCACCGGTGATGGATGCGCTGGCGCGCGAAGGCATCACGCGTGCGGCGCGGCCGCTGGCGCGCTCGGGCGCCGGGCTTGCGGTACGCGCGGGCGCAGCGAAGCCGGACATCGGCACGGTCGAGTCGTTCACGCGCGCGCTGCTCGGTGCGAAAACAATCGTCTACACGCGCATGGGCGCGAGCGGCATCTATTTCGCCGGACTGATCGACAGGCTCGGCATCGGCGACGCCATCCGCGCCAAGGCCACCATACCCGACGGCGGTCTGGTCGGTGAATACGTGGCGGCCGGCAAGGTGGAACTCGCCGTGCAGCAGTTGCCGGAACTGGTGGCCGTGCCCGGCGTGGACATCATCGGGCCGTTTCCCGAAGAAATTCAGGTCTGGACCGTGATGGCGGCCGCACCGTTCAGCGACGCGCCGAATGCGGCGGCCGCAGCCGCACTGGTCGAATTTCTCGCCTCGCCGGAGGCGCTCGCCGCGTTTTGCGCCAAAGGCATGGAAGCCGCATAGCAACGAACGACACGTAATGCACCAATCCCGCAAAGGAGAACCCATGGCAACCTTCCGCAATGTATTGCTGCTGTGCACGGGCCTGCTCTGCGCGCTGAACGGCTGGGCGCAGGCCTGGAAGCCCGAACGCGCGGTTGAAATCATCACCTCGTCGGATGCCGGCGGCAGCAACGATCAGGTGGCGCGCGTGATTCAGCGGCTCGTGCAGGACGCCAAACAGGTGCCGACACCGATCAACGTGATGAACAAACCCGGCGGCAATCAAACCATCGCTGTGGTCTATCTCAATTCATTTCCGGCCAACCCGCATTACCTGCTGCTCGCCAACCCTACGCTGTTCGGCAACCAGCTCGCCGGCATCACGCAAACGAGTTATCTCGACCTGACTCCGGTCGCGCTGCTAATCAACGAGCACAGCGCGATTTCCGTGCGCGCCGGCGCGCCGTTCAAGACCATGCGCGATGTCATCGACATAGTGAAGGCCGATCCGACATCACTCGCCATCGGCACCGTGGCGCGCGGCGGCCCCAATCATCTGACTCTGGCGCTGGCACTGCGCTCGGGCGGCGTCGAGGTGCGCAAACTCAAGGTCGCGATCTTCAAGACCAATGCCGATTCGATGACCGCGCTGGCCGGCGGCCATCTCGATCTGGTGGTGTCTTCAGTGGGTTCGGCGCTGCCGCAAGTGCAGGCCGGCGGTGCGCGCATGCTGGCGGTGGCGGCGCCGCGCCGCCTGTCGGGCCAGCTTGCCCAGGTGCCGACACTGAAGGAACAGGGCATCAACAGTTCGCTCGAGAGCTGGCGTGCAATTTTCGGGCCGAAGAACATGCCGGCCGCCGGCGTGGCTTACTGGGAGGAAGTGCTGGCGAAAATGGCCGCCAGTCCCGAATGGAAAAAGGAAGCCGAGAACCGAGACTGGGACACCCAGTTCATGCGCAGCAAGGACTTCGCCAAGTACCTCGAAGTCGAATTCAACGACACCAAACTCATCATGACCGAGCTGGGCCTCGTCAAATAAGTTGGCGCCGCGGGGCGCGCCCGCCGTTCTATTGACGCGCAAGGCCCGCGTTCTTCACCACCCTCGACCATTTCGCGATGTCCGCCTTGATGAAGGCGGCGAATTTTTCCGGCGAGCCGCCGCCCGGCTGGGCGCCATCGGCGGCGAGCCGCTCGCGCGTCAGCGGTTTCTGCATGATTTTGTCGATCTCCGCATTCATGCGCGCAATAATGGCCGGCGGCGTGCCGGCCGGCGCCAGCACGCCGCTCCACTGCGTGACTTCATAACCGGCCAGTCCCGATTCGGCCACTGTCGGCACGTTGGGCAGCACCGGCGAGCGCTCCGCCGTGGTCACCGCCAACGCGCGCAGGCGCTCGGCCTTGATCTGCGACGAGGCTTCGAGAATGTTGATGAAGCCCACCTGCACATGGCCGGCGATCACATCGATGATGGCCTGACCGCCGCCCTTGTAAGGCACATGCGACATCACAACGCCGGTGGACATCTTGAACAGCTCGCCGGCAAGATGGCTGATGGTGCCCTCGCCCGAGGATGCGAAGTTGAGTTTCGATTCTTTCGCGCGGCCGTAGGCGATGAATTCCTTCACCGACTTCACCGGCACTGCCGGATGCACCGAAAGCACCAGCGGCACCGTGGTGGTCTGGATGATCGGCGCAAAATCCCGGATCGGATCGAAGGGCACCTTGTCCACCAGCGGCCGCACCGAAATGTTGCTCGCCGTGCCCATGACAAAGGTGTAGCCGTCGGGGCGCGAATGCGCGGCGATTTCCGAACCGATCACACCCCCGCCACCGCCGCGGTTATCGACGACGATCGATTGCCCGAGCGCATCGGTCAGGTCGGGTGCGACCAGCCGCGCCACCAGCGAGGCGCCACCGCCGGGCACAAAGGGCGAGATCAGACGGATCGGCTTCGACGGCCAGGCGTCGGCGGCCTGCGCCATACCGCAAAACACCATCATTGCTGCAACGCTTGCGCGCAGGACGACTTCCATTCAATCATTCCCCCGGAAAAACCATGTCCGCAGCCATGCGGATACGCAGGATTCTATTGGCAATGCAAACGCCTGAACAGACCGCACATCGCAACGGGCAGACGGGCATCGACAAGCAACAAGCGCTTCGCCTAATATAATCTTCCGCATCGTAACCCGCCGCAACGCGACGGATCCGCATCAATTGTGAAGGAACAGCATGAGCTTCTTCTGGAAGGGCCGTCTGAACGCGGCACCGAGCGATTTGCTCAAACACTATTACGCCGAGCAGATGCGCGAACCCGATTTTCTCGATGCATTGCATCAATGGGACAAAGCCCAGGTCGTCGTACTCGGCGAACAGGAACTCGCTCCGCCTGAAACCATCGCGGCACTGGTTGATGCTGTCGCGGCGATGGAAAAAGAAGGCGTGGTGCCGGCGCGTGAAGCCTTGTGGAACGTCATACACGGCGGCGAGGAATACATCCGCAAACATTGCGAGGAAGAAAAATCGGGCTGGCTGCACCTCGGCCGCTCGAGCCCCAGCCTGCGCGTGGTCGCCTCGCGCATCGCTTTTCGCAGTCTGCAGGTGCAGATCATGCTGTCAGCGCTGGCCCTGCGCGAAACCATGATCGATATCGGCGAAAAACACGTCGAAACACTGATGCCGGGTTACAGCTACGTGCAACACATCGAACCGGGCACGTTCGGTTTTTATCTGATGTCGTTTGTCGAACCGCTTGAGCGCGATTTCAAGCGCTTCGAATCCGCGTTCCGCAATACCAACATCAGCGCCGTCGGCACCGGCGCCGCCTACGGCATCGAATTTCCGCTCGATCTCGAGCGCATGGATGAGCTGCTCGGCTTCGATGCCGCGCCGTGGAATGCGCGCGATTCGATCCGCAACTATGACTACATGCTCGAAACCTACATGGCGCTGGCGCTGATGCACAACACGCTCGGCCGCATTGCCATGGATTTTCTGATCTGGCACAGCGCGGAATTCAATTTCATCCGCCTGCCTGACCGCCTCAGCATCACCTCCAGCATTTCGCCACAGATGCGCATTCCTTATGTGCTCGAATTTATTCACGGTACCAGCGGCCTGATTACCGGCCGCCTGATGGAGGCCCTGGCCATTACCAAGACCGCCTCAGACCAACTGGAAATGGCAACCATGCTGCCGGCGGAATTCTGGAAATGCGCAGACGAATCACGCCGCGCCATGGACGCCCTGGCCAGTTCACTCGCAGAAATGACCGTGAACAAAGAACGCATGGCGCAGTGCGCGAACGACCACTGGTCGCAGGCCAGCACGGTCGTCGGTTTTCTGGTCAAGGAACACGGCATGTCGTACCGCACCGGCCACCAGATTTTGTCGCTGATGATGCAGGAAGTCGCCGACAAGAACATCCGTCCGTCCCAAGTCAAGGCGCGCGTGCTCGAAGATGCGATCGAAAAATATACCGGCAGGAAGATCGCGGTCGGGCAGGACGTGCTTAATCGCCTGTTTGACGCGATGAATTGTGTGCGCGAACGCAAATACCGGGGCGGCGCGGCACCGGAGCGCGTGGCGGATCACATTGCCGCCGCGCGCGAAAATCTCGCGCAGGACCGCAAAATTGCCATGCGACTGGCCGAACGCATCGACGCGGCAAAAACCCGGCTGGACAGCGCGTTTTCCGCACTGCAGCGCAAACATGCGAAATAGCCCGGGCATGCCGCACCTCAACCGCGCCTTTGCCGGTGCCGCAATGCTGTTGTGTGCGGCCACGCATACGGCCGTCGCGCAACATTACCCGGACAAGGCCATTCGCGTGGTGGTGCCGTTCGCCGCTGCAGGGTCGACCGATATCCTGATCCGCACCGTCGGACAGAAAATGTCCGAGGTCCTCGGTCAGTCGCTGGTGATCGACAACCGCGGGGGCGCCGGCGGCGCCATCGGCGCCGAGCTCGCGGCACACGCGCCGGCCGACGGCTACACCATCATGGCGACGACCAGCGGCGTGATCGTGGTCAATCCGAGCCTCTACAAAAAGCTGAGCTACGACCCGATCAAGGATTTCGCGCCAGTTTCAATCATCGCTTCGCTGCCCAATATGCTCGTCGTGCATCCGAATGCGCCGGTGAAAAACGTTCAGGAACTGATTGCGCTGGCGCGCGCCAAACCCGGTCAACTGACTTATGCCTCGGGCGGCAACGGCACATCCAATCATCTCGCCGGCGAATTGATGAAGTATCTGACCAAAACCGAACTCACGCATGTGCCCTACAAAGGCGGCGGCCCTGCCGTGCTTGCTGTCATGTCCGGTGAGGTGACGCTGTTGTTCGCCACCATGCCTTCGGCCATGCCCCAGGTCAGCAGTGGACGCCTGAAGGCACTGGCGGTGACCAGTCGCGCGCGCGCCAGCGCCGCACCGGCGCTGCCGACGATGATCGAATCCGGCGTGAAAGACTTCGAGGTGTCGATCTGGATTGGCCTGATGGCACCGCGCGGCACGCCGCCAAAGGCAATTGCCCTGCTCAACAAATCCGTGGTCGTCGCACTGCAATCGCCCGAGGTCGCCGCGCGCTTGCGCAACGAAGGTTATGAACCAATCGGCGGCACACCGCAGGAAATGGCGGCCAGCATCGTCACGGAATCGGCAACCTGGGCGCAGGTCATCAAAGGCGCGGGCATTCGCGCCGACTAGCCGTTCAGGGCAGCGTCTATTTTTTCTTCGCCGGCGCGCGGCGCACAGACTTCGCGATCGCTCTCGCTTTCGCGGCGGGTTTTATCGTTTTCTTCGCCGCCTTGCGCGCCGGCTGCAGATCGAGTTCCGGATAACACCGGAATATGCCCTGCTGATTAAAGGCTAGACGGCGCGGCGATTGCAGATACGCCGCAATGCGCGGCAGCGATTCAACGCGTGCCGCCAGATTGGTCAGCAGCGGCAGGGCCGGCTCGATTTTTTTCATGGCCCGCGGAAACGCGTAGCGCAGGCCCGCCATCAACTGGAACATCGACAGATCGACATAACTGAGCCGCTCGCCGACCATGTGCTCGCTGGAGAGCGGATTACTGCGCAGCACGCGCTCGAAATAGTGCAGAAATTTCGGCAGCCGATCGACGTGAAATTTTTCGGCGCGGCGCCTCGCTTCCGGCAACTGCTCTTCGTAATACAGGCTGCCGGCGATCGGATGGTGCGTGTCGTGGATATGCACGACAAAATCCGTCACCGTCAACTGCAACTGGTGCGCCCACAGGCGGCCGGCTTCGTCGGCCGGTTTCGCAAATCCGGCCCGCGTCCTGCGCTGGAA
>CAZVDN010000027.1:11005-11458 GCA_964625665.1 uncultured Streptomyces sp. | reverse complement strand
GTTGGCGGTCTGCGCAATCAGCGTATCGCCGGCCCTGAGCACCGGCGGCGCGTACGGCGGGAACGCCAGCGATTCGTCGGCCAGCAGGCGGCGCACCGCCGCAACGCCCATGCCGCGCTCCTCGGGTTCGCGCGCAATATCGACGTATTCGGCGCCAGCCTGTTCGAGTGCCAGACGCACGAATTCGCCGCGGCCCTGAATATGACCCCAGTAGTACAACGCGTAGCTCATGACATGCCTCTTCCGAATACCACCAGCGCTGACACCCCCTGCGCTGCTGAAGACCCGCCCGCATGTCCGCCCATCCGGACTACCCGCGCGGCAATTCGAACAGGCCGGCGGGCAGGCCCTCCACTTGCCGGATGGCATCGTCCAGCGTCACCACGTCGGCGTACTTGGCCTGCAGATCGCACAGGCTCAGTGCGTGACTCGCCTGCGAGCGGTCGAAGCAGC
>CAZVDN010000027.1:0-10992 GCA_964625665.1 uncultured Streptomyces sp. | reverse complement strand
TCCACCAGCGCCACGCGGTAGTTGTGAGAAAAGGCGTCAACCGCGGTCGCGCGCACGCAACCGCTGGTGGTGGTGCCGGTGAGCAGGATACTGTCCACGCCGAGTTGCACCAGGAAGCTTTGCAGCGGCGTGCCGAAAAACGCGCTCGGCTTGTGTTTGTAGATCACGATATCGCGCGATTGCGGCGCGATCTGCGGCACGATGGTATAGCCGTCGGCATCGCCGGCCTCGGTGCGCGGCTGCTCGGTCACCCGCGGATTTTTCCAAGCCCACGAACCCGCGTCCCAGCGGTCAGGGCGCCTCGCGCCGGTGGTATAAAACACCGGCAGGCCGCGCGCGCGCGCCGCGGCGAGCAGCTTCGCGATCGCCGCAACGCCGACCCACGCCTCTTCACCGCAGGACGCGCGCCAGCGCTTGATCGAATCGAGGATCGGTTCCGGACGCTCGCCGCAAAACGCGTAATTGACGTCGACCACCACCACCGCAGGCCGCTTGCCGTAACCCTGCGTCGCGCCGAAGCCGCCGGCCGCGAACACCTGTTTGTCCCGTTCGGTCAGGTAACGGTCCCACACCTGTTCTCGTTTCGTCATCGTTTCCTCCCCGCCTATTCGTTGATCTGGATTTTGGCCTCGCGGATAACGCGGGCCCACTTCACCGCTTCGGCACGCATGTAGTTGGCAAAAGCCGCCGGAGTGCTTACCGCCGCATCAATGCCCTGCCGCGCGAGCCGTTGCTGTTCTTCCGGCACATTCAGTATGCGTGCCGTTTCGGCGTTGAGTCTGGCGACGAAATCGGCGTTCATGCCTGCCGGCCCGGCGAGTCCGTACCAGGTCACAAAAGCGAGTTCCGGCATGCCAGCCTGCGCCGAGGTCGGTACGGCGGGCAGCGCCGGGACGCGCTCGGGCGAAAGTACTGCCAGTGCACGCAGCCGCCGCGATTCGATGAACGGAATGGTCGCCGGCACCGTGACCACCACCATGTCGACTTCGCCGCTCAGGATATTAAGCAGCGCGATGCTGCCGCCCTTGTATGGCACGTGCAGGATGTCGGCACGCGCCAGCAGACGAAACAGCTCGTTGCCGACGTGATTGAACGAACCGGTGCCGCCCGACCCGTAGGTGAGTTTGCCGGGATGCGCGCGCGCGAACTGCGCGAGTTCCTTGAGCGTTTTGACCGGCAGCGACGGATGCACGACCAGCACGTTGGGCACGGTGGCCAGCAGCGAAACCGGCGCAAAATCGCGCGCAACGTCGTAGCGCAGGCGCGCATTGAGGATAGGCGCAATCACGTGCGTCGAGTTGAGAATCACCAGCGTGTGGCCGTCCGGTGCGGCCTTCGCCACCAGTTCGGGCGCAATGTTGCCCCCGCCCCCCGTTCGGTAATCAACGACCACCGGCTGCCCCAGCGCCGCACTCAGCCGTTCCGTCATCAGCTGCGCCAGTATCTGGAATGCGCCGGTCGAGAAGGCCGCTACAAGACGGATCGGTCTTCCGGAGTGTTCCTGGGCGCAAGCCGGTGCGGCACTGCCCAATAACAACGCCATTACGCAGGCGAGAGTGCGTATATTCAAGTCATATTGTCCGTAGGCGCCGGACACCCGGCTCAGGAACAGCAAATGTTACCGGTTTGACCGGCGCCCTGTCGATAGACAGGGCGCGCGTAAACCGCGCTGCGAAATTGCGCCGGATGTTCTGTTGCCGAACCGTGAATACATAACCTGGCCGCGGCCTTCAATATGGGACAAGCGATACAGTTCGTGCGGCATGCCACCCTCCGCGCAATCCGTCGGGTCGAATCAGCACGCGTACTGCTCACAGGAACACGGGCGTGTCGATAGCCGGATGCGCACGGCGGCCGCGCAATCGGCATATAATTTTCCCCGATACGTGTTTCACCGAATGAAGGCTGCGATGCTCGCGAATCCCCCCCGGCTTTTTCTGTGCAGTGTGCTGCTGTGGTTTGCCGTGGCGCCGCTGCAGCACGCCAGTGCCAAGGCCTTCGAAGGCGAATGGATGACGTGGTTCTGTCCGGCCGGCGTCGCCCCCGGCGCCGATAAATGTGCGCGCTTTGCGCTGGCGCTGTTTCAGAACGGCGAGGCCCTCTGCGGTACGTACGCCTCAGCCGCTGCCGGCGGCACCTGGCAGTATGCTGGCAGCGCGCCGGCCATCCTTGGCAGTGTCACCCACCTCACCGCCAATACACTGTTCGCCGGTGCCCGCGGCGGCCAACGTATGCGTGTTGCGCTGACGGTATACAACAACCGGCTGCGCCTGCAGCGCATCGACAATCCGCCCGGCGAAGCACTGTTGCCTGCTTACGCGCAATTAAAACGCGTCAATCGCGGCAGCACGCTGGAACCGGCCTTCGTCGCCCGCAACGAGACGGCCTGCGCGTCGGCGTTAAACGAAGCGCCGCCGCGTTAGCATGGCAGTCGAAGCGCGGCGATTGGAATATACTGTCGGCCTATGAAAAAACCAAATCCGAAGCTTTTCTGTCAGTTCTCCGCGCTGCTGGCGGCCAGTTGCATCGCGACGGCGGCGTTTTCACAAACCAGCAGCGGCCGCCCGGTGCGCATGATTGTCGGCTCAGCGCCGGCCGGCCCTTCGGACGTGCAGGCCCGTCTGATCGTGCCGAAAATGTCCGATGTGCTTGGCGTATCGATCATCGTCGACAACCGGCCGAGCAACAATGCGATCGTCGGCATGGAAATCGGCTCCAAGTCGCTGCCCGATGGCCACACCTTGATTATCGGCAACAGCGGCACGCACGCCGTCAACGCGACGCTTTACAAATCGCTGCCCTACGACCCGGTGAACGATTTCATTCCTGTCTCGCAGCTGTCGACAACCGGCATGGTGGTGGCCGCCAATGCCAAGCTGCCGGGCACGTCGATCCAGGACCTCGCTGCCTATGCGAAAACGCGCCCGGGCGGACTGAACATCGCGATTCCCGGCGCCACCGGCGAACTTGCCGGCGATGCGCTGTGGAAACAGCTCGGCATCAAGATGACCAACATTCAATACAAGGGCAGCGCGCCGTCGGAGCTCGCCGTCGTTTCCGGCGAAGCGGCGATCTCGATGCTGACACCGCTGGCCACGCAAAACCATTTGCAGACCGGCCGCATGAAGGCCTTCGGCATCACCAGTTCAACGCGCTCACCGGTGCTGCCCGACGTGCCGACACTCGCTGAACAGGGCGTGACGGGTTACGACATCCAGTACTGGACCGGCCTGTTCCTGCCGGCCAAAACGCCGGACCCGATCGTGCGCGCCGCGCACAAGGCGGTGGTCGCCGCGTTGCAAACCAGCGAAGTGAAGGACCGTCTGCGCGCGTTGGGCCTGCAGGCGGTCGGCAACACGCCCGAGGATTTCCGCGCCATCGTCAAACGCGACGTCGAAAAATTCCGCAAGATCATCATCGAATCCGGCATCCCGCGGTTGTAAGCGCGGCGCCACAGCCCATACCAGGAGAACGCAATGCCCAGTTCCAAGCTGCCTGACGGCGAGCTCGCCTACAGCTATTTCCCCGACAATTACCGCTGGTCGCACGGTGTGCTGATCGCGTTGGGCGGCGCGCCCTGGGGCGGCGCCGAAATCGACGAGATCAACCGTATCGGCCTGCGTTTGCAGAACCATGTCGGTGACGACATCGCCTGGTTCAACGAATGGGCGGGCGAAGCCGAGCGCATCGAAAACATCGGCCACGCCGAAGCGGCCAAGGGCCACAACATCACCGCCGCTTCCTATCTGATGCGCGCCGCGCATTACTATCATGTCGGCGAACGCTTCTCGCAGCCGAAGACCGATGAAACCCAGGCCGCCTACAAGCGCGGCGTCGATGCCTTTCGCAAGGGCGCCGAACTCAACAAGGCGCTGCGCCTCGAGCACGTTGAAATCCCCTACGAAGGCACCAGCCTGCCGGGCATCATCGTGCACGCCGACCGGCAGCCGGGCAAAAAAGGCCCGATCATGCTGTTCCTTGACGGCTTCGATGTGACGAAGGAAATCCAGTACTTCCGCGGCATTCCCGAAATGGTCAAGCGCGGCATCTCGGTGCTGCTGCTCGACGGCCCCGGCAACGGCGAAGCGATCCGCTTCCGCAACCTGATGCTGCACCACGAAACCGAACGCCATGCCGGCGCGGCCTACGATTTTCTCGCCGCGCGACCGGAATTCGATCCGAAGAGGATCGGGATCATGGCGCTCTCGCTCGGCGGTTATTACGCGCCGCGCGCGGCCTCGATGGACAACCGCTTCGCCTGCTGTATTTCGTGGGGCCCCGAGTGGGACTACCACACCAAATGGCAGCAGCGCCTCGCGCGCATCGAGCGCGGCGAAATCCTCTCGCTGTCGGTGCCCTGGCAGCATCTCTTGTGGGTGTTCGGCGTGAACACCAAGGAAGAAGCCTTCAAGAAACTCGAGGGCTTCAAGCTCGACGGCGTGATCCAGAAAATGCGCTGCCCTTACCTGCTGGTGCACGGCGAAGGCGACCAGCAGGCACCGTTCGAACACGCGCAGAACATGATCAACGCCTGCGGTTCGGCCAACAAGCACATGAAGATTTTCAAGCGCGAAGAAGGCGGTTATCACCACTGCCAGGTCGACAACGTCACCATCGGCATGGCCTACATGTCGGACTGGGTGGCCGAGGTGCTGAAGGCCGGGCAATAATCACGCATCAAAACGGGGGGGCGAGCATGCAGAATTTTCTTCGGTTAATCACATTCGCATTGTTCGCTGCCCTGTGCGCATCCGCCACGGCGCAGGTCTTCAACACCACGCGCTCGCCGAAAGGCGACAAAGAATGGCCGGTGGTCAAGGAAGGCATCACGGTCAGGGTCTCGCCCCACGTCTACGCCATTCCCAGCGAGTCGGTGCCGGGCGTGCCGAACGTCGGCATCGTCGTCGGCAGCAGGGCCACGATGATCATCGATCCGGGCATGGGGCGCCTGAGCGGCGAGGCCGTTGCGCGCGAAATGGCCAAGGTCAGCAAGAACACCGAGGTCTATGTCGTCACCACCCATCTGCACCCCGAGCACACCACCGGTGAGCTGGCCTTCCCCAACGCGAAGATCATCCGCGCTGCGGCCGAACAGAAGGACATCGACGAGTCCGGCATGCACTGGGTCAACATCTTCAGAAAACGTTCGCCCGAGCGCGCGGAAATCCTGAAAGACGCCGCCTTCCGCAAGGCCGATGAGCTGTTCGAAAAAGAAAAAACGGTGGACCTCGGCGGCGTGCGCGTGCGCCTGATGTATGTCGGGCCTGCACACACGCTCGGCGACACCGCGTTTTACGTCGAAGAAGACAAGGTGTTGTTCCCGGGCGATCTGGCGATGAAGGAAATCTTCCCGGCCTTCGCGATGCCGCAGTCGAGCATGCGTTCGTGGCTCGCCAGCCTTGAAATGCTCGAACGCCTGAAGCCCGCGCACGTCATCGGCTCGCACGGCGATCTCGCGGATGGCTCGATACTCGCCGCCAATCGCGAGCTCTTGAGCACGCTGCAAGCACGTACGCTGGCACTCAAACGCGAAGGCAAAACCGCCGAGGCCACCGGCAAACTGCTCGTCGAGGAATTCAAGGCGAAGTATCCGGCGTGGGATCAGCCGGTGCGCGCGATTTCCGCGGTTGAAGCGATCTACCGGGAAAATCCCTGACCTTTAGAAAGTATCTGCAACCATGTCCAGAATCGCCGTCATCGGCAATACCCCGCGCGCCATCGGCGCCGTCTGTGCCGCCGACCTCACACTGTGCGGCCATCAGGTGCGCTTCACCGTGTTTGAAGACCAGCGCGAGCAGCTGCCGGCGATCCGCGCGGCCGGCGGTTTCACGGTCGAAGGCGATGCGCAGCACCTGATTTCGAAAAAAACCGGCTTCGCCGCCGTCGAGCGCATTTGCGACAGCACCGCCGAGGCGTTGCAGGATGCGCAGGTCGTGCTGATCGAAGTCGATATGCACCAGCTCGAAAAACGTTTCAGCGCGATGATTCCCGAATTCGCGCGCGGGGCCGTCGTGCATGTACAAAGCCATGGCTACTGGCCGGCGGCGCGCCTCACACCGCTGCTGCGCAAGGCCGGACGCGAAGACGTGCTCGTCACCGAAGCACCGGCACCGACGCATGCGGCACGCATCAATGGCACGGTCGTCACACCGAAGGGCCTGCGCAAGGGCATTCAGATCGCCACCGTGCCGGCGGCACGCGCCAACGAAGCGCTGGCGGCACTGACGCCGGTGTTTCCCGGCCTCACGGCGGCGACCTCGGTGCTGCAGACCGGGCTCGAAAATCTCAACCTCATCGTCCATCCGGCGATGGTGCTGCCGAACGTGGGCATGATGGAGCGCGCCAAACTCGACGGCAAAAAAACCGGCTTCTATCAGGAGTGCGTGGTGCCCTCGGCCGGCGTGCTCGGCGATGCGCTCGATGCCGAACGCAAACGCGTTTGCGAAGCCTACGGCGTCACGCATACGCCGATGGCCAAGGCGATCGAGCAATACTACGGGTTCAAGAGCAATACGTTTTACGAAGCGATGCAGAATCCGGTCTACAAATCGTTCCCGCCCTTCCAGCCCGACATCTGGCGTGAATGGGAAGCGGTCGACCTGCCCTATGCCATCGTGCCCTGCGTGCAACTCGCCGAACAGGCATCGATCGCGGTGCCGCTGCATCGCGCCTTCGCTGAAATTCTCGGCGTGCTGCTCGGCATCGATCCATGGCATTGCGGGCCTTCGCTGGCCGACATGGATCTCGCCGGTGCACCCGATGCCGTCCTGCGGCGCGCGCTCGGCGCCTGAGCGGCCGGCCGTCATGTTGCCCTGTTCCTTGAAACGTATTCCGTTCGCAGTCGCCGTTGCCTTGCTGGCGGCAGCGCCCGCCGCGTTCGCGCAGGACGCTGCGCGTTATCCCGACCGGCCGCTGCGGTTGATCGTGCCCTTCGCACCGGGCGGCGGTCTCGACATCACGGCGCGCCTGCTCGGCCATAAACTCACCGAGCAATGGGGCCAGAACATCGTCGTCGATTCGCGCCCGGGGGCGGCGACCATCGTCGGCACTGAAATCGCCGCCAAGGCCGCAGCCGACGGCTATACGATCCTGATGATCACCACGACCTTTGCGATCAATCCCGGTTTGTATCCGAAGCTGCCCTACGATCCGGTGCGCGACTTCGTGCCGGTCACGCAGCTGAATACCCAGCCCAACGTCATCGTCATCACGCCCTCGGCGGCAGCCGGTACGGTGCGTGACCTGATCGCGCTCGCCAAAGCCAAACCCGGCGAGTTGACCTACGCCAGTCCCGGCAGCGGTTCAGCGCCGCATCTGTCGGCAGAACTCTTCCAGCGCATGGCCGGCATCCGCATGATTCACGTGCCTTACAAGGGCATTCCCGCCGCTGTCACCGATGTGATCGGCGGGCGGGTCACCATGCTCTTCACGACGACCATCTCGGCAGCGCCGCATGTCAAAAGCGGCAAGCTGCGCGCGCTCGCCGTCACCAGCTCAAAGCGGCATCCAAGCATGCCGGAGGTCGCGACCGTCGGCGAAAGCCTGCCCGGTTATCACGCCGAAGCCTTTCAGGGCATGATGGTGCCTGCGGGTACACCTCCGGCGATCGTCGCCAAACTGGCCGCTGCAGTCGCGCACACCGTGAAGCTGCCGGACGTCGTGCAGCGTTTCAATCTCGACGGCGCCGAGCCGGTCGGCAGTTCACCGAAAGAATTCGCCGCCTTTCTCAAGGCGGAAATGCAGCGCTGGAGCAAGGTCATCCAGGACGCCGGCATCAAGCCGGAGCAATAACCCCGGCGGCCGCGCTGACGCGGCGATTTATTTGGCGTCGGGATCGGTGTTGCGAAAAGCCGGGCGTTTCACCAGCGCATCGTAATGCCGCGACAAACGCGGGTTCGCCGCGCGCCAGCCGAAATCCGGAATGCCGGACTCCAGATACGACAGCGCATAGCCGGCGGCAATGTCGGCGAGCGTAAACGTCGCACCGAAACAATAGGAGCCATCGCCGAGTTCACGTTCCATCAGCGCCAGCGCGCGGCGGATTTTTTCGCGCTGGGCTTCGTACCATTTTTCCGGCTCGCGTTTGTCTTCCGGTTTGCGCCAGTCGTGGGTGATCAGCACCGTCGCTTCGGCCACACCGTCACCCAGCGCCTCCCAGCGCTTGACGGCGATGCGGTCTTCGAAGGCCTGCGGAATCAGGCGCGGCTCGGGCTTCAGGCCGTCCACGTATTCGACGATCACCGGCGAATCGAACACCGACTTGCCGTCGTCGCGCAGCAGCACCGGGATCTTGCCCAGCGGATTGTGCGGCACGACGAGCTCCTTGCGCGTTTCGCGCGGTGCGAGCACGTATTCGTAAGCGATGCCTTTTTCTTCCAGCGCGAGCCGCGCCTTGCGCACGAACGGACTCCCCGGCGTTCCAAACAGCTTCATCAGGCTCTCCTCATTGGTTTCAGTTTGCAGTGATGCGCGCTTGCGCAATCACCTTGATCCACTTTTCGACTTCGTATTTTATAAACGTCGCGAACGCCTGCGGCGTTTCCGGAAAGGTGCGCGAACCATCGGCCGCCAGCAGATCATTGACCTCTGGCATCGCCAGTATGCGCATCAGTTCGCGATGCAGGCGGTCTAGCACCGGCCGCGGCGTGGCGGCCTGTGCCGCCAGTCCGTTCCAGATCATGATTTCATACCCAGGCACGCCGGATTCCGCAATCGTCGGCAGGTCGGGCAGCAGGGGCCAGCGCTGCGCGGTCGTCACGGCAATCATGCGCAGGCGCCCGGCCTTGATGTGCGGCAGCGAAGCAATCGGGTTGGTAAACGCCACCGAGGTCTCGCCGCCCAGCACCGAGGCCGTCGCCAGCGCGCTGCCTTTATAGGGGACATGCAGCAGCTTTACACCGGCCAGCATGTTGAAGAGCTCGCCGCCGAGATGCGATCCGCTGCCGAGGCCGGCCGAACCGAAGGTGATCTGTTCCGGCTTTGTTTTCGCCAGCGCAATCACGTCTTTGACCGTTCTGACCGGCAGCGACGGATGCACGATCAGCGCACCGGGCGCGATGGTCAGCCGCGTGATCGGCGCAAAGTCCCGGATCGTGTCGAACGGCAGTTTTTTCTGCAGCGCCGGTGCCACCGTGACATTGGTGCTGAAAAGATAAAGCGTATGTCCATCGGCCGGCGCGCGCGCGGCAATTTCCGAAGCGATCACGCTGCCGCCGCCCGGACGGTTATCAACGACCACCTGCTGACCAAGTGCCTCACCGAGCCGGTGACCGACTACGCGGGCTGCGGTGTCGTTGCCGCCGCCGGGCGCGAGGGGAACGATCAGGCGAATGCTTTTGGCCGGGTAATCCTGAGCATGTGCGCAAGATATAGCCAGCGACATTGCGATGACCTTCAGAAAGCGGAATGGGCAACTTGTCGCCCTTGCATAACTGTTTCCCGGAATACGCTGCGCTCCTTCCGGGCTACACACTTCGGCAGGCCACACTGGCGTATTGATCAAACAAAGAGGAATCACGGAAGTCGTTCAGGGAATCCCGCGCGTGCGGCCGCCATCCACATTGATTGCTGTGCCCGTAATCATGCCGGCCTGTTCCGACGCCAGATAGACGGCGAGCCCCGCAATGTCTTCGGGCACCACAACGCGCCCCATTGGCACATCGGCGACCAGATGTTTGGTTGCCGCTTCGATCGACAGTTTTTTCTCGCGCGCGGTGATTTCAACGAGCTCGGTCCAGCGACCCGTATCGGTCGAGCCCGGACAGATCGCATTGACCGTGATGCCATAAGGCCCGAATTCATTCGCCAGCGCCTTGGTGATCGACAGCGTGCCGAGATTGATCGGCCCCGACATTACCGACACGCCGCCGGGTTCGCGCCCGCGCGTGCCCGAGATGTTGACGATGCGCGCCTGTTTCGACTTTTTCAGATACGGCAGCGCTTCGCGTGTCATGCGAATCAATCCCAGGGGCTTGACGGCGAAATAGTCTTCCCACAACTCATCCGGAATTTCAGTGAGGCGCCCGCGATAGGCGCCGCCCGCGCAGTTGATGAGGATGTCGATGCCGCCGAGTTCCTTCACGCCCTGCTCGACCGCCGGTTTGATCGCCGAAGTGCCCTTCTCGAGATCGAGCGGTATTACCGCAATGCGGATGCCCGCGTGTTTCGCGCGCAACTCCTTCGCCACCTGTTCACAGCGCTCGAGATCGCGGCCGAACAAGCCCAGATTGGCGCCCTCCGCCGCCAGGGCCACTGCAATCGCCTTGCCGATGCCACGGCTTGCACCCGTAATGAAGGCGGTGCGCCCTTTGAGATTGAAGTCCATGTCTGCTCTTCTTGTAGTGATCCGAAGGCGCAGTTTACAGCCCGGCGGCAATCCGGACATATCCGTGCGCCGTCCGGCTGCTCGATTAGAATGGCCACAGCGCAACCAACCAGGCGGACGTCATGAAACTACCGGTTTTGCTTGCCCTGCTGATGCCGCTGGCCCTGCCGGCGCATGCGCAGAATTATCCGGTGCGGGTGGTGCGCATCGTCGTGCCGACGTCGGCCGGCGGCGGCGGCGACGTCATCGCGCGCCTGATCGCCAAAGCGCTGAGCGAACGCTGGAACCGCCAGGTGGTGGTCGACAACCGCACCGGTGCGGGTACTATGCTCGGCAGTGAACTCGTGGCGCGCGCCGCCCCCGACGGCCACACGCTGCTGATGACGCCGAGCACGCTGGCAATCAATCCGGCCGCTTACAAATCCGTGCCCTACGATGCCTTGCGCGATTTCGCGCCAATCACGCAGGCCGCCGTCGTGCCGAACCTGATGATGGTGCATCCGTCGGTGCCGGCGAAAAACGTGCGCGAAATGATTGCGCTGGCCAAATCGCGGCCGGGCCAGTTGTTTTACGCGTCGTCCGGACACGGCACCAGTCCGCATCTTTCGATGGAGCTCTTTTCGCTGATGGCGGGCATCAAAATGATCCAGGTGCCTTACAAGAGTTCG
>CAZVDN010000026.1:4281-20859 GCA_964625665.1 uncultured Streptomyces sp. | reverse complement strand
AATCACATCGTCAATGTAATTTTCGCGATCATTGCGCTTCTCATCGAGCCAGCGCGCGATGCGCTGATAAATCTCCGGGTCGAGTATGCGCAGCGACAAATCCTCGATTTCCCACTTCAGTTGCCAGACGCCGAGACGGTTGGCCAGCGGCGCATAAATGTCGGCCGCCAGGCGCGCCACGGCATTGCGCTCAAGCGAGGGCCCGGCTTTGACCGCAAAACGCAGACTTTGCACCTGATCGGCCAGTTTGATCAGCACGACGCGCATGTCCTGGGCCATCGCCAGCAGCATCTTGCGCAACGACTCCAGTTGCGCGCCGGCTGCGGGGCTTTGGCCGACGCGACCGCCGAGCTGCTCGATCGTCACCATGCGTGCCGCACCCTCAGCCAGCGCCGAGACTGCGGGCCCGAAGCTTTCGCGCAGAGCCGGAATCAACGACACCTCCTCGGCCGATCGCGCGAGGAGGCCGGCAATCACGCAATCCGCGTCAGGATTGAATTCGAGCAGAATTCCGGCCGTGGCAACCGCGTGCAAAACCCGTGGTTCGCCAATGTCAGACCGGTGTTCGTCGCCAAGCGCCGATAGCCACGCCAGCGCATCGCTGATCCGCGCACATTCATCCGGCTTGAAAGCCATGGCGCAACGCGCAAGCAGTTGCTGCACCGCATCCGGTTTGTCGCTTTCGACCAGCCTCAAATGATTTGCCGTTGCCACTAATGACCCCGCATTACGAACCCATACTGCACCGCACCACCCGCAATTCGAAGGTTCGGGGCGCGATAACTGATAAACCACTGAACCATAGACATTTTCATGCAAATACGGCCATACCGCAATCAGCCTTGCGGCGCCCCGAAGCACGCTTTGCCAAACAGTCGCCGGTCGCCGAAATGTTGAAAAAGTCACGTTCCGGGCGCGATAATAGCCGCTGACTCAGCGCGCTGCACCGGTCGGGGAGGCCACCATGCGACGTCAGAACCTGTTCTCCGCACTACCCTGGATGCTGCTGGCCACAACGCTGGCCTCGAGCGCGGCATTGGCTGCCGACGCGGTTGACGAACGTCCGGCAACCCTGCAGCCACCGTCCCGCACCGCTGTCGAAGCATTCACCTCGCAGGAATCCATCGGCCTGCGCCGCCCCACGGCGAACCTGCGCGAGAGCATCGATCTGCCGTTTGGCCTGAACTACAATCGCGACGCAAAAAGTCTGTTGATGCCGCTCGACGACAAAAATGAATGGGGCGTCGGCGTCAATCTCAACCTCAACGCAACGCCTTCAGTCGATACGCCGCAATCGGGTCTGCAACTGGCGCCGAAACGTACGCCGGGCCTGATGTTGCACCGGAAGTTCTGATTTATTCTTGCGCCGCCCCGCGCATCCGTCGCGGCCGATACACCATCAATAATCATCTTCGTCCGGCAGATCGGGATTCTCCAGCGGCGCATGCCAGTACTTTCTGACTGAGGCACGGTATCGCCTCACATTGATGTCGTCCCCTGGACCGGCCGTCACCGTAATCGCACCATCGAGATCGGTACGGTAGATGCGGCTGCCCCTCTCCCGATAGCGATCGAGCACATCGTCTTTGGGATGGCCGAAGCGGTTCCGGTAGCCCGCTGCAAACAAGGCGTACTCCGGTGATACCTGCGCGAGAAATTCAGCCGACGACGACGTCCGGCTGCCATGATGGGGTGCGAGCAGAATCCGCGATGGCAACTTTTCGGCCGCATGCCGCACCAGTTCCGCTTCGGTTTTGCGCTCGATATCGGCGGCAAACAGGATCGATGCTCCTGGCACGCTGGCGCGCAGCACGCAACTCAGATCGTTGCTGCGCAGCTTGCCGCTCGCACCGTGTCGCGGCGACGGATGCAGCACCTCGAAATCCACGCCGTCCCAGTGCCAGCGGTCTCCGGCAATGCATCGCTCGGCGACCGTCGGCGGCCTGGCCACTGCCGTTTCCTGCGACTGCAGCAAACGGCCGACCGGCACTGACTGCAGGACTGCATCGACGCCGCCCGCGTGGTCCTTGTCGGCATGGCTGACCACCAGGGTATCCAGCACACGAATGCCGCTGGCGCGCAAAAAGGGAACGATCACACGATTGCCGCTGTCTGCCTGCGGACCGTAGGTGGTACCGGCATCAAACAGCAGCGCGTGGCTTCGGGTTTGCAGTACGGCCGCCAGGCCCTGCCCGACATCCAGCAAAGTCAGGCGCAGACTTCCCTCCGGCAGTGTCACAGGCACGATCAGGAACATCGGCAAAAATGCAAAGGCGCCGATCCAGCGCGCCGGAAATCCGCGCGGCAGCAACAACCAGACAATCCCGGCCAATGCGACAACCACTGTCCAGACCGGTGGCGCATGCTGCTGCCATACGGCCACCGGAAATTCGCTCAACCACTGCAAGCCCCAGCCCACCGCCGCCATCAAACCGTGCGCGCAGTTCAGCACAACACTGCCCGGCGCAATCACGCCGAACAAGGTCAAGGGCACCACCGCGAGGCTGACCACCGGAATGGCAAACGCATTGGCCAGCGGCGAAATCAGCGAGACTTGCTGAAACAGCGCAATCAGTACCGGCATCAACCCGGCGGTGACCGCCCACTGCACCCGCCCCCACGCCACGAGCCAATGCACGGGCCCGATGCGATAACAGGAAACGAACATGATGACGCCGACGGCGCCGAATGACAGCCAGAAACCGGCCGACAGCGCCGACCACGGGTCGAGAATGACCACCAGCCACAGCGCTGCGCACAACACTCCGCCGGGCGCCGTGATCCTGCCGCGCCACAGCGCCACTGCAACCACTGCCAGCATGTAAACGGTGCGCTGTGCGGGAATCGCGAAGCCGGACAGCCACGCATAGGCAAGCGCTGCCATCAACCCGACGGCGGCCGCGGCTTTGCGAGAAGGAAGCCAGAGCATGCAGCGCGCATTGCGTGACCACAGCCACTGCATGAGCCAGAAAATCAGCCCCGAAATCATCGTTACGTGCAGGCCGGATATGCTGATCAGATGATTGACCCCGGTGCGCGTGAATACCTGCCATTGGGACGGCGGTATGCCGCGCTGATCGCCCACTGCCAGCGCCGTCAACACGCCGGCATATTCGGCCTGCGGCAAGGCATCGACAATTCTCGCGCGCACGATCTCGCGCAGGCGCTCGACGAGGTAACCGGGGCGCCAGACAGTGGCCGTCAGGCGGCGCGCCGTCGCCGGGGCCCGCACATAACCGGTCGCGCGGATATTGCGCTCGAGCAGCCAGGCTTCGTAATCAAAGCCACCGGGATTCTGCAAGCCATGCGGTCGGCGCAATCGCACAGTCATCTCCCAGCGTTCGCCGGCATGCAGTTCCGGCAATCCGCCCGGCCGCCCTTCGCGTGGTGGCGTGCCCCACCATGACAATCCTATGTGCGACGGCACCACGGTTTGCGGCCCAAGCACCTGCTCGACGTCGAAGGTAAACCGCAGACTGCGTTCATATGGCTGGGGCAGTTCGGCAATCACACCGACGATACGCACATCCGTCCCCTCGATCGCCAGCGGCAACTGGTCATTGAGCCGTTGGGTCGCAAACCAGGCGGCCCACAAAAAGCCGCAAAACAGGCACAACACGGCGGCGGAAATGCGCACGAGAATTCGTAACGCCCTTCGCTGCGGACGGAAAAAGGCGGCTGCCATTGCAAGGGCCGGCGCTACCAGCCACCATAACGACACCGGCGGCAACGCAGGCTGCATCTGCAACAGAACTGTGCCCAGGGCAAAACTGATACTCAACAGGCGCATGTCGCAGCCGTTCCGCTCTTTAATTGCGGTTTAACGAATGGCAAGCCGGTTCGCCGACGCCGTTTCGGTAGAATAGGCTCGACCGTAAGGACTAGTCCGCATGCCACGGAAGTTTCTCCGCAAGTTTCTGCCCAGCCATGCGTCGATCCACGCCAATCGCTACGTCGCGCGGTTCGGGCGTTGGCTCGGACACCATAATCTCTGGCATCTGCACCGGCGCTCGGTCGCCGGTGGCGTGGCTGCCGGCATGTTTGCCGGCCTGATTCCCGGCAGCAACCCGGTGCAATTCAGCGCTGCGGTCCTGCTGGCGATCGGCTTTCGCGTCAACCTGCCGATTGCGGTCATTGTCACGCTGTATTCGAACCCGTTCACCATCGTCCCCCTGTATCTGATCGCGTTCAAACTGGGGCAACTGGCCCTGATGTCGCCTGGCGGCGGCCTGCCGGAATTCGATGTGTCCGGCGAGAGCACTGGCGCCTGGCTGGCAGCTGCCTATGCGTGGCTTACCACCGTCGGCAAACCATTGCTGGTGGGCATCCCCATTCTCGCCACGTTGCTCAGTCTTACCGGCTACGCGCTGGTGCGCCTCGCCTGGCGCTGTCATGTGATCCATGCCTGGAACCGACGGCAGCAATTGCGCCAGTCGGCCTCACAGTCCCGATGAAAAAACCCGCCTACTGGACGAAAGCGACCCGCGAGTTGTCGGCGCGCGATCCGGTGATTGCAAAAATCGCCGCGACCTGTGCCGGCATGACCCTGCGCTCGCGCGGCGACGCCTTCAGCACGCTGGCGCGATCGATCGTCGGTCAGCAGATCTCGGTGAAGGCCGCCGACAGCGTCTGGACGAAACTCTCCACGGCCTTGCCGCTGCTCGCGCCTGACGCCGTCAATGGCCACGATGAGGACGCGCTGCGCGCCTGCGGCCTGTCGCGCAGCAAGGTCATCTACCTGAAAGATCTTGCACTGCATTTTTCGAACGGCATGCTCAACCCCGCCGTCTGGCCGACGATGACAGACGAGGCCCTGATCGATGACCTGACGCGGGTGCGCGGCATCGGCCGCTGGACGGCCGAAATGTTTCTGATCTTTTACATGATGCGGCCCGACGTTCTGCCGCTGGCCGATCTCGGACTGCAGAAAGCCATGCGCCTGCATTACAACGGGGGACGGCCGCTGGGCCCGCGCAAACTCGGCGCACTGAACAAACTCTGGCAACCCTGGCGCTCGGTTGCCACCTGGTATCTTTGGCGCAGTCTCGACCCGATACCGGTAGAATATTGATCATTTCCGCATTCGCGCTGCGCCGTGCCCCTGCCTTCTTCCGAATCTTCGACCTTTCACCGCCTCTACGCCGGCTTGCTGTGGTCGGTCGTGATCATGGTCGTCATCCTGGCCATCGGCACCGCAGGCTATCGCATGATCGGCGGCGAGAAATACACGCTGCTCGACTGTTTTTACATGACCTTCATCACCATCGCCACCATCGGCTATGGCGAGATCGTCGATCTTTCCGAACACCCCGGCGGACGCGTGTTCACCATGATCATCGCGCTGGGCGGCATCGCAGTCATGACCTACCTGACGTCCATCGTCACCGCCTTTCTTGTCGAAGGCCATATCAGCGAAGCATTGTGGAGACGCAGCATGGAAAAACGCATACACAAACTGAACGACCACTACATCATCTGCGGCATCGGCCGCGTCGGCCGCAATGTCGCCAATGAACTCGACGCCACCGACCGCACCTACGTCGTGATCGACGACGACATGAATTCGATCAACGTGCAGCTGGAAAAGCATCCGGACCAGATGTACATCCACGGCGACGGCAGCGACGACGACATCCTGCAGAAAGCCCATATCGAATCGGCGCGCGGCGTGTTCGCCGTGACCGGCGACGACAGCAAGAACCTGATGATCAGCCTGACCGCCAAGCAGCTCAACCCGGCGGCACGCGTGGTCGCGCGCTGCCACGAAATCCGCAACACGGAAAAACTGCGCAAGGCCGGCGCAGATGCCATCGTTTCACCGGATTTCACCGGTGGTCTGCGCATCGCCTCGGCCATGATCAGACCGCACGTCGTCACCTTTCTCGACCAGATGCTGAAATCCGACGAGAAGCTGCGCGTCGAAGAAGTCGTGGTACCTGCCGGCTTCGATGAAAAATCGATTGCCGATCTCTCGCTGCCGGACCGCAATCACATCATGCTCGCCGTCCGCGAGGAATCGAGCTGGGTGTTCAATCCCAAACCCGAACACAATCTGCGGCCCGGCATGACACTGGTCATCATGGCAACACCCGAGGGACGGCGCGCAGTCGAGACCGCGCTCGGCTGGGTCTGACGCCATTGCGATGACGCACGCGGAATTCGTCGCCGGCTGCCGCGCGGGCGCCGTCGATCCGCGCATCGATACGATTGCTGCTGCCCGCCATCTCAATGCACGGCTGATGCTGCCGCTGGTGCGCTTGCCGGTGCTCGGCACGGGTGTTGCACTGGCGTTGATCGGCTGGATCCTGACGGGGCTGGCGATCATCGCGCTGGGTATCCTGCTGCCGCGGCTGGTGGCCCTCTCTGCGCCGCAGATCATTCTCGACGAAGCGCTCGCCAGCGAATCACGCTTTCACGAATTCATCGCGGCCGGCATCATCGACCCGCTTTGAATCGCATCGAAATGTTTTAAGCCGCCCTGCCGCGGCCGGCACGAACTAGACGTCCTGCAGCGCGCCGTCGATAAGCTTCAGCGCGCGGTCCGCATGCGCAGCAATTTCTCCATCGTGCGTGGCAATGACGAAGCTGCAACCGAGCGAGCGGTTCAACTCGCGCATCAGCGCAAACACCTCGGCCGCGGTCTGGCGGTCGAGATTGCCGGTTGGCTCGTCCGCCAGCACGCAGGCCGGCTGCGTCACCAAGGCGCGCGCCACCGCGACACGCTGGCGCTCGCCCCCGGAGAGTTCGGAAGGCGCATGCGTCAGGCGATGTCCAAGTCCGACTTTTTTCAGCATTTCCTCGGCCGCCGCCACCGCGCGCGCCTGATCTTCGCGCCGGATCAGCAGCGGCATCGCCACATTCTCGAGCGCCGAGAATTCCGGCAGCAAATGGTGGAACTGATAAACAAATCCAAGCTCGCGATTGCGCAAGGCGCCGCGCGCCGCCTCGTCGAGGCCGGCGATTTCGCGCCCGCCGATCATCACGCTGCCGCTGCTCGCCGCATCAAGCCCGCCAAGCAGGTGCAATAGCGTGCTTTTGCCGGAACCGGACACGCCGACAATGGCAACGCATTCGCCGCGCGCCACCGACAGGTTCACGTTTTGCAGCACGCGCACTTCGGCCTGGCCCTGGCGGTAGGCCTTGCACAACACACGGCATTCGATGGCCGCCGGCGAGCCAGGGTTATTCATAGCGCAATGCCTCGGCCGGATTGATTTTCGAGGCGCGCCAGCTCGGATAAACCGTCGCCAGCATGCTCACCACAAACGAAAACACCGCCGTCACCAGCACGTCTGCAGCGCGCACTTCCGACGGCAGATCGCTGATCTGATAGACGTCCTTCGAGAGGAATTTGAAGCCGACCACCGACTCGATGAACGGCACGACAACATCAACGTTGGCCGCCAGCAGCACGCCGCCGACCACGCCCGCCAGCGTGCCGATCAGGCCGACCAGCGTGCCCTGGATCAGGAATATTTTCATCACGCTGCCCGGACTGGCCCCCAGCGTGCGCAGAATCGCGATATCAGCCTGCTTGTCCTTCACCGCCATGAACAGGCTCGACACGATGTTGAACGCCGCCACCGCGATAATGAGAAAGACGATGAAAAACATCATGCGCTTCTCGATGTCGACGGCACGGAAGAAATTGGCATTAAGGCGCGTCCAGTCCGTCAGGTAGGCTTCATGTCCCAGCACGCGCGACAACTCGAGCGAGACGGCGCCTGAGCGGAACAGATCGTGCAGTTTCAGGCGCACGCCGCTCACCGCATCGCCCATGCGGTAAAGCTTTTGCGCGTCTTCCATATGCAGCAGGGCGAGGCCCGAATCGTATTCGTAATGATCGACCGCGAAGATACCGACCACCGTGAACTGCCGCAGGCGCGGCAATATCCCCGCCGGCGTCACCTGCCCCTGCGGCGCGATCAAGACCACTTTGTCACCCAGCGTCACGCCGAGCGCGCGCGCCAGTTCGATACCGAGCACCACGCTGAATTCACCGGGCTTCAGCGCATCCAGGCTGCCGGTTTTCATGTGGCGCGCGAGGTCCGCGACCTTTTCTTCGGCTTCCGGCACGATGCCACGGATATAGGCACCGCGCACTGAATTGCCGCTCGACAACAGGCCCTGGGCCGAAACATAGGGCGCCGCCGCCATCACCTCGCGGTTCTGCAACGATAGATCCGCCACGCGTTGCCAGTCCCTGAGCGTATTGTCGGCGCCGGAAACCTGGATATGCGAGGCCACGCCCAGGATCCGCGTGCGCACTTCGCGCTGAAAACCGTTCATCACCGACAGCACCGTGATCAGCACCGTGATGCCCAGCGCGATGCCGATCACTGAAACCAGTGAAATGAAGGAAATGAACCGGCTGCGCTGACGCGCGCGCGTGTAGCGCAGGCCGATGAATAATTCGTAGGGTTGCAAGTTGATATCCGCCGTCAAAGCGAGAGTGTGCCACAGCAGGCGCCCGCCGCGAAAACCCTGCAGCCGGTGCGAACGATGCGGATGTTACACTGCGCAGCGATGATGCACTGCACTTTGCTCGTTCCCGATCTGCTGCCCCCCGCGTTGCGCGATACGCCTGCGCCACGCCTGCGCGTGCCGCAACTCGCCGCACTGCTCGCCCGCGGCAATAAGGCGATGCTGCCGCCCAACGAATTCGACAGCTGGTTGTGTGAGGCGTTCGGCGTCGCCCGCCAGAACGACTGGCCGGTAGCGCCCTTGACGCTGGCCGAAGACGGCGGCGAACCCGGCGACGGCTTCTGGCTGCGCTGCGATCCGGCGCATCTCTACCTGCAACAACATCGAATGATCTTGAGCGATGCCGCGGCGACGCCCACGCGAAAGTCACAACGCAGCCGCTGTCCCATGCCATGCATCGCGACATCGACAGCCTGATGCCGACTGGCGATGACAGCCGGCATTGGCGGCGCGTCATGAATGAAATCCAGATGCTGCTGCATGCCCACCCGCTGAATGCCGAACGCGAAGCACGCGGCTTGCCGGCCTTCAACAGCGTCTGGCTGTGGGGCGGCGGCACCGTACCGGCCGCCGGCGCCACTGCCTTCACACAGGCCTGGAGCAACGAACCGCTGGCGCGTGCCCTCGCGCGCCGTGCCGGCGCAACGGTTGGCGACTGCCCGGCAAGTGTGGAACCAGTGATGGCTGCCGGTGGCAATGCGCTGGTTGTGGTCACCGCGCTGCGCGATGCCACCGACCTTGCGCAATGGCAAGCCGCGCTCGAACGCGTCGAACAACAGTGGTTTGCGCCCTGCCGGCAGGCTTTGCAGGACGGCCGCCTGCACTCGCTGACCATTGTCGCACCGGCCGCGCCGCACAGCCGGCAATTCACTATTACCGCCGCCCATCGTTGGCGCTGGTGGCGGCGCATCAAACCGATCGCAGCCCATGTCTGAAGCCCATACCATCGAGGTCCGCACCGCCCCTGCCGAGCGCATTGCGTCGCTGATCGAAGACGGTACGCGGCGCGCGGCATTCAATCCGTCGCGCAGCTTGATACCGACCTGCGCGGCCTCATCCCCTATGCCGAACTGACGAACGTCGAGCGCATGGCAACGCTCGCCGCCGATGCCATTGCCACCGGCACGAAACTGCTGATCATCGCCGACTACGATTCCGACGGCGCCACGGCCTGCGCAGTCGGTGTGCGCGCGTTGCGCGCGCTGGGCGCCAATGTCGATTATCTGGTGCCGAACCGGCCTGACGCCGGAGATCGTCGCGCTGGCGAAACAGACCAAAAATCCGGACGTGCTGATCACCGTTGACAACGGCATCGCCAGCGTCGAAGGCGTCGCTGCCGCCAATGCGGCGGGCATGCGCGTCTGGGTCACTGACCACCATCTGCCCGGCGATGAATTGCCGGCGGCCGAATGCATCATCAATCCCAATCAGCCGGGCTGCAGCTTCCCGAGCAAAAATCTCGCGGGTGTCGGCGTCATGTTTTATTTGACCCTCGCCCTGCGCGCCGAATTGCGCAAACGCGTTTGCGACCCGCAGCGAACCGAATCTGGGCAGCCTGCTCGATCTGGTGGCGCTCGGCACCGTCGCCGACGTCGTCAAACTCGATGACAACAACCGGCGGCTGGTCGCGCAGGGACTCGAACGCATCCGCGCCGGCAAGACCTGGCCCGGCGTTGCCGCCCTGCTGCGGATTGCCGGACGCGATCCGCGGCGCGCATCCACCTACGATCTCGGTTTCGTGCTCGGCCCGCGCCTCAATGCCGCCGGCCGCATCGACGACATGTCGCGCGGCATCAACTGCCTGATCAGCGACGACGCTGCCGCCGCATCACGCATGGCACAGGAACTCGACCAGCTGAACAAACAGCGCCGCGCCATCGAATCTGACATGCATGAAACCGCCATGGCCAAACTCGATGCACTGGCGACCGGCGACGACTACAGCCTCTGCCTGTTCGACGAAGAATGGCACCAGGGCGTGATCGGCATTCTGGCCTCGCGATTGAAAGAACGCCTGCACCGCCCGGTGATCGCCTTCGCCCGCGGCAACAACGGCGAAATCAAGGGCTCCGGTCGCTCGATCAGCGCGCTGCATTTGCGCGATGCACTCGATCTCGTCACTAAGCGGGCGCCGGGACTGATCATCCGCTTCGGCGGCCACGCAGCGGCCGCCGGCCTGACGTTGCGCGAAGCCGATTTCGCGCGCTTCCGGCAATTGTTCGAGGACGTCGTGCGTGCAATGCTGACGTCGGCAGATCTTGAACGCGTTATTGCGACCGACGGGCCGCTCGCCAGCCAGCACCTCACGCTCGACACGGCTGCCGTCATCGAACAGGCGGTCTGGGGCCAGGGCTTTCCGGCACCGACCTTCTGCGACACTTTTGAGGTGCTGCAACAACGCACCGTCGGTGGCCGCCACGCCAAACTGCGCCTGCGCAAGGGCGACGGCGAATTCGAAGCCATGCTGTTCTCCCACGCCGACCCGCTGCCGCCGCGCGTGCGGGCCGTCTATCGCCTCGGCGTCAATGAATTCAACGCCACGCGCAGCCTGCAGATCACCTTCGAGCACTGGCAACCCGCCTGACCGGGTCTGAATCCGGCGGCGGGCAGGCGCCGTCCTGTATAATCGCGGTTTTCGCATCGAACGCCCGCATCATGGAAGCAGAACAACTCAATATCGTCGCCCGGCGCCTGCAGGACCTCGGCCAACGCAATGCCGAACTGCGGAGGTATCTTTGACTTCGAATCGAAACGCAAGCGCCTCGAAGAAGTCGTAAAGCTCTGTGAAGACCCCGCCGTCTGGGGCGACGCCAAGCGCGCGCAGGACCTCGGCCGCGAACGCAAATCCCTCGAATCGACCGTCGGCACGCTGGCCAAACTTGATCAGGACCTGCAGGACACCAACGAACTCTTCGGCATGGCGCGCGAAGAAAGCGACGACTCGTCGCTGCAGTCGATCGCCAACGATACGCTCGAACTCGAAAAGACCGTGGTCGATCTCGAGTTTCGCCGCATGTTTTCGAATCCGATGGATCCGAACAACTGCTTCCTCGATATCCAGGCCGGTTCCGGCGGTACCGAAGCGCAGGACTGGGCGCATTCGCTCGAACGCATGTATCTGCGTTATTGCGAACGCAAGGGCTTCAAGGTCGAATTGCTCGAAGAGTCGCCCGCTGAAGTGGCCGGCATCAAAAGCGCCTCGCTGAAAATCACCGGCGAATACGCCTATGGCCATCTGCGCACCGAGTCCGGCATTCATCGCCTCGTACGCAAATCGCCGTTCGATTCGAACAACCGCCGTCACACCTCGTTTGCCAGCGTCTTCGTCTACCCCGAGGTCGACGACACGATTGAAATCGACATCAACCCGGCCGACCTGCGCATTGATACCTTCCGCGCCTCGGGTGCCGGCGGCCAGCACATCAACAAAACCGACTCGGCGATCCGCATCACGCACGCGCCGACCGGCATCGTCGTGCAGTGCCAGAATGATCGCTCCCAGCACCGCAACCGCGCCGAAGCCATGGCGATGCTGAAGTCGCGCCTCTACGAACTCGAACTGCGCAAGCGCAACGAGGAAAAGCAGGCGATGGAAGACACCAAGACCGACATCGGCTGGGGCCATCAGATCCGTTCCTATGTGCTTGACCAGTCGCGCATCAAGGACCTGCGTACCAACGTCGAAATCGGCAACACCCAGGCCGTGCTCGACGGCGGTCTCGACGATTTCATCAATGCAAGCCTGAAACAGGGCATCTAGGCGGCAACCGCCGCGCCTCCGAGGAAACCATGAGCGACCACGCCGAAGCACCGAAACCCGAAGAAAACCAGATCATCGCCGAGCGCCGCGCCAAACTGAAAGCGCTGCGCGAAAAGGGTTTCGCCTTCCCGAACAAATTCAGCCGCGATCATTTCGCCGACGACCTGCACGCCTTCCATGATGAAAAGGACCGCGACTGGCTGGACCTCAATCCGGTAGTCGTGCGCGTCGCCGGCCGCATCATGCTCAAACGCCTGATGGGCAAGGCGACCTTCGCCAACATCCAGGACATGGGCGGCACCATCCAGCTCTACCTGACCGACAGCTATCCGGGCAAGGAACAGCACGACGAATTCAAGCACTTCGATATCGGCGACATCGTCGGCGTCGAAGGCGTGCTGTTCAAGACGCAGAAAGGCGAACTGACGATACGCGTCAGATACGTCACGCTGCTGGTGAAATCGCTGCGCCCCCTGCCGGAAAAATATCACGGCCTCACCGACCAGGAGCAGAAATACCGCCAGCGCTATGTCGACCTCATCTGCAACGAGGAAACGCGCCTCAATTTCGTCCTGCGTTCGCGCATCATCCAGGCCATGCGCACCGTGCTGCTGCAGCGCCGCTACATCGAAGTCGAAACCCCGATGATGCACCCGATTCCCGGGGGTGCCACAGCGCGACCGTTCGTGACCCACCACAATGCGCTCGACATGCAGCTCTACCTGCGCATTGCGCCGGAACTCTACCTCAAGCGCCTGGTCGTCGGCGGGTTCGAAAAGGTATTCGAGATCAACCGCAATTTCCGCAATGAAGGCATTTCGACGCGCCACAATCCGGAATTCACGATGGTCGAGCTCTATGTCGCCTATCGCGATTACCGTTACATGATGACGCTGATCGAAGAAATGTTCAAAGAGATCGCCGCGGCCGTGTTCGGCGTCACCGAGATCACCTATCAGGGCCGCAAGATCGATTTCGGCAAGCCCTTCGAGCGCCTCACCATCACCGACGCAATCAAGAAACACCGCCCGGAAATCACCGACGACATTCTCAATGACCGCGCCAAACTGATCCACAAGCTGGCCGAACTGAAGCTGCCGATCCGCGACACCGACGGCCTGGGCGGCCTGCAGCTGACGCTGTTCGAGGGCACGGCGGAAGCCGAGCTGTTCGATCCGACGTTCATCGTCGACTACCCCGCCGAGGTATCGCCGCTGGCGCGCCGCAATGACAGCAATCCGGAAATCACCGAGCGCTTCGAACTGTTCATTGCCGGCCGTGAAATCGCCAACGGCTTCTCGGAACTGAATGATCCCGAAGACCAGGCTGAACGCTTCATGCAGCAGGTCCGGCAGAAAGACGCCGGCGACCACGAGGCCATGCACTATGACGCCGACTACATCCGCGCGCTCGAATACGGCCTGCCGCCGACCGCCGGTGCCGGCGTCGGTGTTGACCGGCTGGTGATGCTGCTGACCGACAGCCCGTCGATCCGCGACGTGATCCTGTTCCCGCAGCTCCGCCACGAATAAACACGCGCCGGCGCGCCGCCATGGAAAAGCCGTTGTGGCAACCTTCAGCGGAATCGATGGCGGCATCGAACATGCGCGCGTTCATGCGCGCTGCCGGAACGCGCCACCGGCGTGAATTCGCCGATTACGATGCGCTTTATCAATGGTCGATCGAACAGCCCGAGCATTTCTGGCGGGAGGTCTGGTCGTTCTGCGATGTCATCGGTGAAGGCCCGGGCAATGTCACGGTTGAACACCGCGAGCGCATGCCCGGCGCGCGCTGGTTTCCGCAGGCACGCCTGAATTTCGCCGAAAACCTGCTGCGCCGCCGCGACCATGCGCCGGCGCTGGTGTTTTGGGGCGAAGACCGTATCAAAAGCAGCGTCAGTTTTGCCGAACTGCATCAGGAGGTTTCGCGCCTGGCACAGGCGCTGCGCAACAGCGGCGTGCGTGCCGGCGACCGCGTTGCCGCCTACCTGCCGAACATTCCGGGCGCGGTCATCGCCATGCTCGCAACGTCGAGCATCGGCGCCATCTGGTCGTCGTGCTCGCCGGATTTCGGCGTACAGGGCGTCCTCGATCGTTTCGGCCAGATCGAACCGAAGATCCTGTTTGCGACGGACGGTTATTTCTACAACGGCAAGAAAATCGATGTCTTGCCCCGCGTTGCGGAAATCGCCGAGGCACTGCCCACGCTCGAACGCGTGATCATGATCCCCTATACGCAACGCTCACCGGACATCCGCGCCATCCCGCGCTGCGTCGATGTGCACGCACTGATGTCCGGTTACCGGCCGCGCATCATTGAATTCGAACGCCTGCCCTTCAATCATCCGCTCTATATCCTGTATTCATCGGGCACGACCGGCGTGCCGAAATGCATCGTGCACGGCGCCGGCGGCACGCTGCTGCAGCACCTGAAGGAACACGTGCTGCACGTCGGGCTCGGCCGCGACGAGCGTCTTTTTTATTTCACGACGCTGGGCTGGATGATGTGGAACTGGGAACTCACCGCGCTGGCCGCCGGCTGCGCGGTGTTGCTCTACGACGGCTCGCCGTTCGCCCGCGGCGGCAATATTCTGTTCGATTTTGCCGAAGCCAGCGGCATGACCGTCATGGGCACGTCCGCAAAATTCATCGACGCGCTCGCCAAGGCCGGTCTGCGCCCGCGCGAAACGCACAACCTCGAGAAACTGCGCGTCATCCTCTCCACCGGTTCACCGCTGGTGCCCGAGGGCTTTGATTACGTCTATCAGCACATCAAACAGGACCTCAACCTCGCCTCAATGTCGGGCGGCACCGATCTCATTTCCTGTTTCGTCAACGGCAATCCGCTGCTGCCGGTCTGGCGCGGCGAGATCCAGTGCCGCGCGCTCGGCATGAAGGTCGAGGTCTTCGACGATGAAGGCCGCGCCGTGCAGGGTACCAAGGGCGAACTGGTCTGCGCGGCCTCGTTTCCGTCGATGCCGGTCGGCTTCTGGAACGATGCCGACGGCCGCAAATACCGCGCCGCCTATTTCGAGCACTACCCCAACGTCTGGCGCCACGGCGACTGGGTGGAACTGACCGAACACGGCGGCATGATCATCTACGGACGCTCCGATGCGGTCCTCAACCCGGGCGGCGTGCGCATCGGCACCGCAGAAATCTACCGCCAGGTCGAACAAATCGACGAAGTCGTCGAGAGCCTGGTGATCGGCCAGGACTGGCCGCCGCAACAGCCGACCGACGTTCGCGTCGTTTTGTTCGTGCGCCTGCGCGAAGGGCTGAAGCTCGACGCCGCATTGACGGAAAAAATCCGCGAGCACATCCGCGCCAGCACGACGACCCGCCACGTGCCGGCCCGGGTCGTTCAGGTCAGCGATATCCCGCGCACCAAAAGCGGCAAAATCGTCGAACTCGCGGTACGCCACGTTGTGCATGGGCGCGCCGTGAAAAACGTCGAGGCCCTCGCCAATCCGGAAGCGCTCGACCTGTTCCGCAATCGCCGCGAACTCAGTGAATAGACTGTGACGCAGTCCGCAGCGCCATGCCATCCGGCTGGTTATAATCCGCCGCACACACTGTCGAGGAGAACCTCATGCTGATCAAACACAAATCCTTTGTCTGGATGATTGCCGGTGCCACGGCCCTGCTGCTGAATGCGCCGCTGCACGCGCAGGAGTATCGCTACCAGTCGGCCCAGGCCGCCCCCGCGCCAGCCACGGCGCCCGCCATGCCCGCCGTGCAAAATGCCCCGGCGCAGACCGCACAGCCCGCTCAGAACGCGCCGCAGCCGGTGGCGCAACCCGTCGCACCCGTTGCGCCCCCGTGCAGCACCTGCGGCACCGTCGATTCGATCCGCGTCACTGAAAAAGCCGGCGAAGGCAGCGCCGTCGGCGTGATTGCCGGCGGTGTGCTGGGCGGCCTGCTCGGCAATCAGATCGGCTCCGGCCGCGGCAATACGGCCGCCACCATCCTCGGCGCCGCCGGCGGCGCCTACGCCGGCCATCAGGTCGAAAAAAACGTCAAGAAGACCAGCCAGTACGAAGTCAATGTGCGCATGGAAGACGGTGGCCTGCGTACCGTCACCTACGATCAGGAACCGGGCTTCCGCAGCGGAGACAAGGTTCGTTTCATCGACGGCAAGCTGACGCGCCAGTAATTCGCCACCAAAACGTCTCAAGTTTGATCTGCCGCAAGATACCCCCACGGGGTATCTTGAGCGGCAGGCGCCGGGCGCCTATACTGCACGACCAGACTCTGGTCATGCAAAATGCCTGCCGCCCCCTCCACCACCGTCCGCACCCTTGATCTGGCCATCACCGGGATGACCTGTGCGGC
>CAZVDN010000026.1:408-4271 GCA_964625665.1 uncultured Streptomyces sp. | reverse complement strand
GCTGGTAAGCGGGGGTGGCGACAGCGGTCTCGAACGGGGTTCGGTGTAGGCGGCGCTCGGCGCGAAGGTGTCGGTCGTCGAGCTGACCGACACGCGCTCATTGTTCACGCGCCCGTTGCATCCCTACACGGAGTCCCTGCTGGCGGCCGTGCGCAAGGCCGGTTACGACGCGCTTGAAGTTGATGCGTCGAACAAGGAAGCCTTGCGCGAAGAGCGCGCCGCCGGTTACCGGCGCGAGATGCATCAGTTCGCCATCTCCGCGCTGTTGACGCTGCCCCTCATCCTGCAAATGGGCGCGATGTTTTCCGGCAGCCACAGCGACCTGTTGCCGCGCTGGCTGCAGATGGCGCTTGCCACCCCGGTGCAATTCTGGATCGGCTGGCGCTTTTACAGCGGTGCGTGGCATGCGCTCCGCGGCGGCGCTGCAAACATGGATGTACTGGTCGCGCTAGGCACCAGCATCGCCTGGCTCTTCAGCGCCGTCGTCACCGTCGCCGGCCTGCACCACCATGTTTACTTTGAAGCCAGCGCGACCATCATCACGCTGGTCCTGATGGGCAAACTGCTTGAAGCGCGCGCCAAATCCAGGACCTCGGGCGCCATCGAACAGTTGCTGCGCCTGCAACCACAGACCGCTTTGCTCGAGCGTGATGGCCAGTTGATTGAGGTCGAGGTGGCCAGTCTGCGCGTGAATGACATTTTCGTTGTCCGTCCGGGGGCCGGCGTCGCCGTCGATGGCATTGTGATTGACGGCCAATCCACGCTTGACGAATCCCTGCTGACCGGCGAAAGCATGCCTGTCGCCAAAACCAGCGGGGCAAAAGTTTTTTCCGGCACGATCAATCAGGACGGTCTTTTGAGATGCCGCGCTACCGGTGTGGGCGCGGACACGGCGCTGGCGGCCATTGTCCGTCTGGTTGAAGCTGCGCAGGGTTCAAAAGCGCCGGTGCAAAGAATGGCCGATCGCATTGCCGGCATCTTCGTGCCGTCGGTATTGATCCTGTCCGCACTAACCGTCGCTTACTGGTGGGGCTGGCGCGGCGATTTCGATCTTGCCCTCGTCAACGCAGTCGCGGTGCTGGTCATCGCCTGCCCCTGCGCCCTGGGTCTCGCCACACCCACCGCCATTGTGGTCGGCAGCGGTCGCGGTGCGGGCGCAGGCATTCTGTTCCGCAACGCTGAAGCGCTGGAAAACGCCGGACGCATCAATTTGCTGCTGGTAGACAAGACCGGAACTCTAACCGAAGGCCGTCCGCAAGTCGTCGCCGTGCTGCCGTTCGCCGCGGAAACCGAAACAAGCCTGCTGACGCTGGCCGCAACGCTCGAACAAGGCGCCGATCATCCCCTGGCGCGCGCCATTCGTGAACACGCCGGCCGTCACAACGTGGTGCCGCTGCCGATGAGCGGATTTATTTCGACGCCCGGGCGCGGTGTTGCCGCCCAGGTCAACGGTCAACGGATTCTGCTCGGCTCACCGGAATACCTGATTACCGAAAGCGTCGCCGTTGACACCGGGCATTTCACCCGCCTGCCGCCGGGCGGCACGCCGGTAGCCATCGCCAGAGACGGCGTCGCGCTCGGACTCATCATCGTTGCCGATCAAATGCGCGCGACCACCCCGGCCGCGGTGACGCGACTGCGCACGCTGGGCATTGAAATCCTGATGCTGACGGGCGACCACCCTTCCACAGCACGCGCGGTTGCGGACGCCGCGCACATCACGAACTTCCGCGCGCAGGTACTGCCGCAGGACAAGGCTGCGGAAGTCGGCGCTGCGCATGCGCGCGGGCGGTTTGTCGGCATGGTCGGTGACGGCATCAACGATGCGCCGGCACTGGCCGCCGCCGACGTCGGATTTGCCATCGGCAGCGGCGCCGATGTGGCGATTCAGACCGCCGAGGTGACGCTGATGCGCAGCGACCTGACCAGCGTGGCCGATGCGATATCGCTGTCCCGCGCGACCCTGCGAAAGATCCATCAGAACCTTTTCTTCGCCTTTATCTACAACCTGCTCGGCATTCCGCTGGCGGCCGCCGGCCTGCTGAGCCCCGTCATCGCCGGCGCCGCAATGGCCCTGAGTTCGGTATCGGTGGTGACGAACTCACTGTTGCTCAAACGCTGGAAAGCCGGCCGCTGAATTTCAAACAAGGAGAAACCATGGAAACCGTCACCCTGAAAATCACCGGCATGACCTGCGGCGGCTGCGTAAACAGCGTGCGTCGCGTGATCTCCGGTGTAAGCGGCGTGAGTGCAGTTGATGTCTCGCTGGAGCGCGCTGAAGCGACAATTTCATTTGATCCGGCGCAGTCGAATGCCGCCGATTTCAAAACTGCCATCAGGGACGCGGGCTTTGAAACGGACTGAAGGAGCCGGGCGGAAGAAAACGGTGGCGCAGCCGCACCGCCGCTCGTTGCTGCAACGGCTGACCCGCATCGAGGGACAGGTTCGGGGAATTGCGCGCATGGTCGATGAAGAACGCTATTGCGTCGATATTCTTACGCAGATCGCGGCCGTGCACGCCGCGCTCGATGCCGTGACAACCCGGCTGCTCGAAGATCACACACGCGGCTGCGTGCAAACCGCAATCAAATCGGGGCGCGGCGACCACGCCATCGGCGAACTGATGACGATCGTGCGCAAGCTGGCGCGCTAGCAGCGGCTACCAGTTCCAGAGCTGCCACCACGGCTTGCCGCTGTCGACTTTGCCGCTGAGGTATTTGCTGTTGGGGAAATTGGTCTTCAGGACGCGCTCGGCGTCGTTACGCAGATCGTTCATCCCGAGCTTGTCATAGGCCTGCACCAGAATCAGCAGGCCTTCCTCGTTGGCCGTGGCCTGAGGATACGTTTTCAGCGCGAACTGCGCGCGGTTTGCGGCGGCAACATAGGCACCTCGTTTCATGTAGTAACGCGCCACATGCACTTCATTCTGCGCAAGCACGTTGACGAGATAATTCAGGCGCTGCACTGAATCCGGCGCGTATTTGCTGTCCGGAAAACGCGTCACCAGGTCCTTGAACGCATTAAACGCCTCACGCGCCGCCTTCGGGTCGCGTTCGCTCATGTCCTGCCCGGTATATGAACCCAGCAGGCCGAGATCGTCATTGAAATTGGCAAGGCCGCGCAGATAATAGGCGTAATCGACGTTCGGATGATTGGGGTGCAGCTTGATGAAGCGCTCCGCCGCGCTCACCGCGGAAGCGATCTCCCGGTCCTTGTAATAGGCATAGGCAACCTCAAGCTGGGCCTGCTGCGCAAACCGGCCGTATGGATAACGCGCCTCGAGTTTCTCGTAGAGCTTGATCGCGGCCTCGAACTGGGAACCGTCGAGCTTTTCCTTGGCGGCCGAATAAAGCTTCTGCGCCGACCAGTTCTTGGTCTCGTCGATCTGCTCCGGCAGCAGGCTGCAGGCCGACACGCATAAGGCGAGAATTAACGCTAAACTTGAACGCATAAATGATCCTGGCAGCGAAACATCAAAATTATAGCGCAGCGCCTGCCGCGGCGGCGCCGATTCGCCTGATCGTGCCGGCCGACTGCGCCGGTCTCCGCTTGGACCAGGCTGTCGCCAATTTGTTGCCTGAATTTTCGCGCAACCGCATTTCGCGCTGGATCCGCGATGGCCGCGTGGTCATGGCCGGCCAGGCGCTTCAGCCCAAAACCCGCGTCTACGGCGGCGAATCCATCGACGTCACACCCGCGGAGGAACCCGGGGAACTGGCGGCCCAGCCGGAGGACATCGCGCTCGATGTCGTTTACGAAGACGCTGCCATGCTGGTGATTGCCAAGCCCGCCGGGCTGGTCGTGCATCCGGGCAGCGGCAACTGGCAGGGCACGATGCTCAACGCCCTGCTCCCCGTGGAGCT
>CAZVDN010000026.1:0-381 GCA_964625665.1 uncultured Streptomyces sp. | reverse complement strand
AGGAAACCAGCGGACTGCTGGTTGTCGGCAAGACCCTGCAAGCGCAGACCAGCCTGACGCGGCAACTGCAGGCGCGCACCGTCAAACGTGAATATCTGGCGCTGGCGCACGGCGTTATCGGCCGCGCCGGCACCGTTGACGCGCCGGTCGGCCGTCATCCGACGCAACGCACACGCATGGCCGTGGTCGAGCGCGGCCGGCCGGCCGTCACTCACTACAGCGTGCTGGAAAGTTTTTCTCCGCATGCAACCCTGCTCCGCTGCAGCCTCGAAACCGGGCGCACGCACCAGATCCGCGTACACCTGCAGTCGCTGGGGCATCCGCTGGTCGGCGATCCGGTCTACGGAACACCCACCTCCAAGAACACCAAGTGGACGGCCC
>CAZVDN010000025.1:9637-20889 GCA_964625665.1 uncultured Streptomyces sp. | reverse complement strand
ATGGCGATCGGGCTCCTGCTGCCGTTCGCGGCGATCCTGTTCGCGCGCTTCAGCAAGTTCAAAAGCGTCTGACCTATTTCCCGGTTTTTTCGCCCGGGCAGGCCTTCAGCGTTTCGAAAATCTTTGAACAAATCGGCTGGCTGGTAAAGCGCGCTGCATTCGAGGTGTCGCAATCGGCGAGAAAGCGCCCGTCGGCGCGCGCATAGACGTACAGCGAACCGCCACCGGCGGAATCGCAATCGAGCAGCGTGTAGTCGCCGCAGGCGCGCTCGGTGCACGAATGCACGAGTTGCACGAGGGCCGGCTGGTGATTGCCGTAGAGGGCGATGTAAATAATCGCGCTGATGACAGCGACGGCAGCCAGAAACGCAAAGGCGTTTTTGAGCAAAGGGCCCAGATCAAAAGCCTTGCGGTATGAGGCGATCAGACATCCTGCGGCGTCCCCATATCCGCGCGATGGTGCGCGATTTCGCGTGCCGCCGTGCCGCCGCGAATGTTGCGCCCCGTCGGTGTCCAGGTGCAGACCGAAGCGCCGGGCGCCCAGGTCGTCTTGAACACGCCCGGGACGAAGAATTCGACGAAACGCATCTCGGCGGCATCATCGCTTTTCAGAAAATGCCGTTCGCGGTCGGCATACCAGATGAGATCGCCTTTGCGCACGCTGAACGGTTGCTCATTGGCCCACGCCGTGCCTGACCCTGTCAGCACGTACATGAAATGCTCGGCGCCTTCGTGGTGGTGGTTGGCGGCCTTGGTGCCGGCGGGGTAGATGATCATCTCGCCCTTGATCGCCTTGGTGCCGAAGAGTTTGGGCGTGACCATGTAAATGCGTTTGCGCGCGTCGTGTTCGGAATCCAGCACCGGCTCCTGCGTCCAGTCGACAACGCGCATCTGCGGCGGGTTGGCGGTGAAGGTGGCATCAAAACGCGCGGCGTCAGGCACTTCGGCGAAAAGCAGTGCGGCGCCTTTCTCTGAAGTGAGTGTGCCGCTGAACGACGGCGGCACGAAAGCGACATGCGCTTCGGTCAGCGCCAGCGTGCCGCCGGCATGTGTCAGAGTGGCGGCACCGTCGAGCACCTGAAACCAGGCCAGATTGCCGGCGGCGATGGTCATCCGGTGCGCAGCCCCGGCGGCAAGCACCAGGCGGTCGAGCAGCACGCTGGTGTTCTTGTTGTTCGCCGTGGTCATCAGACGCTGGCGGCTGACGCCCGCGCTGACGGCTTCTGCGGCGACGGAATCCTGATTGACGGTGACGGCCATGTTTTCCTCCGGGTATGCGCGATCTCTGCTTTGAAAAGCGTGTCGCGTGTTGCGGGATTGTTGCCGCGATTGTGCGGGCACCTTCATTAATTTACCATGCGAAGGTTGCCGGCACGCGCCGTCGCAGAATGGCGCGAAGGCGTGAAAAACACACCAACGCGCGCGGTCAACCACCCCTGAGCAGCAAAATCGAGAAAACCGAGGAAACCATGAAGATTACGCACGTACAGACGCAGATCGTGAAACTGCCCGATGACGAACCGCTGGCCAACGGCCCGGCGGCGAAAGGCGCGACGCGCGATTTCGTCACCCTGACGCTGGGCACCGACCAAGGCATCGAAGGCATCGGCGCGACGTTTTTCGGCGGCGCGCTGACCGGCGCGCTGCGCGTGGCCCTGCAAACGCTCGCCGAGCTGACCATCGGCCAGGACCCGCTGAAAATCGAAGCGGTGCTGGCGAAGCTGCGCGCGGCGGCTGGGCAGAGCGGCCCCGGCGGCATTTTCACGCTGGCGTTGTCGGCCATCGACATCGCCATGTGGGACATCAAGGGCAAGGCGCTGAATCTGCCGCTGGCGAAAATGCTCGGCAACCATCGTGAGAAAGTGCCGACTTATGCGAGCGGCGCGCTGATGCGCGGCTTTTCGCTCGATCATCTGCTGAAGGCCGGCCCGACGCTGGTGAAGAAGGGCTTCAAGCAGATGAAGACGCAGCTCGCGTTGCCCGGCGACACCAGTCCGGAAAAGGAAGTCGAACGCATTCGCCTGCTGCGCGAAGCGATCGGCCCCTCCATCGATCTGATGTGCGACATCAACCAGCGCTGGGACGTGCGGCAGGCGATCTCGATCGGCAGCCGCGTCGAGGAATACAACCTGTTCTGGCTGGAAGACGTGACCACGCATGACGATTACGCCGGCCTCGCGCGCGTCGCCGCGGCGCTGGCCACGCCGATTGCCGGCGGCGAATACGTTTATGGTCTGGCGCCCTTCCGCCACATGCTCGAAGCGCGTTCGGTCGATATCGCGATGATCGACGTGCTGCGCTCGGGCGGCATCACCGGCTGGATGAAGATTGCCGGCATGGCCGAGGCCTTTAACGTGCCGGTGGTCAACCATCTCTATCCGGAAATCTCGGTGCATCTGGTCGCTGCGATTCCGCACGGGCTTACGGTTGAATACATGCCGTGGTCCTCGGGCCTTTATGAAGAAGTGCCGCAACCGGTCGATGGCATGCTTGCGGTGCCGGACAAGCCGGGCCTCGGCCTGAAGTTCAATCAGGCGGCACTGAAGAAATACGGCGTGGCTTGATCAGTTCTGCAGCCCGGAGGGCGCGCGGCGCCTTCCGGGTTTCGTCGTTGAGACCAAACGGGGGGAGAACAACATGAAGGCAGCAAGGATTCTGCATCACGCCGTGCTGTGGTGTTCGGCGCTGCTGGCCGCAGGCGCCGCATGGGCCCAGGACAAAAGTGTTGCCCCCGGCATCAACCAGCCCTTCATCGACCGGCCGTTCGAGGCCTGGGCGGACTCGTTTCACAGGGAAGGGCGCGAAGTTTTCGACAAGCGCAACGAGATCGTCGCGGCCTCACAGGTCAAACCCGGCATGACCGTCGCCGACATCGGTGCCGGCACCGGGTTGTTCGCGCGCCTGTTTTCCAATGCCGTCGGTGCCGGCGGAAAGGTTTACGCCGTTGATGTCACCAGGAGCTTCGTCGACAACATGATGGTGAATGTGCGCAAGGAAGGGTTCACCAATATCATCGGCGTCGTCAACACGCCGAAGGATGTGCCGGTGCCCGCCGGCTCGGTGGACGTTGCTTTTCTCTCGGATGTCTATCACCACTTCGAATATCCGCAGGCCATGCTGCGCGCCATGCTCACGGCGCTGAAGCCCGGCGGCACGCTGACTGTCGTCGAGTTCGACCGCATTGAGGGCGTCAGCAGTCCGCGCATTCTAGAGCACGTGCGGCAGGACCAGGCCACGCTGATCCGGGAGGCTGAAGCCGAGGGCTTCAAGCTGATTGAAGAGAAGCGCTTCATGAAGCAGAACTACTTCCTGCGTTTCGCAAAACCGTAACGATTCCGCTGCAAAATCATTTCAAGGAGAGAGCTGTGGCTGCATACTGGTTGTCACGTTGCAAAGTCAACGATCCTGTCGAATACAAGAAATACACCGACCTCGTGCCGGGCATCATCGCCAAATACGGCGGCAAGGTGCTCGCGCGCGGCGGCAAGTACCAGATCATGGAAGGCACCGACAAATTTCACCGTTTCGTCGTCATCGAATTCCCGACGCTCGAGCAGGCAGTGAAGTGCAACAGCTCGCCCGAGTATGAGGCGGCTGCCGCCTATCGCCGCGCGCCGGGCGTGGGTGAGGTGGAGCAGGTGATGGTCGATGGCGGCGACGCGACCACCTAGGCCCCGATAAACCGCTGAACCCGTTGCCCGGAAGGAGCGCAGCGCATTCCGGGAACAAAACCGCTGCAGGAGATTTGAGATGGGAATGGATGTCGTCGATTACAAGGTATACGGTGCCGAGATGCAGTTCGTCGAGATCGAGCTCGATCCGGCCGAGGCTGCGGTCGGCGAGGCCGGCAGCATGTTCTACATGGAAGACGGCATCACCATGGAGACCATCTTCGGTGACGGTTCCGCGCAGCAGCAGGGCTTTCTCGGCAAGGTGCTCGGCGCCGGTAAGCGCCTGCTGACCGGCGAGTCGTTGTTCACCACCGTTTATACCAACGGCGGCAGGGAGAAGCGCAAGGTGGCGTTCGGCGCGCCTTATCCCGGCAAGATCGTGCCGATCGATCTGGCGAAAATCGGCGGCACCTTCATCTGCCAGAAAGATGCGTTTCTTTGCGCGGCGAAGGGCGTTTCGCTCGGCATCGCCTTTCAGAAAAAACTCGGCGCCGGTTTTTTCGGCGGCGAGGGCTTCATCATGCAGAAGCTCGAGGGCGACGGCATGGCCTTTCTGCACGCCGGCGGCACCATGCACCAGCGCAATCTCAAGCCCGGCGAACTGCTGCGCGTCGATACCGGCTGTCTGGTCGGTTTGCAGGACACGGTCGACTACGACATCGAATTCGTCGGCGGCATCAAGACGGCGTTGTTCGGCGGCGAAGGCCTGTTCTTTGCCACGCTGCGCGGCCCCGGAGCGGTGATCCTGCAGTCGCTGCCGTTCTCGCGCCTCGCCTCGCGCATCTTCGCCGCGGCGCCGCGTTCGAAGGGCGGCGGGGGGGGCAGCCGTGAAGAGGGCAGCATCCTCGGCGGGCTCGGTGGCGTGATTGGCGGCCTTGGCGGCGACGACGATTGATGTCGCGGTTTAGCGGCATTATTTTCGGCAACGGCTTTGCTGATGCAGGGCAGCCGGTGTCGTTCGGCGCCGATGCCGATGGTTTGACGTTGGGTAGCGGCGCGTCGCCGCGCTGGGCTGACATCACCATCGCGAAGTCCGGCTGGGACGGCACGCAACTGCGTCTCGAGTGGCGCGCCGCGGCCGGCACGTTCGCATTGACGGTGTCGGACGCTGCTGCGGTGCAGGCGCTCGGCGCGTTGGCCGGCACTCGCGCGGCGCGGACGGTGGGCAGCAGCCATGCGACACGCGCGTGGGTATGGGGCCTCATCGCAACGACGGTGGCGCTGCCCTTGCTGTTGCTGGTCGCGCTGCTGATGGCGCACGAAAGCATTGCCGGCTGGCTGGTTGATCGCGTGTCCGTCGAACAGGAAACCCGTTTCGGCGCGCAACTGTTCGAGCAGCAAAAGGCGACGCTCAAATTGCTGGATGGCGCGCCGCTGAAAATGGTCGAGGAGATCGGCGCGAAACTGGCGCAGGGATCGCGCTACCGGTTCAAATTTCACGTCGCCGACGACAAACGCCTCATTGCCTATGCGATGCCCGGCGGCTTCATCGTCATGCACAGCGGTTTGCTGGCGCTGGTCGACAACGCCGATGAAGTCGCCGGCGTGCTGGCGCACGAAATCTCGCATGTCGAAAAACGCCACAGCCTCACGTCGATGGCGCAGTCGGCCGGATTGACCGCGACCGTCGCCATTCTCTTCGGCGATCTCGGGCGGATCGCGAGTGCCGGCGCCGATCTGCTGAGCCTGAAATTTTCGCGCGATCACGAACGCGATGCCGACAGCACCGGACTCGGCCTGCTGGTCAAGGCGGGCCTGCAGCCTGCGCCGATGGCGTCGTTTTTCCGCAAGATGGCGGCGCAGGGCGGCGGTGTGCCGGCGTTCCTGTCGACGCATCCGGCGAGCGAGGAACGATTTGCCGCCATCGATGCAGCGGTAAAAGCGCTGCCGGAAGCGGCGCGCAGCGCCAGACCGCTGGACGTTGATTACGCGGCGATCAAGGCTGTGCTGCCGAAGAAATAATCTTCAGGCTTCGAAATCGCGAACTAAAAGGCCGCCCGCAGGCGGCCTTATGTTTGTCGGGCCTGGATTTCCTCAGGCCTCGGGCCCCGCGTACTTGCCGGCCGTCTGCGGGAACATGTTTTTGACGATCTTGAATTTCGAAATATCCACCGTCGCGTCCATGTGCAGAAAGACCGAGGCATCGCGGAACAGCTTCTCGATGCCGAAATCGAGCATGATGCCGTTGCCGCCGTGGAGCTCCACCGCATGCTGGCAGACTTTGAAGATTTCCTCGGAGGCGAACATCTTTGCCATGTTGCAGAGCGCTTCGGCATCGGGGGCGTTTTCATCGACTGCAGTGGCGGCCTCGTTCTGCAGTGCGCGTACCGCCGAAATTTTGGTCGCCATGTCGGCCAGGCGCATTGCCACCGCCTGATGCTTGATCAGCGGGCGACCGCCCTGCGTGTAGTTCTGCACGTATTCGGCGGTATTTTCAAAGGCGGCGACGCCGATGCCGAGGTTCTTCGAGGACTGGATGATTTTGCCCGGCCGGAAGTAAATGCCGGCCTTGGTCAGCGCGGTGTCTTGCACCAGCATGTGGTCTTCGGGCACTTCGCAGTCCTCGAACACCAACTCGCCGTTGTTCATGTAGCGGCCGCCCAGCGTTTCATTGCAGCGCGCGATGGTGAAGCCCTTGGTGCCGCGCGGCACCAGAAAATTCGAGGTCCCCTTTGTCATGCCGGCGCCCGGCGTCGTGGTCGCATAGACGACATAGAGTTTCGAATCGTAGCCGTTGCTGATGAACTGCTTGCGGCCGTTGATGACCCAGCGGTCGCCTTTTTTCACCGCCCTGGTCTGCATCATGGCTTCGGGCACATCGTAGGGCAGCCAGCGGTCAGATGCGCCGCGCGGTTCGGTCAGGCAGTGCGAAAGCAGGAAGGTCGGGTCGGCGACGATGCGCGGGAACCAGTAGTCCTTGAGGTGCTTGGGCAGGATATTGCGCAGGAGCACCGAGGTTTTCCAGATCTGCACGAGTTTGTCGGAAAGCCCGCAGTCGCCGCGCGAGATCTCCTCGGAGATCATCGCGAAGGTCCGCACTTCGGTCTTCGGATCGACCGGGGTGCCGCCGTATTCCTCGGGAATGCCGAGCGTGCGGATGCCGATTTTGTGCGCCTGTTCGAGGATTTCCGGCGGCAGCCGGTTTTCCGGCGTCATGTCCCATTCGCGCTGCCAGTTTTTGCGGATAAAGGGCGTGACGAAGTCGTTGACGTAGGCGCGGCAGGCGTCGCGCATCATGATCTGTTCTTCGGTCAGGCCGCGCTCATTGGTGATCATGGGCAGTTTCCTTTCGGGTCGGTTTTATCGGGCCGCGCCGTGGCGTGGCTGTTTGATTCAATTCTAGCCGAAGGCGGGCAGTGCACCGGCGCTGCCGCAGGTCGACAGACCACGGCCGGCCGCCGTAAACTTGCGCGCATCTCAAGGAGGAAAGTCGCAATGAATTACCGTCGGTCGGAAGCCAAGGAAGCGGCGCGCGCACAGTTTCGCGGTGTGTGGGCGGCGATTGCCACACCATTTACGCAGGACGGCGCGCTTGACGAGGCGGGCCTGCGCAGCAACATGCGCCATTTCACCGGCAGCCTCGGGGTCGCGGGCATTTTCTGCGCCGGCACCATGGGCGAGTTCTGGGCGCTGACGAAAGAAGAACGCAAGCGCGTGGTCGAAATCGTCGTTGAAGAAGCGCGCGGCAAGTGCAAGGTCATCGCCCATACCGGCCACCATTCGCCGGACGAAACCGTCGACCTGACCCGCCATGCGCAGGAGGTCGGCGCCGATTTTGCGGTGGTCATCAATCCCTATTACCCGGTGTCCGGCGAACAGGCGATCTACGAGTGGTTCAAGGCGGTGGTGTCGAAGGTGGACATCGGCGTCTGGATGTTCGACACCGCGTTCTCGGGCCTCAGCCTGTCGGCGCCGCTGACCGCGCGCATCGCCGAGTTCGAAAACGTCTGCGGCATCAAGGTGTCGCGGCCGCTGCCGCATTACGCCGAGGTCAAGCGTCTGTGCGGCGACAGGATCGTGTTGAGCCACCCGTCGGAAACCGAATACCTGACACTGGTGCGCGACTACGGCATGCGCGTGCACATGTCCTCGGCCGCCCCTTTCCTGATGCAGACCGCGTCGTGGAAGCCGATGCATGAATATTCCGAGCTCGGTCTCGCCGGCCGCTTCGACGAGGCGCAGAAAGTGCGCGATTCGTTCGCGCCGCTGCGCGAGGTGCACGAGAAGTGGATGCGCGAGCCGTGGCTGAAACACCAGCTGATCCCGATCGCCTATCTGAAGGCATGGACCGAAATGCTGGGGATGGCAGCGGGTCCGGTGCGCGCGCCGCTGCTGCAGATCACCGATGAGGAACGCGCAACGCTGCGCGCCGACCTCGAAGGGTGCGGCCTGCTGGCGCGCGTGCCGGCGGCAAAGGCCTGAGCAACAACAGGCGCACGCGGAAAACGCTGCGCGCCGCAGATGCGGAAGTGCCATAATTAAGTATCAAAAAACAGGCGGGAAAATTTCATGCGCTTTCACAAGAAAACACTGTTGGTCGGGCTGTCGCTGCTCTCGGCAGCACCGCTTATGGCGGCGGACGTCGCGCGCAATTATCCGGACCGTCCGGTGCGCATCATCACCGGTTCGCCAGGCAGCACTTCCGACATCGTGCCGCGGTTTCTGGCAAACAAACTCGCCGGTGTCTGGGGCCAGCAGATCGTCGTCGATAACCGGCCCGGTGCCGGCGGCATCATCGGCACCGAAATCGGCGCCAAGGCAGCGCCTGACGGCTATACGCTGACCGTCGGACACATCGGCACCCATGCGGCGCCGCAGTTTCTGTTCAAGAAACTCAATTACGATCCGGTCAAGGATTTCGCGCCGATCACGCTGCTGACCGTTTCCGGCATTGCGCTGGCGGTCAACGCCTCGGTGCCGGCAACCAACCTCAAGGATTTCATCGCCTACGCCAAGTCGAAGCCGGGCGGCGTGAATTACGGCTCGGCAGGCGGCGGCACCAGCAGCCAGTTGTCGGGTGAGTTGTTCAACCAGATGACCGGCGCCAAGCTCACGCACATTCCCTACAAGGGCGCAGGCTTCGCGCTGCAGGCCCTGATTGCCGGTGAAGTGCAGGCGGCGTTTCTGTCGACGACGACGGCCAGCGCGCAGGTCAAGAGCGGCCGCATCAAGGCGCTGGCGGTATTGAGCCCGAAACGTTTTTCGGCCGCGCCCGATGTGCCGAGCGCGCCGGAGTCCGGGCTTGCCGGCATCGAATCGAATGTCTGGTTCGGGCTGTTTGCGCCGGCGGGCACGCCGAAGGCCATCGTCGCCAGGATCAACCGCGATGTGGTTGCCGCATTGACGCATCCGGATGCGCGCGACACGCTGTTGTCGCAGGGCGCCGAGGCGGCGCCGATGGCGCCGGATGAATTTGCCGCGTTCCTGAAAAAGGAAATCGATAAATGGGGCAAGGTGATCAAGGACGCCGGCATCCGCTCGGAATGAGAAAGAACCTCCGGGGTTTGTTGTTCGCGGCATTTGCAATCCTGCTGCCGCCCGCGCTGCACGCGCAGGTGTTTGAATGCGTCAATGCGCGCGGTGCGCGCGAGTTCGCGCAGGTCTGTCCGCCGGGCACGGTGCGCCAGCGCCAGGTCGGACGCAGCGACGAAGCGCCTGCGGCTGCGCCGGCGGCCGAACCGAAATCGCCCGCATTGCTGGAAATCGAATTCCGCAAGCGCGCGCAGGAGCGCCAGGATGCCGAAGCCAGGGCCGCCGACGAACGCAGCAAAAAGGAAGACGCCGAACGCAATTGCAATCAGGCGCGCTCCCAGCTCAGGGCACTGCAGGACGGACAGCGCATGCAGCGCGTCGATCCCGATACCGGCGAACGCGTGGTGCTCGGCGACGAGGACCGTGCTGCCGACGCGGCGCGTCAGCAGGCGCTGGTCGAGCAGTGGTGCAAGTAGTCGGCTGCAGGACTCGGAATCAGGTCTTCAGGCCGCATGCGAAGCCGCTGAGAAGCGTGGCGGGCACGCGACGCCGCGAACCGGCCGCGCAGCGGCTTATCAGCGGTTTCTAGATCTCCACCTGCGTGCCGAGTTCAATCACGCGGTTCGATGGAATGTGAAAGTAGTCGACGATGCTGCCGGCATTGCGCGACATTGTCGCAAACAACCGCTCGCGCCACAGGGCCATGCCGCCGCCGGGCGTCGGGATCACGGTTTCGCGGCTGACGAAGAATGACGTTTCCAGTGTGTTGAATTCAATGCCCAGTGGCTTGCACAGCTTGAGCGCCCTGGGCACGTCGGGCACATTCATGAAGCCGAAGAACAGCTTGATGCGGTAACAGTCGTTGCCGAGTTTCTCGATCATCACGCGCTCGTTTTCATGCACCCAGGGCACGTCGCGATAAACCACCGTCAGAAAAACGATCCGCTCGTGGATCACCTTGTTGTGCGCGAGATTGTGCAGCATGGCATGCGGCACCGAATCCGGATCGCCGACAAGGAACACGGAAGTCCCGGCCACGCGCGGCGGCGCATCCTCGAACAGCGAGGTCAGAAACGGCTTCAGTGCGATCGATGAACTGCGCATGCGTGCGAACAGGATTTCACGGCCGCGGCGCCAGGTCACCATCACGGTGAACACGGCCGCTCCCATCATCAGCGGAAACCAGCCGCCCTCGACGGTCTTGACGAGGTTGGCCGAGAGGAAGGCGGCATCGACCAGCAGAAAACAGCCGGTGGCGACGATGCACAGCGGCAGCGAGTAGCGCCAGGTGTAGCGGATCACGAAGAAGGTCAGTATGGTATCGATCAGCATCGTGCCCGACACCGCAAGGCCGTAGGCCGAGGCCAGGTTCGCCGAGGAGCCGAAACCGATCACCGCGGCAAGAATGCAGATGAGCAGGCTCCAGTTGATGCCGGGAATGTAGATCTGGCCGATTTCCTTGGCCGAGGTCTGGATGATTTGCGTGCGCGGCAGAAAGCCGAGCTGCACCGCCTGCTTGGTGATCGAGTACGCCCCCGAAATCACGGCCTGCGAAGCGATCACCGTGGCCAGCGTGGCGAGGCCCACCATCGGATACAGCGCCCACTCCGGAAACATCCGGTAGAAAGGATTGCTGACGGCGTCCGGATTCGAAATCAGCAGGGCGCCCTGGCCCAGATAGTTCAGCGCAAGCGCCGGGAACACCAGCGAGAACCAGCCGACGCGGATCGCGCGTTTGCCGAAGTGGCCCATGTCGGCGTAGAGGGCCTCGGCGCCGGTGACGGCCAGACAGACCGCACCGAGCACCAGAAAGGACGACCAGCCATGCAGCGTCAGGAAGTGATAGGCATGCCAGGGGTTGAACGCAGCCAGCACTTCCGGCGTTTTGACGATTTGCATGACGCCGGCGATACCGAGCACGCAGAACCACAGCGCCATCACCGGGCCGAACAGCGCGCCGACGGTTGAGGTGCCGGTGCGCTGGATGGCAAACAGGCCGATCAGCACGACCACCGTGATCGGCACGACATAGGGTTTCAGTACCGGGGTGGCAATTTCGAGCCCTTCAACTGCCGAGAGCACCGAGATTGCCGGCGTGATCACGCCGTC
>CAZVDN010000025.1:6749-9627 GCA_964625665.1 uncultured Streptomyces sp. | reverse complement strand
AGAACAGCGCGGCACCGAACACGCCGATGATGCCCAGGCCCACGCTCCAGCCCTTGCGTTCCTTGACCGAGGCGGCGGCCAGCGCCAGCAGCGCCATGATGCCGCCTTCGCCCTTGTTGTCGGCGCGCATGATGAGCATCACGTATTTCAGCGTGACCACGAACATCAGGGCCCACAGGATCGTCGAGACGCCGCCGATGACGTTGAGCGCGGTGAATTCGATGCCGTGCGAAGGATTGAATACTTCCTTTGCCGCGTAAAGCGGGCTGGTGCCGATGTCGCCGTAAACGATGCCGAGCGCGGCAAGGGTCAGCGCCGGTAGCGGCTGGTGCGCGGAGTCCGTCCGGGTCATGTTTGTGTGGGGAGGGGCGGGGTGTGTGGGCTGGTTTGCCGTCATGCCGCGTGTTGCGGCGTCAGCAATAACCGCTAGTATATCCCTCGGCGTGTTTTTCGTCGTGCCGGCGTTTCACGCCCGGCTCAGCGGATGCTGTATTCGAGCGGCAAACGGTGCAGGCATTCGGCGCCGCCGGCGGTGATGCGGAACAGGTTGCCGAGCTGCACGCCGGCGCGCTCGTCATGCGTGACGACGTTGGGCTGCACCACCACGCACATGTTTTCGGTGAGCGTGAAGGGCGGTTTGGGAATGCCGCGTTTGGCTTCACGCGTGCCGATCGACGGTGGCAGCAGGCCGATGCCGAAGCCGTGCAGAAAGCCGTCGTTGATGGTGAAGCCGCGTTCGGCGATGATTTCCGCGGCGTCCAGAATGTCTTCGCTGGTGGCACCGGGCTTCAGCACATTGACGCACCGTGTATACGATTCGAGCGCCGTGTCCCACAGTTTTTTGTAGAGATCGTTGGGGCCCGCGCCGATGAAAATCGGCCGGTGCATCTGGCCCGAATAGCCCCACCAGCTGATGCTGATCTCGGTGTTGACGACGTCGCCTTTGGTGACCACGCGGCTGGAGAGGTTCTGGCGCGGCACGCAGGCGCCGGCGCCGTCCTGCGGAGTCGACGCCAGATAACAGAGGTGCGGCAGTCCGCCGGCATTGAGCGCCGCAGTTTCGACGATGGCGCCCAGTTCGTATTCGCGCTGGCCGGGCCTGATGTTGTCGATCAGCGCCTGCAGCGCAGCGTCGGTCAGCGCCGCACCTTTTTTCAGCCAGTCGATCTCCTCGCTGCTTTTGACGAGGCGCAGCGTGCGGAAAGCCGCCGACACGTCCTTGAACTTCCAGCCCGGCAGTTCTTTTTGCCAGGTCAGATAGTTCTGCACCGGCACGTTGCCGACGTAGCCAAGCGTGGCGTTTTTCAACCCCAGGTCGGTCAGATGCCGCGCAATGGTGACCGCCGAATCGAGGCGGCCCGATTCGGTGCGGATGGAGGCGGCTTCGCGCGCGTTGGGCACGTGGTTGTGCGATTGCACAAAGAGCACCGGCTCGCCTTTGGCCGGCAGCACCGCATAGTTGTTGCGGTTGCCGAGAAAGCCCGACAGATAATGCACGTCGGCATGATTGTGGCGCGAGATGCCCGAATCGCCGAAGACGGCGATCACGTCGACGCCCTCGGCGGCCATCATGGCGCGCGCGGCGGCGTGGCGGCGGGCAAATTCGCTGTCGGAAAAACGCGGATAGAGTGCTTCGCTCAAGGCCTGCTCCCAATGAAAATTCGCATCAGGCGCGAAGCCTACGGCGCGGCGATGCGCGCGGTCAAGTCGCGCGGCCGCGCTGCGCGGATGCCCCGCCTCGCGCTGCTATAATTGTTGCCGCCCGGCGTTGCATGCGCGGCGCGCGGCATTCCCCACGAACAATAAAGAAAACCCCATGGACACCGGACTCAAAGGCAAAGTCGTATTGATCACGGGCGCCAGCCGCAATATGGGCCGGCTGGCAGCGATTGCGTTCGCGAAAGAGGGCGCCAATCTCGCGCTCTGCACCAGCGCGAAGATGAAAGAACTCAATGAGGTCGCCGACGAGGCACGGGCCTTCGGCGTCAAGGTCGTCGCCGAGCAATGCGACGTCGCCGAACCGGCGTCGGTCGCCGCGTTCGTCGCCAAGGTCGTGAAGGAACTGGGCACCGTGCACGTCGTTCTGAACAATGCGGTTTACCGCGGCGGCGAGGGCGCCTTTCTTGAGGACACCGATGAAGCGTGGGAGAAGAATTTCCGCGTCAACCTCGGCGGTCCGCGCAACATCTGCAAGGCGGTGATTCCGCTGATGATCAAGCAGCGCTGGGGCCGCATCATCAATTTCTCCGGCATCTCGCCCTTTCTCGGCGGCAGCACCGGCAAGGGCATGGCCAAACTCGCCATCGTCGGTTTCACGCGCGGCCTGGCGCGCGAATTCGCCGAGCATGAAATCACCGCCAACTGCATCGGCCCAGGCACCATCGAGGTCGAGCGCGACGCCTTCCAGAAGCCGAAGGGCCTGCGTCCGCAGCAACCGATCCGCCGCATGGGCAAGCCGCAGGAAGTGGTGTCGATGATGCTCTATCTGGCGAGCGAAGATGCCGGCTTCTGCACCGGCCAGTGTTACCTGGTCAACGGCGGCGTCTACTTCCATTGAAAATAATCTGAAAAAGCGACTGCGCGTCCGTTGCGCTTTGTCGCGTGCTTGCTCGAGAGGGGTTTGGAAATGTCTCAAACACTGATGCTCACCGGTGACGTCAATCTGATGAACGTCGCCGATCCGACGGTGCCGTTCAAACTCGTGGCGCCGGTGTTTTCGAAGGCTGATTTCGTTTTCAGCAATCTCGAATGCTGTTTCTATATTCCGCCCGGCGGCCATTCGCTCGAGAACGAGGGTTTTTTCGCCGAAGCCGCAGCCGCTGAAGCGTTGAAGATCGCCGGCATCCAGGCGGTGGGCATTGCCAACAACGTGAATTAC
>CAZVDN010000025.1:0-6739 GCA_964625665.1 uncultured Streptomyces sp. | reverse complement strand
GCGATCCTGGCGTCGACCAAACGCCTCGATGAAGTCGGCGTGCCGCATACCGGCGCCGGCGCCAATCGCGATGCGGCGCGCGCGCCGGTGATCCTCGAGAAAAACGGCGTGAAGATCGGCTTCCTGCAACGCACTTCGGTTTACTGGCCAACCAATCACGAAGCGACGGCGCGTTCGGCCGGGGTGGCGGTGATCAAGGGCCACACGGCGTATCAGCTGCCGCTGCACAAGACGCGCGTCGAGATTCCGCCCTGCAACCGGCCGGGCCTGCCGCCGGTGATCCTGACCTGGGCCGACAAGGATTCGCTCAAAGCGTTTACCGACGACGTCGCCGCGCTGAAAGCGAAATGCGATTACGTGGTGGCGTCCTGCCACTGGGGCCTGCATCAGGATGTGCTCGACTACATGCCGCAGATCGCCCATGCGGCGATCGATGCCGGCGCCGATGTGGTGATCGGCCACGGCCCGCATTATTCGCTGCCGGTCGAAGTCTACAAGGGCAAACCGGTGTATTACGGGCTGGGCAGCTTCTCGTTCCACACCGGCCATTTCGGCGGTGTTGCCGTCGGCGACTGGGTCGGCCAGATGGCGCGCGTCACGCTCGATGCGGGCAGGGTGACCGGCGCGTCATTCCAGTTCGTGCGCCACAACGCGAAGAACGAAACCGTGCCGTGCAAACTTGCCGACGAACAGGACACGCTTGCCGACATCCAGAAACGCAGCGAACCGTTCGGCGCGAAACTCGTTGCGCGCGGCGATGATGTGGAAATCGCGCTGAACTAGCGCGGCACTCAATCCAGCTTCATGCCGGATTTTTTCACCAGCGGCGCGTAACGCGCAATTTCCGCCTTGATGAAGGCGGCAAATTCGTCGGGCGTGGTCGGCGCCGCTTCCGCGCCCTGCTCGGCAAGCCACGCCTTGAACTCGGCATTATTCAGCACCTTGACGAACTCGGTGTTGAGTTTTGCCGTGATCGCCGCCGGCGGATTGGCCGGCAGAAACAAGCCGAACCAGGTGATCGCTTCAAACCCCGGATAACCGGCCTCGGCGACCGTCGGCAGCGACGGCATCAGCGGCGAGCGTTTGAGGCTCGACATCGCAATCGGCCGCAGGCGTCCGGCCTTGACCAGCGGCAGCGTCGAGGTGAGGCTGCTCACCAGCAACTGGGTTTCGCCGCTGACCATCGCCGTCAGCGCCGGCGCACTGCCCTTGTAGGGAATGTGCGTCATGTCGATGCCCGCCGCATCGTTCAGCATGAGTCCGGCGAGATGGCCCGGCGTGCCGTTGCCGGACGATGCGAAGTTCAGCTGTCCCGGCCGCGTTTTGGCCAGCGCGACGAGTTCCTTGATATTGCGCGCCGGCAGCGAAGGATGCACGGTGACCATGTAGGGCACGAGCGCAAGCCGCGTCACCGGCTGAAAGTCGCGCACGGCGTCGTAAGGCAGTTTGGCCGGCAGGTTCGGATTGATCGCGTGCGAAGTGTTGGTGCCCATGAACACGGTGTAGCCGTCGGCCGGAGAGCGCGCCGCCAGTTCGGCGCCAACCACGGTGCCGCCGCCGCCGCGATTGTCGACAATCAGCGTGATGCCGGCCGATTCAAGCAGGCGCGGCGCCAGTGCGCGCGCCACGATATCGGTGCCGCCGCCCGGCGGAAAGGGCACGATGTAACGGATCGGCTTCGACGGATATGGTTGTGCAAACGCCAGCGTGGCCAGCGACAGTGTGCCGATCAGAATCCCGAGTTGTTTGCGTGCGCGCACCGGACGTTCTCCTAAGCTTTTTTGCCGGCGGCGGCCGCCGCGGCTGCGCCGGCGATGCGGCCGAACACCGTGCCGGAAACAAGGCCCGAGCCGAGCGGGTAGTTGAAATAGAACACGCCGCCGACCATTTCACCGGCGGTGTAGAGGCCCGGGATCGGCTGCAAAGTCACGTCGAGCACCTGTGCGGTGTCGGGGTCGATGCGCAGGCCGCCGAAGGTAAAGGTGATGCCGGCGGTGATGTGCCAGGCTTCGAAAGGCGGCGTGTCGAGCAGGTTGGCCCAGTTCGATTTCGGCGGTTCGATGCCGACCGTGCATTTGCCGTCCTTGATGCCCGGATTGAACGGCACATCGCGTTTCACCGCCGCATTGTATTCGCGCACGGTTTTCAGAAAGCCTTCGGGGTTCACGCCTTCGAGTTTTCCGGCCAGCTCTTCGAGCGTGTTGGCCGAAACGCGCGTGGCGACCTTGCCGAGGTATTCCGGGCGCAGCATGTCGTGCGTCTTGGCGTCGAACACCTGCCAGGCGAATTGTTCCGGCTGCTTGAACACCTGTTCGCCGTATTTTGCATAGGTGTAGCCGTAAAAATCGGCGCCTTCGTCGACGAAGCGTTTGCCCTCGGCATTGATCATCAGCGAAAGCGGGTAACAGTGGCGATGGCAGGCGTGATCGAGCGAGAGGTCGCCGAACTCCGGCGCATGGCGTTCCCACGATGTGGTGTGGCGGCCCGACCAATTGCCATAGGGGCAGGCGCCGATGTCCAGCGCCATCTTCAGGCCTTCGCCCATGTTGAAGCGCGTGCCGCGCACCTTCGCCAGTTCCCAGCCGGGGCCGAGATAGCGCGTGCGCCATTCGGGATTGGCTTCGAAGCCGCCGCAGGCGAGGATCACCGCAGGCGCATGGTATTGCAGCACCTTGCCGTGGCGCTTGGCGTTGATGCCGGTGACTTTTTCGCCATCGTAAATCAGCGAAACGGCGCGCGTCTCGTAGTGCACGTCGATGCCGGTTTTTACCGCGGCCTGGTCGAGAAACTGCACGAGGCCCGGACCGCCGCCCGAGACTTCAACCGCCATGCCGCCGAAAAAGCGCCGGCGGCCGTCAACCACGGCGGAGGCGGCGCGGTAATTGAGCACGAAGCGCACACCCTGTTTGCGCAGCCATTGCATGGCCTCGAAGCTGCGCGTGATCAGCAGTTCGGACAGTTTCGGATCGGTGCGATAGCTGGTGACCTTGTAGAGGTCGTCGTAAAACTCATCGACGGTGTTGGTGTCCCAGTCGGTATTGCGCGCTTCCTCGTCGGTGATCTCCAGCAGCGTGCGCAGGTCTTCGACGCCGTTGTAGGCGAAACGCATCATGCCGCCGGCGAAACGGCTGTTGCCGCCGGACTCGTCTTCGGATGCCGCTTCGAGCATCAGCACCTTCGCGCCGGCATTGCGCGCTTCGATTGCCGCGCACAGGGCGGCGTTGCCTTTGCCAACCACAATCACATCTGCACTGTTCCGCACGTTTTCTCTCCAGGCCGGGGTTTGGAATCGCGTTGTTGTTTTTGTTTTGCGATCCCGGTCATTCTACAACAGCCGTCCGCTGCGCGAAGGCGGTGCCCGGCAGAATGCGCGGCGGATTTGTTGCAGATCATGTTTGCGCGCGGCGCTGCGGGCTGTCCGCGGCGGACTGCCGGCGCACAATCTGTGATAAATTTAATCGCGTCTTCCGCCGCGGCACCGGCCGCCGCACAATAAAAATCGTCAGGAACCGTCAGAGGAGTTTTCATGCTTAAGTTCGATGAGTATTCGACGAAGTATCCGTGCATCAAAATGGAGCGCAAAAACGGGATACTTCTGATGACCACCCATTCCAAGGGCGATACGATCAACTGGTCGTATTCGGACCCGGAAGCCTACCCGGGCATCTATTACCATCTCGGCGAAGCCTGGCACGACATCGGCAGCGACGTCGAAAACAAGGTCGTGATCTGGACCGGCGCGGGAGACGCGTTCGCCGGCCCCGCAGGCAGCGGCAAAAAAGCGCCGCCGCGCACGCCGCGCGGCTGGGAGCGGTCGAACTGGAAGGGCCGGCACATGCAGATGAGCCTGCTCGACATCGACATTCCGGTGATCTGCGCGGTCAACGGCCCGGCGTTGAAGCACGGCGACCTGATCTTCCTCTGCGACATCATTCTGGCTGCCGAGCACACCACCTTCCAGGACAGCCATCTCTATTGCGACACCGTGCCCGGCGACGGCGCGCATGTCATCTACCCGATGGTGATGGGCATCAATCGCGCGCGTTACTTCCTGCTGACCAGCGAAGTGATCAATGCCAAGCAGGCGCTCGACATGGGCATGATCAACGAGATCCTGCCCAAGGACAAACTGATGGCGCGCGCCTGGGAACTGGCCGAGATGCTGGCGAAGAAGCCGCCGCTGGCGACGCGTTTCGCGCGTTACCTGCTGGTGCACGAGATGCGCAAGAAAATGCTCGAGATGCAGGGCTACGGTCTGGCGCTCGAAGGGCTGGCCAACATGGATGAAAATCCGGCGCCGATTCTGGAACGCGATTTTCCGGGGCCTTCGACGGTGCCGCTGCGCACCGGCAAACCGCTGGATTGACACGGGGCGGTAAACAAAAAAAGCCGGCGCATGCGCCGGCTTTTTTTATCCTTTCGATTGCAGACGACCGGGCCGCGATCAGGGGATCAGTTTCTCGGCGCGGAAGCGCTCGAACATGCCGAGAAACATCTGTTCGCTGTCGAGGCATTCGGCAAAGCCCGCCTGGCGCACGCGGATGGTGTCCGAGATGAAATCGTATTCGCAGCCGAGCCGCGAATTGGGCGGCGAAAACGCGCCCTGCGCCCATTCGGGCGTGCGCTCGAACGGAAATGGCTTGAGGCCGTACTTGCGTGTCATGTTTTCCCACAACGGCTGCTTGTCGGAGAGAAATTCTTTGAGCGAATAAGCCTGCGGGCCGCCCGCTTCAAGCCCGAAGTAGCGCGCCAGCGCCGGCCACAGGTATTTCCAGCGGAACATGTCGCCGTTGCCGACGTTGTAAGCGCGGTTGCCGCAGCCCGGCGTGGTGGAGACGAAGATCGCGCCGCGCGCCAGCAATTCTGCATCGACCACCTGGATCAGCGCATTGAAGCAGGCCTCGGTGCTCGGAAAGGCGAACGGCTGGCCAAGCTCGCGCACGATTGAACCGTAAATCGCCAGCACGGTGGCGAGGTTCACCGGATTGCCCGCGGCATAGCCGCACACCGCCTGCGGCCGCACGCCGGTCCAGGTCCAGCGTTTGCCCTGCTGCCGGCCGGTGACGAGGTCTTCTTCGGAATAATAGAAATCGCCGCCGGGAATGCGCGGATCGGTTTCCTTGGCCGGCGTTTTGAACGGGCCGAGATAACTGCCGTAGTACTTCGTGCCCTGCAGCAGGTTGATGTTGGCGAACCCCGGGGCGACGGCTTCGACGGCATCGAGCGTGTTGCCGATCATTTTCAGCCGGGTGTCCGGTTGCGCGTCGTTGGCGCAGTGAAAGAGGTGGGTGACATCGGCACAGGCGGCGAGTGCGCGGCGCGTGGCGGCACCGTCGGTGAGATCGACGGCAACATGGTGAAACTGCGCGAACGGTCCGCCGCGCAGTTGCGGCGCGCGGCGCGACACACCGTAGACTTTCCAGCCGGCCAGCGCCAGTTGTTCGGTGAGCGGCGTGCCGGTGACGCCCGAGGCGCCGACGACCAGCGCGACGTTGTTTTTTGCCATGACAGTGCCTACTGTTCGCCGAGCAGGGCCAGCGCGGTCTTCTCGCAGATCTGCGCGCGCTCGTCGGCCGTCAGCTGCGGCACCTTGTCGAGTTCGGCCAGCGGGTCCGGATAACCCATGTCGAAGGGATTGTCGGAACCGATCACCACGCGGTCGGCGCCGACCTGCTCGATCAGATAACGCAGCGCTTTCGGATCATGCGTCAGCGCATCGAAATAAAAGCGCCGCAGCAGCGCGCGCGGCGAGGTCTTGGTCGCGGCACTCGCCGCCGGGCGATGGCGATGCGCGCATTCGAAGCGGCCGATCTGGTAGGGCACATAACCGCCGCCGTGCGCGATCAGGATTCGCAGCGTTTTCATTTCGTCGAGTGCGCCGCTCATCATCAGGTGCGCCGCCATGATGACTTCATCGAGCGGGAAACCGATGGTGTTGAAGAGTTCGAAGCCTTCCATGCCGCCGCGCGCCAGGCATTTGTTCGGATGAATGAAGATGAAGCAGCCGAGCTGTTCGATGGTGCGCAGGATCGGGCGGAACTTCTCGTGCGCCAGCACTTCGCCTTCGATGGAACTGCCCATCTCGACGGCCTTGAAGCCGTAGTTTTTGACCACGCGCTCGAGTTCGGCGATTGCCGCATCGGCGTTCTGCATCGGCAGCGTCGCCATGCCGCGCAGGCGCGCCGGATATTTGGCGATCATGTCCGCGATGCCGTCGTTGTGCAGCCGGGACGCATAGAGGCCGTCTTCGGCCGGCAGTTCGTAGAAGTAGGTCGGCGGCGCGACCGAAAGGCCCGAGATGTCGATGCGCATGCGGTCCATGTCGGCGATCTTCGCATCGACGTCATAGAGGATGCGTTCGATCTCGGTGAGCCGGCTGTTGGTTTCCCAATAGAGCTTGCCGTCGCGATCGACGACCTTGACCCCGTTGCCCGATTTCCCCTTGGCGCCGAAGCGGTCGGGATCGGCGCCCATCGCCGCCAGAATGTTCGGCGGCACGACATGGCTGTGCAAATCGATGCTTTTCATCGTTTCCTTTGTTAATCGATCTTGATGCCGACGGATTTGATCAGTTTCGACCAGCGCGCGAATTCGCGTTTGATGTAGACCGTCATTTCTTCCGGTGTGCTGCCGACCGCCATGGCGCCGGCGCCTTCAAGGCGTTCTTTGACGTCGGGGCGCGCCAGCATCCTGTCGATTTCCTGATGCAGGCGGCGCACGATGGCCGGCGGCGTGCCGG
>CAZVDN010000024.1:0-21146 GCA_964625665.1 uncultured Streptomyces sp. | reverse complement strand
AACAACAGTGCCGCGGCGATTCTCGATGTGCCGGTGAACGAACTGGCCGGCCTTGAACCCGAACTCTGGCACCAGCGCATGCCGGCACTGGGGCCGCTGGCATTGCAGATCGACGCCGCGTTCCGCGACGGCAGCCGCGGCGAATGGGAAAAGCAGATCGAATATGCGGGGCGCAAGGGCGAGCAGATGCTGCTGTTGCGCGGCACGCAGCTGCCGGCCGGCAGCGCGACCGGTTACGTCGTGGTGTTCGACGACATTACCCATGTGCTGCAATCGCAGCGCGACGCGGCGTGGACCGAGGTCGCGCGGCGGCTCGCGCACGAAATCAAGAACCCGCTGACGCCGATCCAGCTGTCGGCCGAACGCCTGCAGATGAAACTGGGCGACAAACTGGCCGGCGCCGATGCCGACATGCTGGCGCGGTCGACCAAAACCATCGTCAACCAGGTCGCTGCGCTGAAAAACATGGTCGATGCTTTCCGCCAGTATGCACGCATGCCGGAACCGACCGTGCAGACGATCGACCTCAATGCCCTGATGCGCGAGGTCCTGACCCTGTATGAATCGCACGCCGGCTGGTTCCAGATTGAATTTGCCGAAGACATTCCGTATTTCGTCGGTGATCCGGCGCAATTGCGGCAGGTCATGCACAACCTGCTGCAGAATGCGCAGGATTCGCTTGCCGAGGTGAGCGAACCGCGTATCACTGTGCGTTCGGAACGGATCGACGGCGGGATACGGGTGACGATCACCGACAACGGCGCCGGTTTTCCCGAGACCCTGATGAAGCGCGCATTCGAACCCTATGTGACGACCAAACCCAAGGGCACCGGTCTGGGCCTGGTGATTGTCAAAAAAATTGTCGAAGAGCACAACGGCACCGTCGGCATTTCGAATATTTCGCCGCACGGCGCGCGCGTCACACTGACATTTTCAACGCAGGCGGCGCAGAAAACCGCGCCGCGCGCGGCGGCAAACGCATAAACCCGATCGGACGAAATACTATGCAGCAAATTCTGGTTGTAGACGATGAAATCGGCATCCGCGAACTGCTGTCGGAGATCCTGCGCGACGAGGGATACCAGGTGCGGCTCGCCGAAAACGCAACCCAGGCGCGCGCGCAACGTCTGCAGGCGCGGCCCGACATGGTGCTGCTCGATATCTGGATGCCGGACACCGACGGCATCACGCTGCTCAAGGAATGGGCCAGTGCGGGCCTGCTGACCATGCCGGTAGTCATGATGTCCGGCCACGGCACCATTGATACCGCGGTCGAAGCCACGCGCATCGGCGCGTTCGATTTTCTCGAAAAGCCGATCACGCTGCAGAAGCTGCTGGCGACCGTCGGCAAGGCGCTGCGCAGCGGCGAACAGAAAGCCAGACCGACGCTGATGCTCTCGACGCTCGGCCGTGCGCCCATCGTCAATGAACTCAAGCAGCGCCTGGAAAAAATCGCCAACCTGAAAACGCCCCTGCTGCTGACCGGTGAGCCGGGCACCGGTGTGGAACTCTGCGCGAAGTTCGTGCATCCGCCGACTGCGCCCTGGGTGGCGCCGGAAAACCTCTCGATGCTCGCCGATGCGCCGCTCGATCTGCTTGAAAAAGCGCGCGAGGGCAGCCTGTTTTTGCACGAAGTCGGCGATCTAAACCGCATGGAGCAAAAAGGCCTGATGCTGTTGCTCGGCAAGGTCGAGAAATACAACGCGCGCCTGATTTGCGCCAGCGCAAAACCGCTCGCCGAACAGGTGGCGCAGGGCACCTTCGACGCGCGCCTCTACAGCGCCATCGCTACCGTCGCATTGCATGTGCCCAATCTGCGCGAACACCGCGAGGACATTCCGGATCTGGCGAATCTCTATTTGCTGCGCTGTATCGAAGCGAAGGAAGTCGCGCAACGCCATTTCAGCACCGCCGCCCTCAATGCCCTGCGCAATTTCGACTGGCCGGGCAACCTTGCCCAGCTCGAAAGCACGGTGCGTTCACTGGCGCTGACCGCGGCCGGCGAAGAAATCACCGTCGGCGACGTCAACCAGGCACTGGCCCAGTTCGGCGGACGTTCCTCGGTCGCGCACGGCCTGCAACTTGATTTGCCCCTGCGCGAAGCGCGCGACGCCTTCGAGCGGATTTACTTCGAGCATCATATTTCGCGCGAGGGCGGCAACATGAGCCGGGTCGCCGATACGGTCGGGCTGGAGCGCACCCACCTCTACCGCAAGCTCAAGCAACTCGGCATCAAGCTGTCCCGCCGCGCCGACGAATAGGCGGTGTCGCAGGGCGGAAAACGGCCGCCCAGCGTAGCAAAAATCCGCTGTTTCTAAGATAATTGCGCCTCCAGTACGTCGCCAGAACCTGATCCCCGCAAGGACTACTCCATGGGCTCCCGCCTCGATTTGACCAACGCGATCCGCGCGCTCGCGATGGACGCCGTTCAACAGGCCAATTCCGGCCATCCCGGCATGCCGATGGGCATGGCCGAAATCGCCGAGGTGCTCTGGCGCAACAATCTGAAGCACAATCCGGCCGACCCGCTGTGGGCCGACCGCGACCGTTTCGTGTTGTCGAACGGCCACGGCTCGATGCTGCTCTACGCCCTGCTGCATCTGACGGGCTACGATCTGTCGATCGACGAGATCCGCAAATTCCGCCAGCTGCATTCGAAAACACCGGGCCATCCCGAATATGGCATCACGCCCGGCGTCGAAACCACTACCGGCCCGCTCGGCCAGGGCATTACCAACGCGGTCGGCATGGCGCTGGCGGAAAAGCTGCTCGCCGCCGAATTCAACCGGCCGGGCCACAGCATCGTCGACCATCGCACCTATGTGTTTCTTGGCGACGGTTGCCTGATGGAAGGCATTTCGCACGAAGCCTGCTCGCTGGCCGGAACCTGGGGCCTTGGCAAGCTGATCGCCTTTTATGACGACAACGGCATTTCCATTGACGGCAAGGTCACCGGCTGGTTTACCGACGACACGCCGAAACGTTTTGAAGCCTATGGCTGGCATGTTGTGCCGAATGTGGACGGGCATGATGGCGCGGCCGTCGATGCCGCACTGAAAAAAGCGCAGGCGGTGACTGACAAGCCGAGCCTGATCTGCTGCAAGACTGTTATCGGCAAGGGCTCGCCCAACAAGCAGGGTTCGGCCGACACCCACGGTGCGGCGCTCGGCGACAAGGAAGTGGCCGCAACGCGCGCCAACATCGGCTGGAGCCACGCGCCGTTCGAAATTCCGCAGGACATTCGCGACGAATGGGACCAGCGCAAAAAAGGTGCGGCCGCGCAAAGCGAGTGGAGCAACCGTTTCAAGGCCTATGCAGCAGCGCATCCCGATCTGGCGCGCGAATTCACGCGCCGCATGGCCGGCGAGTTGCCGGCGGGTTTTGCGGCAGACGGCGCAGCCGCCATTGATGCCGCCAACAGCAAAGCGGAGACTGTCGCAACGCGCAAAGCCTCGCAACTTGCCTTGACCGCACTCGCGCCCAAATTGCCCGAACTCATCGGCGGTTCGGCCGACCTGATGGGCAGCGTATTTACCAATTGGCCGGGCAGCAAGGTCGTGACGCGCGACGCGCCGGGCAACATCGTGAATTTCGGCGTGCGCGAATTCGCCATGGCCGCCATCACCAACGGCATGGCGCTGCACGGCGGCTTCATTCCGGAAACCGGCACCTTCCTGACGTTCTCGGATTACTCGCGCAACGCGCTGCGCATGGCTGCGCTGATGAAGCTGCGCAATATTTTCGTTTTTACGCACGATTCGATCGGCCTCGGCGAAGACGGGCCGACGCACCAGGCCGTCGAACAAACGTCGAGCCTGCGCCTTATCCCGCACATGAATGTGTGGCGGCCGTGCGATACCGTGGAATCGGCCGCGGCGTGGGTGCACGCGCTGGCGCGCAAGGACGGACCGACCTGTTTCATCCTGTCGCGGCAAAACCTGCCGTTCCAGAAACGCGAAGCCGCACAGATTGCCAACATCCAGCGCGGCGGTTACGTGCTGGCGGCGGCAGACAAACCCAAGGCCGTGCTCATCGCGACCGGTTCCGAAGTGGCCCTCGCCATGGGCGCGCGTGCCGAACTCCAAAAAACCGGTGTGGCGGTGAGCGTCGTTTCGATGCCCTGCACCTCGCTGTTCGATGCACAGGACGCGGCCTATCGTGCTGCCGTGCTGCCGGCGGGCGTGCCGCGCGTGGCGATCGAAGCGGGCGTTACGGATTTCTGGCGCAAATATGTCGGCGCGGTGGATTCGAAGTCCGGTGCCGTGGTCGGCATCGACAGCTTCGGCGAATCGGCCCCGGCCGGCGAACTATTCAAGCATTTTGGCTTTACCGTCGAGAACGTCGTCAACACGGTAAAAAAGATTATCTAGCGCCGCAGCGGGTTTGCCGCGGCCGTATCCAGGAGAGCAAGCATGGCTATCAAGGTTGGCATCAACGGATTTGGACGTATCGGTCGCATGGTGTTTCGCGCGGCGGTGCAGCACTTTCCCGACATCGAGATCGTCGGCATCAACGACCTGCTCGAGCCTGACTATCTCGCTTACATGCTGCGCTACGACTCGGTGCACGGCCGTTTCAAGGGCGATATCGGTTATGAAGGCAATACGCTGATCGTCAACGGCAAGCGCATTCGCCTTACGGCTGAACGCGATCCGGCGGCCCTGAAGTGGGGCGACGTCGGGGCAGACGTGGTGGTCGAATCAACCGGCCTCTTCCTGACCAAGGAATCCTGCGAGAAGCACCTCGCGGCGGGCGCGAAGAAGGTGATCATGTCGGCGCCGTCGAAGGACGATACGCCGATGTTCGTCTTCGGTGTGAACGACAAGACCTACAAAGGCCAGACCATCATTTCGAATGCTTCGTGCACGACGAACTGCCTGGCGCCCGTGGCCAAGGTGCTGAACGACACCTGGGGCATCAAGCGCGGCCTGATGACGACGGTGCACGCAGCGACGGCGACGCAGAAGACCGTTGACGGCCCGTCGAACAAAGACTGGCGCGGCGGTCGCGGCATTCTCGAAAACATCATTCCGTCCTCGACCGGTGCAGCCAAGGCGGTGGGCGTGGTGATTCCCGAACTCAACAAAAAACTCACCGGCATGGCCTTCCGTGTGCCGACTTCCGACGTGTCGGTGGTCGATCTGACGGTGGAACTCAGCAAGCCGGCCAGCTATGCCGAGATCTGCGCGAAGATGAAGGCGGAATCGCAGGGCGCGCTGAAAGGCATTCTCGGCTACACCGAAGAGAAAGTCGTTTCGACGGATTTCCGTGACGAGACCTGCACCTCGGTGTTCGACGCCGAAGCCGGCATCGCGCTCGACAGCACCTTCGTCAAAGTCGTTTCCTGGTACGACAACGAATGGGGCTATTCCTGCAAGGTGCTCGAAATGGCCCGCGTGGTCGCCAAGTAACCGCCTGAACGGCAATTCCGCATGAACGTCATCAAAATGGCCGACGTGAATCTCGCCGGCAAGCGGGTATTCATACGCGCGGACCTCAATGTTCCGCAGGACGACAACGGCAACATCACCGACGACACGCGGATTCGCGCGTCGATCCCGGCGGTCCAGCATGCGCTGAAGGCCGGCGCCGCGGTGATGGTGACTTCGCACCTGGGCCGCCCGACGGAGGGCGAGTTCAGTGCCGCCGATTCTCTGGAGCCGATCGCCAAACGCATGGGCGAACTGCTCGGCGTCCCCCTGTCGCTCAAACGCGACTGGGTGGACGGCGTCGCGGTCAAAAGCGGCGAGGTCGTCATGCTCGAGAACTGCCGCTTCAACAAGGGCGAGAAGAAAAACGACGAAACACTGGCCAAAAAGATGGCGGCGCTCTGCGATGTTTACGTCAACGACGCCTTCGGCACGGCGCATCGCGCCGAAGCCACCACGCAGGGCATGGCGAAATTCGCTGCGGTGGCCTGCGCGGGACCGCTGATGGCGGCTGAACTGGATGCACTGGGCAAGGCGCTGCGCAGTCCGGCACACCCGCTGGTTGCCATCGTGGCCGGTTCGAAAGTCTCGACCAAGCTGACCATCCTCAAATCGCTGGCCGGGAAGGTTGACCAGTTGATCGTCGGCGGCGGTATTGCGAATACCTTTTTGCTTGCCGCAGGATTGCGTGTCGGCAAGTCGCTCGCCGAACCGGGCCTCGTCGGCGAGGCGCATGAAATTATCGACATGATGAAAGCACGCGGCGCCCAGGTGCCGCTGCCTGTAGACGTGGTGGTCGGTGCCGAGGTTTCGGCGCGCGCGCGCGCCAACCATGTGGCGGTCGATCAGGTCGGCAATGACGACATGATTCTCGACATCGGCCCGAAAAGTGCCGCGACGCTCGCGGACCTGATCGCGAAAGCCGGCACCATCGTCTGGAACGGGCCGGTCGGCGTGTTCGAGTACGATCAGTTTGGCGGCGGCACCAAGGCGATTGCGCAGGCGATCGCCGCATCAAAAGCATTTTCGATCGCCGGCGGCGGCGATACGCTGGCGGCGATTTCGAAATACGGCATCGCCGACCGCATTTCCTACATTTCGACCGGCGGCGGCGCCTTTCTCGAGTTTCTCGAAGGCAAGAAGCTGCCGGCAGTCGATATTCTGGAACAGCGCGCGCGCGGCTAAATCCGGGTTGACGGGATTGAGGATTTAACCGAATCCCGTTACCCTCTGCGCCAACCGATCATTCCAACCATGGTGCGCCCTTGAAATCTGCCTATACGCCACGCCGTACAAAAATCGTCGCGACCCTCGGTCCGGCCTCCAGCGACGAGAAAACGCTGGCGCGCATGATCGAGGCGGGCCTCGATGTCGTGCGCATGAATTTTTCGCACGGCACGGCAAAAGAGCATGCGGCGCGGGTGGAGATGGTCCGCGCGCTGGCGCGCAAGGCCGGCCGAGCGGTCGGCGTCCTGGTCGATCTGCAGGGCCCGAAGATCCGCATCGGCCGCTTCAAGAATGACCGCATCACACTGGCTTCCGGCGACAAGTTCGTGCTCGATGCCGATCGCAAGATCGGTGATGCCGGGGGCGTCGGTCTCGATTACAAGAATCTGCCGCAGGACGTTGTTCCGGGCGATACGCTGCTGCTCGACGACGGGCGCATCGTGCTGGCGGTGACCCAGGTCAAGGGCGCGCGCATTCATACCGTGGTCGAGCAGGGCGGTCCGCTGTCGAACAACAAGGGCATCAACCGCAAGGGCGGCGGTTTGACGGCGCCGGCGCTGACCGAAAAAGACATGCAGGACATCAAGGTGGCGGCGCAACTCAAGGCCGATTACCTGGCAGTGTCGTTCCCGCGCTCGGGCGCGGACATTCAGTGGGCGCGTGACCTGATGACCAAGGCCGGCGGCCGCAGCCTCATTTGCGCCAAGATCGAGCGTGCCGAAGCGATTCCGGCACTGGCAGAAATCCTCGATGCCTCGGATGCCGTGATGGTCGCGCGCGGCGACCTTGCGGTTGAAGTCGGTGATGCGGTGGTGCCGGCGCTGCAGAAGCGCATGATTCGCGTGGCGCGCGAGCGCAACAAACTCGTCATCACGGCAACGCAGATGATGGAATCGATGATCAACAATCCGATTCCGACGCGCGCCGAGGTGTCTGACGTGGCGAACGCGGTGCTCGACGGTACCGATGCCGTGATGCTGTCGGCGGAAACCGCGGCGGGCAGTTATCCGGTCGAAACCATTGCGGCGATGGATCTTTACCTCCAACAGCCTTAATATCAAGGCGGTGGCCGCGCTGACGCAAAGCGGCAAGACCGCGTTGCTGATGTCGCGCATGAATACCAGGGTGCCGGTCTACGCGCTGTCATCGGTGATCGAAACCCGGCGTCGCGTGACCCTGTTTCGCGGCGTTTACCCGATCATGTTCAAGGGGGCGCGCAACCCGGAGCGGGCCTTGCACATGGCCGAAGACGAGCTGCTCAAGCGCGGCGCCGTGCATCGCGGCGACTATATTGTGCTGACCATCGGCGAGCCTTTTGGCAAGGCCGGCGGCACGAACACCATGAAAATTGTCAAGGTCGGAGAACATCGCAAAGCCTGATTCAACAGCCTCAAGCCGGCGAATCCTGCGGGGTTGCCGTAGAATTAAAGAAAAATAACGCAGCGGGCCATGCGGCGGTGCAAAAATCTGCGGGCGTACCGCTAAAATTCACAGGTAACCATCGAAAACCGCGGCATTTTGATACGTGGAGTCCCCCGATCAAATGGCGTAAGGGAGCCGAAAGCCGGTCAGGTTAAGGTCGCAGGTCTTTTTTTGCATTGCAGGCGGTAGCTTGTCCTTTAAAAACAAGCTATCATTTCCAACCAATCAAAATTGTGCCTTTGGTTCCAGGCGGTTTTTTCACGTTGCGAACCTTAAATAGAAGATTTCAGTTTGATTTTTTGAGGAGGTCAGATGGCGTTTCACAATCGTGACAGAAAGGACTTCAACGCCGGCGTCATGTATATCGTGATCGGCGGGTTCTTTGCAGGCTTTGCAACAAATTACCCGATGGGTACAGCGGTGCGCATGGGACCGGCTTATTTCCCGACGATTCTTGGCCTTCTTTTGGGATTGCTCGGAGTCATTCTCGTCGTTCGTTCGTTCGCGCCGCATAACGAAGAGCCACCGTCGAGAACTCACTGGCGTCCGCTGCTTTGCATCATCGGCGCAGCCTGTTTGTTCGCCGCGCTGATCGGTTCTGCCGGCATGGTGATTGCGTCGGCCGTCATGATGCTGGTTGGTGCGTTCGGTGGCTGGGACTTCCGCTGGAAGGAACAACTGACAGGCATGATCGTGATGCCTGCAGTCTGCGTCGGCATCTTCTATTATGGCCTGGGCTTGCCGTTCAAGCTCTTCCCGTGGTCTTGAACAGCGAAATTTGAGGAGCGGACGACACCATGGATTTTTCATCAATTTTCAGCAATTTGATTCTCGGGTTCACGGTCGCGATGAGCGCCCAGAACCTGCTCTACTGTTTCATCGGCTGCCTGCTCGGCACGCTGATCGGTGTGTTGCCCGGCATCGGACCGGTTGCCACGATCGCGATGCTGCTGCCGATCACCTTCAATCTGCCGCCGATCCCGGCGCTGATCATGCTGGCCGGTATTTACTACGGCGCCAGCTACGGTGGTTCGACCACGGCCATTCTGGTCAACCTGCCCGGCGAATCTTCGTCGGTGGTGACCTGTATTGACGGCTACCAGATGGGGCGACAGGGCAGAGCGGGACCAGCCTTAGCAATTGCCGCGCTGGGGTCCTTTTTTGCGGGCACCGTCGGCACGATCCTGATCGCACTGTTCGGTCCGCCGCTGGCGGAACTGGCGTTCGAATTCGGCGCCGCTGAATACTTTTCAATGATGGTGCTGGGCCTGATCGCTGCGGTGGTGCTGGCCTCAGGTTCGCTGATCAAGGCAATTGGCATGATCCTGATCGGCCTGCTCGGCGGTCTGGTCGGCACTGACGTCAATTCCGGCATCGCGCGCTACAGCTTCGGCGTGTCCGAGTTGTCGGACGGCATCGGCTTTGTTTCCGTCGCCATGGGCATGTTCGGTTTCGGTGAAATCATCAGCAACCTCGGCCAGACCTCGGAAAGCAAGAACATCGAGGTGTCGAAGGTGAACAGCCTGATGCCCAGCTGGGAAGACATCAAAGTCTCGATCGGCCCGATCATGCGCGGCACGGCCATCGGCACGGTGTTCGGCATTCTGCCGGGCTCGCACACGGTTATCGCCTCTTTCTCGTCCTATACCCTTGAGAAGAAGCTGTCCAAGACGCCGGAACGGTTCGGCAAGGGCGCGATTGAGGGTGTGGCCGGTCCAGAGTCGGCGAACAACGCTGCGGCGCAGACCTGCTTCATTCCGCTGCTGACGCTGGGCATCCCGACCGGCGCGGTGATGGCGCTGATGGTTGGTGCCATGACCATTCAGGGCATTGCGCCCGGCCCGCAGGTCATGACGCAGAAGCCTGACCTCTTCTGGGGCATGATTGCCTCGATGTGGATCGGCAACCTGATGCTGGTGATCCTGAACCTGCCGCTGATCGGTATCTGGGTGCAGTTCCTGCGGATTCCGTATCGCGTGCTCTTCCCGAGCATCCTGCTGTTCATCGCGATCGGCGCCTACTCGATCAACAACTCGCCGTTCGAAGTGTATATGGCCGCTCTGTTCGGTTTCTTCGGCTACTATGCGTCGAAGTGGGGTTGCGAAGCGGCACCGCTGATTCTCGGCTTCGTGCTCGGGCCTTTGATGGAAGAAAACCTGCGTCGCGCCATGCTGATTTCGCGCGGCGATCCCAGCGTGTTCTTCACCCGCCCGATCAGCCTCGGCATGCTGCTGGTGTCGTTCGCCCTGCTGCTGATGGTGGTGATGCCGCAGTTCCAGAAGAAACGCGAAATCCTGGACGTCGCAGACGACTGAGTTTTCAGGCATCGCTTAAAAAGCCCCGGTTCGCCGGGGCTTTTTTTTCGCCATATGCCGGGGCCTGCGAATTTCCAGCCTGGAGCCCCGGACGCGCCGTAAAATTCCTTTTTTCCGATTCGACGGAGACCCCGCATGAACCTCAACATACAACGCATGACCGCGCTCTTCTGTGCGCTTGCAACCCTGCCGGCGATTGCCGCAGAAGCCTATCCGGCCAAACCCATCCGCATCGTTGTTGCCTATACGCCGGCGGGCACCACGGACATCCTGGCGCGCGCCATCGGCCAGAAGTTGACGGAGGCCTGGGGCCAGTCGGTCATCGTCGACAATCGCCCCGGCGCCAACGGCAATATCGGCACCGAATACGCGGCCAAGGCCACGCCCGACGGCTATACCCTGCTGATGACAACGGCAGCGCCGCATGGCGTCAATCCGGGCCTCTACCGCAAACTCGGCTTTGACGCAGTCAAGGATTTCGCCGGCATCAGTCTGGTCGCCACCGTGCCCAATGTGCTGGTGGTCAACAACAACGTGCCGGTCAAGGATGTCAAAGAACTGATCGCACACCTGCGCGCCAACCCGGGCAAGATCAATTTCGGTTCGCCCGGCTACGGCAGTACAGGTCATATGTCGACCGAACTGTTCATGTCGATGACCGGCACGAAGATGAATCACGTGCCCTACAAGGGCGATGCCGGCGTGCTGGCCGATGTCATGGCAGGACAGGTCAGCGTTTCATTCAGCAACATGCCGGCCTATACACCGCAGATCAAGGCCGGGCGCATTCGCGCGCTGGCTGTCAGCACGACCAAACGTTCGCCGGCGGTGCCGGAGATCCCGACCATGGCGGAAGCCGGTGTTCCGGGCTATGTCGCCGTCGCCTGGTTCGGCCTGCTGGCACCGGCCAATACGCCGCGTGAAATCATCAACCGGCTGTCGGCGGAAACCGCGCGAATCCTGAAAATGCCGGACGTCAACTCGCGCCTCTCCGACCTCGGGGCGGAACCGGTCGGCAGCACAGCAGCCGAATTCGACGCGCACATCAAATCGGAAATCGTCAAATGGGCGAAGGTCATCAAGGACGCAAATGTCGAATTGCAGTAGATTGCTGGCACCCCGCAACCGGAGAAGAAGATGGCCTTTGAAGAACCGCTGAAACAGCTGAAAGAACGCAATGAGCGCGCCCTCGCCATGGGCGGACCGGACAAACTCGCGAAGCGCAAGGCCGAGGGCCTGCTCAACGCGCGCGAACGCATCGACTATCTGGTCGACAAGGACAGCTTTTTCGAATCGGGGCGGTTTGCTGTCGGCATCCGGCCGGAGGTGCGCACCAAAACCCCGGCCGATGGCAAGGTGGCCGGTTTTGCCCGCATCAACGGCCGCGAGGTCGCACTGGTATCGAACGACTTCACCGTGCTGGGTGCGTCGTCCTCGGTGATCAACATGAAAAAAATCCGGCACACCAAGGAGACCGCGACCAAACGCGGCCTGCCGCTGGTGATGCTCGGAGAATCAAGCGGCGCGCGCATGCCCGACCGCATGGGCGCCGCCGGCCGCTCGATCATTGCCCAGGACCCGATCGAGTATCAGCGCCTGCGCGAAACGCCCTGGGTCTCGGCCTTGCTCGGGCCCTGCTACGGTTCGTCGACCTGGTATTCCGCAATGTCGGACTTCGTCGTCATGCGCAAGGGCGCGATCATGGCGATTGCCAGTCCGAACGTGACCTCGATTGCGATCAACAAAAAAATCGAAGCCGAAGACCTCGGCGGCTGGAAACTGCTGACCGGCGTGTCCGGCCTCGTCGACATGGCCGTCGACACCGACGAGCAGGCGCTTGATGCCGTCAAGCGGTTCCTGTCCTATCTGCCCAGTCACCAGAACGAGGCCCCGCCCGTGCATCCGGTGCCCGCGGGATCGGATGAACCCTGCCGCGGCATGCTCGACATCGTCCCGGAATCGCGCAATCAGGTCTACGATGTGCGCAAAGTCATCAAGGCGGTGGCCGACAAGGACAGCAGCTTCGAAATCAAGGAGCGCTTCGGCAAATCACTCTGCACCATGCTCGCCCGCCTCAACGGCCACAGTGTCGGCTTCATCGCCAACAATCCGATGTTCAAGGGCGGCGCGCTTGATGCCGATGCCTGCCAGAAGGTCATCAGCTTCATGGTGCTTTGCGATTCCTACAATATTCCGCTGGTCTACCTCGTCGACGTGCCGGGCTTCCTGATCGGTGTCGAGGGCGAACTGCGCGGCATGCCGGGCAAGGTCATCAACTGGATGAACGCAATGACGCAGGTATCGGTGCCGAAAATCACCGTCATCATGCGCAAGAGCTACGGTCAGGCCTACATCAACATGGCGGGCAACAAGAACGCCGACGAAGTCGCGGTATGGCCGACGGCCGATCTCGGCTTCATGGACCCGGCGGTCAGCGTCAATATTCTCTACGGTGTGAAAAAGGAAGACGACCCCGAGCGATTTGCCGAACTGATCAAGGAAGTCCAGCGCGACACTTCGGGATGGGGCCTCGCCGAGCTCTACGACGCGCAGAATGTGATCGATCCGCGCGACACCCGCGCCTATCTGATCCGTTCGCTCGAAGTGCACCGTCTGCGAATGAACAACGGTGTCGGCAAACACCGCCTCGCCAACTGGCCGACCAGCTACTAGCGCGGATACCGGCTATTCGCCGACTTCGAGGCCGCTCAAGCGCCAGTTGCCCTCGCGCTTGATGAAGCAGGCGCGGTACTCGAGGGGGCTGCGCACCTGCTCCTGCGGCAGGTAGCCGGTGCCCGCCGCGGTTTTGACCGCGACCCAGATCTGTTTGCTGCTTTTGTCTTCGTCGGTGACCTCCCAATCGCTGACGTGGACAAGATCGTAGGCGAGTTTTGCCAGCGCTGGCGAAGCGGAGGACGGTCGCGACTGCACAATGGCCTCGCGTGCAATCACCGCCGCGTTCGCATCATCCGGCGCGTTGCGGGGCCATCTGAAATACACATACGGCGCGCAGACTTCATCGCTGCCTTCCTGCTTGACCCGCGCGCTGCCGAGGAACAGCACCTTCGGCAGTTCGCTCCACAGCGGGCTGTCGGCTTTCTGCAGCTCCCACAGCTTGCGGAACTCGGCGACGCCGTCATCGCCGGAAATATTGCGCACCTTGCGGTCGACAATGCTGTCGACGAATTTGTGGTCGCGCTTGACCAGCGCATCGATGAGGCGCGCGCGGAAGCGCGCCCATGTTGCGTCGCCCGCCGCTTCATCGACCGGCGCGAGCTTGACCGGCTGCGCGACGGCGAGGCCCGCCGACAAAAGGGCGAGAACTGCGCTGCGGCCCAGCGTGCGGCAAAGCGCCATCAGCGCCCCTTGAACACGCCCGCGCGTTTTTCAAAAAACGCGGCAAGCGCCTCAGCGTGATCGTCGGACTTCTGGCAGATCGCCTGAAAACTCGAACAGGTATCGAGATGTTCGGGCAGGTTCTGGTGTTGCGCGAGGCGCAGCAGGCGTTTTGAATAACGCAGCGCCAGCGGCGGTTTGGTGGCGATCTTTGCCGCCATTTCCTGTGCGCGGGCCAGCAGGGCGTCCGGCTCGGTGATTTCCAGCAGGATCCCCAGCGCTTTTGCTTCTTCGGCTTTCACGGTGCGGCCGGTGAAGGTCAGTTCAGCGGCGCGTTGGTAGCCGACCATGCGCTGCAGAAACCAGCCGCCGCCGTCGCCGGCGATCAGGCCGAGGTTGGCAAAGGTTTCGCCGAACTGGGCATTGGTCGAGCCGATGCGGATATCGCACATGTTGACGAGGTCGAAGCCGGCGCCGATCGCCGGGCCGTTGACCGCCGCGATCACCGGAATTTCCACCGCCTGCATGGCGAGCGGTATGCGCTGCACGCCGTATTTGTAGTACTGGGCGAGGATGTGCGGCGATTCCTTTGCGCGGGCCGCCATGTTCTTGATATTGCCGCCCGCCGAGAAGGCGCTGCCTTCGCCGGTCATGATCAGCACCGAAACATCGGCGCAGGCGTTGGCCCACTCGAGGGTCGTGACGATGTCATTGGCGATCTCGGTGCCGGTCAGCGCGTTGCGCACATCGTCGCGCTGAAAGGTCAGGGTGGCGACGCGGTTATCGAATTTAAGCGCAGCGTTTTTGAGTGCCGGAAGTTCAGACATGGGAATTTTCCTGAGGGACGAGTGGCAATGTTAGTGGGAGCGGCGTGCCGGTGCAACGCGCCGCCCGATATTTTGCAACGCCGATGCTATACTGCGCTCACTTCACATCCCGCAGGACACGCATCCATGGCCAGAATCGAAGTCAAATCGGAAATTACCGGCACCTTGTGGAAACACACCTCGCAGGTCGGCGACACCGTCGAAGAAGGTGCGGTCCTGATGATCGTCGAGTCGATGAAAATGGAAATCCCGGTCATCACCGAAGACGCCGGTGTGGTCAAGGAACTCCTCGTTCAGCCGAAAGACCCGGTGGCCGAAGGCCAGGTCGTCGCGATTCTCGAGGGTTGATTCAACCCCCGGCCGTCACTTGTTGGCGGCCTCTTCCAGTTTTTTGATTGCCGCATCGCGCGAATCGCGCACACGGCGCTCGGCCGTGCGCTGCGCGCTTTCGCCGTCGCCGTCGCGGATGGCCCGCACCAGCTCCTGCCAGTGGCGCACCGACTGCCGCCGCCGTTGCTCGCTCGATAAACCCAGTTTGGAATAACGCAGCGTCTGCTGTGCCAGTGCGCCGAGGATGCTGCGCAGGCGGGCGCTGCGTGTCGCAGAGTTAAGCAGGCTGTTGAGTCTGTAGACGGTCTCCGCATACTCGTCTCCGCGTGCGGTATCGCGGGCCTGCACGGCCAGCTGTTTTACCGCCGCTTCGATTTCGGGCAGCAGTTCGTGGCGTCGCGGGTCCTCGGCGATGTCGCGGTCGCGCAGGCCGTTGAGGGCGGCGCGGATGTCGAAAATCTCTTTGACCTCGGGGATGGTCAGATTGGTGACCTGGGCGCCGCGGCGCGCGAGGATGGTGACGAGGCCGTCCTTTTCCAGCAGGCGCAGCGCTTCGCGCACCGGCCCGCGGCTGACGGCGAATTCGCCGGCCACCGCCTGTTCCATGATGCGCTGCCCGGGCGCATAGGCGCCCGAGGTGATGCGCACGGCGAGCTGCGCGGCGATCTGCTCGGGGAGCGAGAGCGTCAGCGGTGCAGCGGCCGGGCGCGCGGCAGCGGGGGCAGGGGCGGGTTTGCGGACCATGCGCTACGTTAACGGCCATCTTGTCAGATTGTCAACAATCTTATTGACAACAAAAGAGGACGGGGGCTAGGATAGCCCCTCGTTTTCGGCGGGTTTTTACGATACGACCAACCCGCCGCGTCCGCCTGTCGCGGCACCCCGGGAGCCCCATGAGCTGGTCCGCAGAGATCGAAGAAATCCAGCGCCGCCGCGCGCTCGCCGAGCAATGCGGCGGCGCCGAAGCGGTCGCGCGTCATCACGCCGCCGGCAAGCTGACCATTCGCGAGCGCATCGACGGTCTGCTCGATGCCAGGAGCTTTCAGGAAGTCGGCAAGCTCGCCGGCAGCGCCAAATATGACGACGCCGGCAACCTGCTCTCGTTTACGCCGTCGCCCTACGTCGCCGGTATCGGCAAGATCGACGGCCGTCCGGTCGCGGTCGGCGGCGAGGACTATACGATCAAGGGCGGTGCCGGATTCGGCGGCGCGCGGCGCAAGGGCGGGCAGGGCGGTTTCATTGAAGACCTCGCCAATCTCTATCGCATTCCACTCGTCAATCTGATCGATGGCGTCGGTGGCAGTGTGACGTCGATATCGCGCCGCGGTCATGCCACCTTTCCCGGCTCAGGCCCTGATGGATTTGAACGTTCGGTGGAATTGATGGGTGTGGTGCCGGTCGTGAGCGCCGTCATGGGCACGGCCGCCGGCGGCCCCTCGGGGCGCGCCATCCTTGCGCACTGGACGGTGATGGTGAAAAACACCAGCCAGATCTTCGCCGCCGGCCCGCCGGTGGTTGAGCGCGCCTACAACACCAAGGTCACGAAGGAAGAATTGGGCGGCCACAAAATGGCCGTCGATACCGCCGGCACCATCGACAACGCGGCGGAATCGGAAGCGGACTGCCTGCAACAGATCCGGCGCTTCCTGTCCTATATGCCGACGAATGTATGGGAACTGCCGCCGCAGACCGCGTGCAGCGATCCGGTCGATCGCTGCGAAGATGCGCTGGCCTCCATCATTCCGCGTTCGCAGCGCCAGCCCTACGACATGCGCAAGCTGATTACGATGATCGTCGATCGCGAATCGACGTTTGAAATTCAGCCGACCTTCGGCCGCGCGGTGATCACCGCGCTGGCGCGCATGAATGGCATGGTGGTCGGTGTCATCGCCTACAACCCGATGTTCGGCGGTGTGATCGACGTGAAAGCCGCGCGCAAGCAGGCGCATTTCACCGAACTTTGCGACACCTTCAATATCCCGCTGGTGTTTCTGGTCGATGTGCCGGGTTTTCAGATCGGCATGGAGGCCGAAGCTGCCGGCATTCTGCGTATCGGCATGCAGGCGCGTTATCTCAACATGCAACTCACCGTGCCGACGTTCACGGTGGTGGTGCGCAAGTGCTACGGCATGGCCGGTGGCAATACCATCGACCGCAACGGCCTCAACTTCAAGATTGCCTGGCCGTCGGCCGAATGGGGTTCGTTGCCGATCGAGGGCGGCGTCAAGGCCGCATTCAAGCGCGAACTCGCTGCCGCCGAAGACCCGGCCGCCAGGGAAGCTGAACTCGAGGCTGAATTGAAACGCATGACGTCCCCCTTTCTCACCGCTGAAGCTTTTGGTGTGGAAGACCTCATCGACCCGCGCGAAACCCGTCCCTATCTGTGCCGCTTTCTCGAAGCCGCACAGGTCGGCATGAAAACCCGTCTCGGACCCAAAGCACGCTATGGCGTGCGACCGTAATCGCACACAAGGAAACGGCAATGGCATTTGAAAAACTGATGGCTGAATACGAAACCCGTCGCGCCAAGGCGCTCGGCATGGGCGGGCCCGACAAGATCGCGCGGCGCAAGAAGTCGGGGCAGTTGAACGCGCGCGAACGCGTGGCCGGCCTCGTCGATGAAAACAGTTTTATCGAGTCCGGCCTTTTCGGCACTTCCGGCGTCAATCCGAAAGAACACGACGAAACGCCGACCGACGGCAAGATCGCCGGCTTCGCCAAAATCGGCGGCCGTGATGTGGCCGTGGTGGTCAACGACTTCACGGTCAAGGGCGCCTCGACCAGCGCGACCAACGGCAAGAAAGTCGGCCACATGAAACGCACTGCCACCGAACGCGGCATGCCTTTTGTCGTCATTGGCGAATCGACCGGCGCCCGGCTGCCCGACGCGATGGGCGCGCGCGGCATGGGCCAGCTGCTCGGCAACGACAACACGCAGTTCCGCCGCACACGCGAAACGCCGATGGTGGCCGGCGTGGTCGGCCCGTCATTCGGCTCGTCGGCCTGGCTGGCCTGCCTGTCCGATTTCTCCGTAATGGTGAAGGGCGCGACGATGGCGGTCTCCAGCACGCGGCTGATCGAAATGGCGCTTAACGAAAAAGTCGATCTCGAAGCACTCGGCGGCTGGCGGCTGCATGCCGAAACCACCGGCCTGATCGATCAGGTGGTCGATACCGAGGAAGAAATGTTCGCCGCCATGCGGCGCTTTCTGTCCTATATGCCGAGCCATCACAACGAAGCGCCGCCGACTGCGCCGATACCGGAGGGTTCGGGCGCCGACATGGCCGATATTCTTTCGCTGGTCCCGGAAAAGCGCAGCCAGGTCTATGACGTGCGCAAGCTCGTCAAATGCATGATCGACAAGGATTCGATGTTCGAATTGAAGCCGCGCTTCGGCAAACCCGCGGTTACCGCGCTGGCGCGCCTCGGCGGGCGCAGCGTCGGTATCGTCGCCAACAATCCGCTGCATCGTGGCGGCGCGCTGGATGCCGACTCCTGCCGCAAGATCGTCGATTTTCTGGTGCTCTGCGACTCCTTCAACATCCCGATCATCATGCTCGTCGACACGCCCGGCTTTCAGATCGGCACCCAGGCCGAACGCGAGGGCGCACCCGGGCGCATCATGAATTTCATGAACGCGATGACCCTGCTCACCGTGCCGCACCTGTCGGTGATTCTGCGCAAGAGTTACGGCCGCGCCTACGTCTGCATGGGCGGCGGCCGCCATTCCGATGAAGTGGCAGCGTGGCCGACCGCGGAGATCAGCTTCATGAGTCCCGAGTTCGCCACCACCATCGTGCACGGCGTCAAGCCGGGCGACGCGGATTTCGAAGCACGGCTGGCCGACATCGAGCAGGGTTCCGATGTCTGGGGCCTCGCCGCGGTGTATGGCGCACAGGCGGTGATCAAGCCCGCCGAGACGCGTGATTATCTGATCCGCATGCTCGAGGTTTATCAACTGCGCATGACCAAGGGTGTCGGACAACACCTCATGCGCACCTGGCCGACGAGCTCCTGATGTTCGGCAAAGTCGTTGTTGCCAATCGCGGGGCTGTCGCGGCGCGCGTACTGCGCGCTCTCTACGAAATGGGCATCAAGTCGGTGGCCGTCTATTCCGAGGCCGATTACGGCGCGCCCTATCTCGACATGGCGAGCGAAACCTATGCCATCGGCGCATCGCCCGCCGCCGACAGCTATCTGAATCAGGACACGCTGCTGGCTGTACTGAAAAAAGCCAACGCCGACGGCGTGCATCCTGGCTACGGCTTTTTGTCGGAGAACGCCGGCTTTGCGCAGCGCGTGACCGACGCCGGCGTTTGTTTCATCGGGCCGTCGCCGAAGTGGATCGAGGCGATGGGCCACAAGACCCGCGCACGCGATATCGCCGCTGAATACGGCATGCCGATGAGCAAGGGCACCGGCGTGCTGCCGGCCGAGCCCGACCGCATTCTGGCCGCGGCGCGCGGCATCGGTTATCCGGTGCTGGTGAAGCCCGCGGGCGGTGGCGGCGGCATCGGCATGCTGCCGGCGAAAGACGAATCCGAATTGCTGGCGGTGGTCGAGCGTTCGCAATCGATGGCGAGCCGCGGTTTCGGCAATGCCGAGGTCTATCTCGAACGCCTGCTGGAGAAGCCGCGCCACATCGAATTCCAGGTGCTCGGCGACCAGCACGGCGGCGCCGTGCATCTTTTCGAGCGCGATTGCTCGGTGCAGCGCCGCAATCAGAAGGTGATCGAAGAAGCCTGCGCGCCGGCGATTCCGCGCGCTGAGATCGAGGAAATGGCGGCCACCGTCACCGCCATGGTCAAGGGCATGGGTTACGACAATATCGGCACGGTCGAAATGCTCCGCGGTGCCGACGGCTCGTTCAACTTCCTCGAAATGAATACCCGCCTGCAGGTCGAGCACGGCGTGACCGAAGAAATCACCGGCGTTGATCTGGTGCAGTCACAGATCCGCAGCGCAGCCGGCGAGAAACTCGCCGACATCCTGCCGGCGAAGATTGAAATCAAGGGCCATGCGATTCAGGCACGCGTCTACGCCGAAGACCCGAAGAACTTCTTCCCGTCGCCCGGCAAGCTCACGGTGTTCCGCCCGCCGCAGGACGCATCGATTCGCGTCGACACCGGCTATGCCGAAGGCCGCGACGTCACGCCGTTTTACGACCCGATGATTGCCAAGGTGATCGTGCATGCAGCGACACGCGAGGCTGCCATCGATCGTTTGATCGAAGCGCTGACCGCGTTTGAAATTCAGGGGCCGAAGAACAACATTCCCGCGGTGCTGACCATCCTGCGTTCCGAGCAGTTCCGCGACGGCGCGGTGCATACCGGCCTGATTCCCGAAGTTCTGACCAAAAAGAAAACGACCTGATGAGCACAAACAATCTGATCAGCGCGGCAAAAAAAGAAGGGCGCGCCGCGCTCGACGAACTCGCCGGCAAACAACTGCTGGCAAGTTTCGGCGTCAGCGTGCCGAAATCCGTGATCGCCAAAGATGCCGCTGCGGTGGCCAAGGCGATTGCCGGCATGCAGCCGCCCTTTGCATTGAAAGTGGTATCGCCGGAGATTCTGCATAAAAGCGACGCCGGCGGCGTCAAGATCGGCCTCAAAAGCGCTGACGAACTGGCGCAGGCGATCACTGCCATGGCTGCCGCGCCGCTGATCAAGAAGGCGCGCGTCGATGGCTGGCTGATCGAGGAAATGGCACCGGCCGGTCAGGAGGTGGTGGTCGGCGCGGTGCGCGATCCGAACTTCGGCCCGCTGGTGATGGTCGGTCTCGGCGGCATCTTCGTCGAAATTCTGGCCGACGTCGCTTTCCGCATCTGCCCGATCACGCGCCTTGATGCGGCAGAGATGCTCGATGAATTAAAAGGTGCGGCGCTGCTCGACGGCGCACGCGGCCGTGCGCGCGCCTCGCGCGAAGCCATTATCGACGTGCTGCTGAAAGTCGGCGGCGAAAACGGTCTGCTCATGCAGCACGCCGGGGATTTCACGGAGGCCGACATCAATCCGCTGATTGTTTCAGCGAACGGCGCGGTGGCCGTCGATGCGAGGTTCGTGCTCGCATGAATGCCATCGTCGAACGCTTCAATCCGCTGTTCAAGCCGAAAACCGTTGCTGTAGTCGGTGCCTCGACCAAGGGCACTGCGCTGCCCAATGTTTTTATCCGCCGCATTCGCGAGCTCGGTTTCACCGGGGCGATTTATCCGATCCATCCGAGCGCGCCCGAGATCGACGGCTTCAAGGCCTATCGCAGCC
>CAZVDN010000023.1:10332-21168 GCA_964625665.1 uncultured Streptomyces sp. | reverse complement strand
GGTTGGCTGCAACGCCGCGCTATCCACCACCGATATCGTGCTGCCCGAAGGCCCGCTGATGCTTTGCAGCGGCTGCGGGCAGCTCCTCAGCCAGATCAGCGAAGCCGACTATCTGCAGTCGATGCAGGCGTTCAACGACGCAGGCTTCAATCTGCCCGATGAACGCGCGGCACAGCGCCGCGCGCGTGTTGCCACACGGCGCCTCGCGCGCATCCGTGCGCTGCTCGGCGGACGCCTTGACCGCCGGCCGCGCATCGTCGATGTCGGCTGCTCACGCGGCGACTTCGTCGCGGCGGCCACCGGCGCCGGCTACGAAGCCGAAGGCGTCGAGCCGGCGCCGCAGATTGCTGCAGCGGCGCGCGCGGCCGGACGCAAAGTCCACACCGGCCTGCTTGAAGATCAGCATTTCAGTGACGCGCAATTTGACGCCGTCAGCCTGTTCGAAGTCGTCGAACATCTGCGTTCGCCCCTCGCCCTGCTGCAGGAATGCCATCGCATTCTGCGCCCCGGCGGCATCATGCTGATCAGCACCGGCAACGGCGCGAGCTGGACGGCACGCACGATGAAAGCGCGCTGGGACTATTTTCAGACGCGCAAAGACGCCGGGCACATCAGCTTTTTCAATCCGCGCTCGATCGCCCTGCTGGCCGGACGGGCCGGTTTCGAAACCGCCGAGGTCACGACAACGCGCGTCCGCTTTGCGGAAAAAGGCGATTTGCCCGGCATCGCCTACGCCGTGGCAAAGCTTGCTGCGGAATTCCTCGCGCTGCCGGCACGTCTCAGCGGCCACGGCCACGACATGCTGGCCTATCTGCGCAAACCCTCAGCCGCCTGATCAGGCGGCTTTTTCCACGACATACAGCACGGAGTTGTCGGCAATGCCGGCGCGCGTGAACGCCGCCGCGCCGAAATGCGGGCGGTCGAGCGCGCGCACCTGAAAGCCGGCGGCAGCCAGGCGCGCAACCAGATCGCGTGTGCCGTAGAGCCGCAGGTGATCGTCCTGCGCATGGTATTTCCAGCGCAGCTCCGGCGTATTGACCGCAGGGTCCTCCTGCGTGTCCTCCACCCCCACAATCAGCGGCACCATGACAATGCCGCAGCCGCCCGGCCTGAGAATGCGAAAAAGCTCGCGCATGGCGGCACGGTCATCCGGCACGTGCTCGAGGATGTGCGAGCACATGAAGAGATCGACCGAGTTGTCGGCATACAAGGGCATGTTTGAAATATCGACCTGGTCATCGACATTCGGCCGGAAATAATCCGCCGTGCGGTATTCGATGTTTTTGAACGTACGCAACCAGTGCGACAACGCCAGCGACGGCGCAAAATCAATGAAGCGGTAGTGCCGGCCCGGCGTGAGCACCGCCAGCCGGTCGCGCAAAAACAGCGCATAGAGGCGCTCGCGGTCCGACGCATCGCAGGAAGGACAGGAATAGGCTGCCAGATTCAGCGTTTCAAACTGCTCGATCGGATGGACAAAGCCCATTTCACGCAGTTTGCGCGGAAACGATTTGTAGATCGGATAAAACCGCTTCAGCCCGCTGCCGCAGACTGTGCATTCAAAGGCCGTGCCGCTGTAAAAAGGCGTCTTCAGCCAGCGCACAAACGCCTTTTTGTAGTCTTTGAACTTGTAACCTTTGTAGCGTGCGAGCACTGACAGTCCCTCGATTTCCGGCAATTGGCGCGAGTATACCGCGTGATTACTTGCCGGCCGCGCAGGCGGCGCCGCGGCAAAGCAAATAGATATTGTTGGCCGCCAGCGGATAGTGCTTGAAAGTCTGACCGATGCGCGGGTCTTCTTCATATTCAAGGACGAACCCGGTGTCCCAATGGGCCGGGGGCCTTTTCAGCGCCGGCGCCGGATGGATAGACGCATCAATATAGGCGACAACACTCATGCCACTGGCGCTGACATCATTGGTGTACAGCGGCTGGCCGGCGGTAACGGCCATGATGTCACGCGCTGCCAGCGCATAGTTTTCGCCGCGGTAGTGTTGCTGGTAATACGGAAACACCATCGCCATGCCGACGATTTTTAGCACGAGCATGCCGACCAGCCAGCGCCGCGATACCGAAACAACCGCCTCCCCGGCCCGCCAGAGCACAATCGCTGCCGCCAGCGCGACCAGCGGATAAATCGGCAGCAAATAGCGAATCCCGCTGATCGGTGCAAACCAATAAGGCAGGTAACACAACAGCGCCATGGCAGCGGCGATTACAAGAACGGGTTCTGTCCGCAGCACTATTCTTTGGCGCCATGCGTAATAAAGCGCCAGCGGCAGCGCCGGTAACATGCGCACCGCGGACTCAAGCGGAAACCCGAACACCTGTTTCAGGTACGACAACGCGCTCTCGGGCATCAACTTGGCAACGATTTCCGAAAACATGCGTCCGCCCTGCCCGCCCGTTCCCGGCACCCAGTGCAACCACGCCACGGGCGCCAGCAGCGCCAGGACATGTGCTGCGATCGACACCCGGCCCAGAAGCACGCGGCGCCCCGACGGGGTAAACAGCAGCACGAATACCGCCGTTGCATAAAACACATAAGCCGTAAAAGCCTTGCTCATGAATGCGCAGGTCAGACTGCATACGGCCACCACCAGCAACAAAGGCCGTTCCTGCGCGCAGGCCACCCATAGGCAGGCAATCGCGCCGAACACAAACATGGCAAACAGCGGGTCAACATAAGCGAGCCAGCCCCGATATAACGCGACATCGGCCATCGTCAAATACAAAAGGGCTGCAAACCACGCCAGCGCCCGGTCATGCATCAAGCGCAAGGTCAACCAGCCGAGGATTCCGGCCGTGGCCAGCGTTGCGCCGATTGTCAGCGCGCGCGTCACCGGCAGCATGAACTCCCATCCCGTCATTGAAGCAAAGGGAATGATCAGCCAGGTAAAGAGGGGGTTGTGCTGCAGGTTCCCGCCATACATATGCTGACGGATCCAATCGCCGCCTTGCCACATCTCGATGGCGGTGATCGGAAAAATCGCCTCCTCACCGACATAATAAAACGCCAGTGCCGGCGCATACGCGACTACAGCGATGAATACGAGCCAGCGCAGGGACACTACCGAGGACGAATGCGTGGCGTTTTGCATATCGGTTTTGAAATGTCGATTATGGTGGACGAATTATTCAGGCTGAAATAGCCCGGCCGGCAGTTTAATCGCTTTAGTCCCGACGGTCGCCGGAGATATCGGCCCGGCTGCAGACCAGAAGCGCCCAAAGATGCGCGCATAGCAGGCCGGTAATGCGTGGTGTTCATCGACAAAATCCGTGGCTTCACAACCGTATCGCTCGGAACGGCCTGCATCGATGATGGCAATACCCGCGCTGCGTGACCACGCTGCCAGCGCCGCCTTGGTTCGTCCGAGCAGCGGCCCCAGTTGCGGCGATTCGCTGAACGCGCGTTCCATGCCCGGCAACAGTGGCGGCAGTATCAGCACGATTTGACCACTGTTGACACGTTGCTCATTTGCCAATGCAGCCAATCGTTCGAGAATTTGCGGATTCGGCACCCCGTCGGCCTTGATGAGATCGACTGCGTATTTGGAGCTGGGCACCACCGCACTGGCAATCAGCGCCTCGACCCGCCGCGCTGACACCGGTTCGAGATTGGCAAATGTCGCGCTGCCGTCAAAGCGAAAGCCGGTGCAACTACCGCGAAATATCGTGTCGAAGTCGCGCGCTGGCGTGCCGTCGGCGCAGCGATAGTCGGCGCCCCCTGTGTTAAAAAACATTGCGCCAAAAGCAGCGGCGGGCGCGGGGCCACGCGAAATCTGCAACAGGCTGGCAAAAAGATTTTTCACCCGCGGCAGCGAAAGAGCGTCCTGCAGTTGCTGCGTCAGTGTCACGCCGCTTTTTGTCGCGGACGCGCTGAGCGTTGGCGCAGCAACCGTCATGCGCCCCGCTTCGCCCGCGGAGCGATACAGGAATCCGAGGGCCCAATCCAGCGGAATCACCGCGAACTTGAACTTGGCGGGATAGGTATGCAGCAGGTATTCGGCCTCGCCCAACACCGTCGGCAATTCATTGCCGGTCTGCGAAAAGTTGTAGGGGGTAAAGCCGGTCGGAAAATGTTCCTGGGTCAGCCCCATCATCGTCGAAGAACCAAACACGATCGCATTGATTTCCGGCAGCCGGTCAAATAGCCGCGCCGACTTGAACGGGCGGTTCGCCGACAGCGGCGGCGCATAGGTGACGCCGCGCGTTGCCTGTTGCCAGCGACTGGCTTCGAGCACGACATCATTGCCGCCGAGGCTGCGCAGTCCGAGCAGATAATTCAGCACGACCACCGGCAGCAATACTGCCGCGCAGGCGGCAATGAACAGCAGGGCATACCGGCGGTGGGCGCGTTCGTCGTTCATCAGAACTGGAAGTAGAGAAATTCGGACTGCCGGTGCAAATTGAAAATGGCCAGGGTCACCAGACCAGCGGCGACCAGCGCGTAGACCGGTTTCGGCGACCATTTGAAGCGGCCTGCCGCGACATCAGCCGGCATCGCCAGCGCAGGCCGGTAGAGTGAAAGAAACTGCTGCGTATTCGGTGCAAACCAGACGACCAGCAAAAGGATCCAGATCCAGTTGATCAGGCCGCCGGTAACCAGATCGCGCGTATCGCCGAACACCACGCCGAGCGCCGCGAGCCACTGGCCGACGGCACCCCACTTCGGCAGCCAGAAATCCGGCAGCACCAGGCCGTTGCCGCCGGCCATTGCGGTCAGCATGACCGTTGCCGCCTGCATATCATTGGCGCGGAACACGACCCAGCCGACTACGACCGCAATGAATGTAAGCAGACAGCCGCACACACGCCCGATGCGGCTGCCCGCCTTCAGGTCGTGGCCCAGACTGCGGCGTAGCGCATGCCAACCGTGGTTGATGGCGAGATAGCCGCCGTGCAGCGCGCCCCAGGCGACGAATGTCCAGCCGGCGCCGTGCCACAAACCGCCGAGCACCATGGTAATGAACAGATTGACGTAACGCCGCGCCGGCCCTTTGCGGTTGCCGCCTAGCGGCACATACAGATAGTCACGCAGAAAACGCGACAGCGTCATGTGCCAGCGCCGCCAGAACTCGATGATATTGACCGCCTTGTAGGGCGAATGAAAATTCAGCGGCAGTGTCACGCCGAACAGGCGCGACAACCCGATCGCCATGTCGGAATAGCCGGAAAAATCGAAATAAAGCTGAAACGTATAGGCCAGCGCCCCGCCCCAGGCTTCGAGTGCGGTCAATGTGACGCCGGAGGACGCCGCATCGAAAACCGGACGCGCGTAGCCCCCCATCGGATCAGCAATCATCACCTTCTTGAACAGGCCAATCGCGAAAATCGTCAGGCCGACGGCGGCATTTTCATGATTAAAACGATAGGTTTCGGCGCGCCGGAACTGCGGCATCATTTCGGCGTGGTGCAGCACCGGCCCGGCGATCAAATGCGGGAAATAAGTGACGAAAAGGCTGTAATGCACGAAGTTGTATTCGCGCACCTTGCCGAAATACACATCGGCGAGAAATGCGATTTGCGTGAAGGTGAAAAATGAAATCCCCAGCGGCAGGATGATTTCACCGAGCGTCAAACCGGCGCCGGTCAGGTGGTTGAGGCTGCCGAGAAAAAAGTTCGCATACTTGAAATAGGCCAGCACCAGCAGATTGGCCATCAGCGCGGTGATCAGCAGCGACTTCGCGCGCGCTTGCGCGCCGGACGCCACCGCGCGGCCGATCGCCGTACCGAATGAAAAATTGCAGGCAATTGAAACCGCCAGCAGGCCGACATAGAGCGGGTTCCACCAGCCGTAGAAAAACAGCGAGGCTGCCGTCAGCCAGCCGGCAGCCAGCATCGGCGTGACCCGTGCGAGCAGGAAAAATGTCGCCAGCGTGACCGGCAGAAACAGAAAAATGAACGCGTTGGAATTGAACAGCATGGCCGGTTCTCAGCGTTCCACCCGCATCAGCGCGGGATGCGAATCAACGCGCGCTGCCGCCACGCGTCGCGTAAAACCCGCGGACGGCGTCGATCACTGCATCGACCTCGGCGTCGCTGATGCCGTAATACAACGGCAGGCGCAGTAACCGCGCGCTCAGATCGTCGGTCACCGGGAAGCTGCCGCTGGCACGCCCCCAGCGCATGCCGCCCGGCGAGGAATGCAGCGGCACATAATGCGAAACCGACAGCATGTCGCGTGCCTTCAAATGCGCGGCCAGCGCCATGCGCGTATCGAGCGAATCGGGCAGCAGGTAAAAAATATGGGCATTGGCCACGCGGTCCGCATATTCTGCGCGCGGCAGCTCCATTTCGCCGCCGGCAGCGAGTTCCGAGAGGCCGGCGTAATAACGCGCCCACACAGCCTTGCGGCGCGCGATCACTTCGTCGGCATGCGCCAGCTGTGCTTCAAGAAACGCCGCCACCAGTTCGCTCGGCAGAAACGAGGAGCCGATGTCGACCCAGGTGTACTTGTCGACTTCGCCGCGCAAAAAACGGCTGCGGTTAGTGCCCTTTTCGCGGATGATTTCGGCGCGCCCGATCAGGCGTTCGTCGTTGATCAGGAGCGCGCCGCCCTCGCCGCTGATCAGGTTCTTGGTTTCGTGGAAACTGAAACAACCGAGATTGCCGATAGTGCCGAGATTGCGCCCCTTGTAGGTCGCCATCAATGCCTGGGCCGCGTCTTCGACCACCATCAGGTTGTGTTTGGCGGCGATTGCCATGATCGCATCCATTTCGCAGGCCACCCCCGCGTAATGCACCACCGCGATGGCTTTGGTGCGCGGCGTGATGGCCGCTTCGATCAGCCGCTCGTCGATGTTGACCGTATCGGCACGCACATCGACGAACACCGGCACCGCGCCGCGCAGGGCAAACGCGTTGGCGGTCGAAACGAAGGTATAGGACGGCATGATCACTTCGTCGCCGGGCGACAAGTCACACAGCATGGCCGACATTTCCAGCGCGCCGGTACAGGAATGCGTGAGCAGGGCGCGCTTGCAGCCGAGGCGCTGTTCGAGCCACTGGTTGCAGCGCTTGGTGTAATAACCGTCGCCGGACAGATGACCGCGGGCGAGCGCGTCGGCAATATTGGCGAGCTCGGCACCGACGGCGCTGGGTTTGTTGAACGGGATTTTCATCGATTCAATCCATGCGTTGCGCAAGCAGCAGGCGCGAACCGCCCGCCGGAAAACGGATGCCGCAGCGGATCAGGCCGCGCTCGAAAGCCAGCACCGAAGCCAGCAAAGTGTTGGTGACAGCGCCAACCTTGAGTTCGGACAGCACGTCGTAATTCCCCTGCGGCGACGGTCGCGCGCGGCGCGACAGCAGCATCAGCGGCAGCAGCAGGGACACAAAAGAAGTGGTCATCATGATCCTGAATCCGGCCGCGGCGACTTTTTCTGCAATTTCGGCAGCGGCATAACGCCGCACATGGTGCGCGTGTTCGTCGTAGCGGCTCCACAAAAAACGGTGTTGCGGCACGGTTACGATGAGCCCGCCGCCCGGCCGCAACGCGCGATATGCCTGCGCCAGCACGCCGCGGTCGTCTTCGATGTGTTCAAGCACATCGAACATGCCGATGATATCAAAGTGGCCGGCAAACGGGATGGCGCGCGCATCCATCTGGAACAATGCCGCTTGCGGCACGCGTCCCGCCGCAAACGGCAGGCCGCGGCTCGAAATTTCGCTGGCATGCAACTGCAGGTCCGGTCGCGCGGCCGCCACGCCGGCCAGCACGTAACCGGTGCCGCAGCCGATCTCGAGATAATCACGGGCACGCGGAAAATATCGTTGCAGCGCCCAGATCAGCAATGCATTGCGCGCGCGAAACCAGTAATTGCCCGATTCCAGGCGAAACAGCTCGGCGAAATAGCGGTCGTCGTAGCCGTCGTTATCGACCGCCAGCGCCGGGGCAAATGCCGGAAAACCGTTCAGGTGTTCAGGCGCATGACCACAGGCCGCGCAGTGCCAGTTCTCTGCAGTGACTTCCGCGGCACAGCGCAGACATACCCTCAACCCTGGCTCCCGACGATGATACCGAGCACCACCAGCGCGGCACCGGCCATTTTGAGCGGTGTAATGGCTTCGTTAAAAATCAGGCCGCTGAGCACCATGACCAGCACAAAAGCGAGCGTCGTGAACGGATAGGCATGCGACAGCGGCAATTTCGTCATTGCCGCCATCCAGGTCACCGCACCCAGCAAAGCCGCCGCCAGCCCGGACAGAATCCACGGATTGAGCATCAGGCGCGCCAGAAATTCGATTTTCTGCGCGGGTTCCTGCGGAAGCGCGCCGGCCTCGAGCACCTGCCACTTGATGACAATCTGCCCGTAAACCGTCAGCAGTACTGTGCACAAAACGTAGACATAACTCATGGCACCACCCGATGGTAGATGTCGACCGGCTTGCGGAAGCGGAAGCCCAGCGCCGAATAGAGATTGATGACGGCGATATTGACGAACGAGATCGAGCTGCGGATTTCGCGCTGGCCCTGCGCGAACAGATGCCGGCACACCGCGCTCCAGAAAAACTTGGCCAGCCCGCGCCCGCGATGCGCCTCGCCCATCGCATGCAGCACCAGACTGCCGTTCATGTGTGCGATAAACCCCGCGACATCGCCGTTGTAGAGAAGGCCCAGAACGCGGCCCTCGCCATACAGCTGGCCCAGCCAGTTTTCATAACGGCGATCGGCGCGCCCGCGCTCGATGTTGAAATCGCGGTGAAAGCGGCCGTGCAGAAAGGCACTGCGGCAAATCGCCGCCAGCGGATCAAGCGGAACTCGATCGCTGAACGTGACCGCTGCATCGTCAAAATGCGCCAATTTGTCAGCGGTGCACCACGGCTCGATCAGCGTGTCGCAATAATAAAACCCGGCGTCATGCAAAAAGCGCTTGTCGGCCAGCGGATCGACCTTGGCCGTGTAATGTCCGGGCCGCGAAATGGCGCGCGCCACCAGCGCGGCATCGGGATCGATGAGTTCGTAACAGTCAATGCCGAACGCTGCGCTGTCCCACGGCACCGGCTTGATCCGGCCGTCGTTACCCATTGAATGTCGTGTGATTGATGACGTAGAGCGGCCGCTGCTTGGTCTCGTCATAGGTTTTGCCGAGATAAATGCCGAGAATGCCGAGGATTGCGATGATGATGCCGCCGATGAAATAGAACGAAACGATCAGGCTGCTCCAGCCGGTGACGGGTGAACCGTGGAAGAGCGCCAGAAACAGGATGTAGAGCCCGTAGAGAAAAGCGAAAAACGCAATGATAAAGCCGAAGCGGATCGCCAGCCGCAGGGGCTTGTCCGAATAGGCGATGATGGTTTCGGCGCCTAGCCGCCACAACTTGGAGAAGGTGTAGGTCGATTGGCCTTCGAAACGCTCATCGTGCTGCACATCGATGCTGGCGGCCGGGAACCCCATCCAGTTGATGAGGCTGCCGAAAAAACGCGAGCGCTCGCGCATGTTGCGGTAGTTGGCGATGACCTTGCGCGAAAGTATGCGGAAATTGCCGGCCTGCGGGTCGTAGTCCATGTCGGCCAGCCAGCTGAAGACGCTGTAGTACATCCACGACGACAGGCGCTTCAGCAACGGGTCGCTGCGCTTGCCGCGCCGCGCGACGACGATTTCGTGGCCCTCCCGCGCCTTCGCATACAGGCGCGGAATTTCTTCCGGCCGGTCCTGCAGATCGCAGTCCATGACGACCACCCAGTCGCCATCGCAATGATCGAGCCCCGCCGTGATGCCGTAGTGCTGGCCGAAATTGCGGCTGAACTGGATGCCTTTGACGCGCGGGTCCTGCTGCGCGAGTTCGACGATCAGCGGCCAGGAACGGTCGCCGCCGCAATCCTCGACCAGCATGATTTCGAAATCCGTCGTCACCGTCTCCAGCGCTGCGCGCAGCCGGCGGTACAACTCGCCGAGACAGGTCTCCGCGCGGTAAACCGGAATGACGACGGAAATGTGGGCCATGACGGATGGGCGGCGGCGTTACGCCGTTTCCTGCAATTTGAACTGGATATTGTAGAGCCTGGCGTAAATGCCGTTTCTGGCGAGCAATTCGGCGTGGTTGCCGGTCTCCGCAATCCGTCCGTGGTCAAGCACGACGATCCGGCCGGCCTTTTCGATGGTCGACAGGCGGTGGGCAATCACGATGGTGGTGCGTCCCTGCATCAAGGCGTCGAGCGCCGCCTGGACATGGCGCTCCGATTCGGAATCGAGCGCCGAGGTTGCCTCGTCGAGAATCAGCACCGGCGCGTTCTTCAACAGCGCGCGCGCAATGGCCAGCCGCTGGCGCTGTCCACCGGAGAGCTTGACGCCGTTCTCGCCGACCATGGTCTGCAGACCCTGCGGCATCTGGCGAATGAAGTCCATCGCGTGCGCGGCTTCGGCCGCGGCCAGAATATCGGCCTCGTTCGTATCGCGCATGACACCGTAGGCGATATTGGCGGCCACCGTATCGTTGAACAGCACAACGTCCTGGCTGACCAGTGCGATGTTGGCGCGCAGGCTCGCCAGCGTCAGCGTCTCGACATCCGTGCCGTCAAGCAGAATGCGGCCCGTGGTCGGACGATAGAAATGCGGCACCAGGTTGGCGAGCGTCGTCTTGCCGCTGCCCGAACTGCCGACCAGCGCCACGGTTTCACCCGGATTGATATTCAGCGTGATGCCGTCGAGCGCCAGCCGCTCCGGCGTGCCGTAATGAAAGCTGACATTGTCGAAACGGATGTCGCCGCGCGCACGTGCGATGACAGCGCTGCCCGGGTCTTTTTCGCTCGCCTGGTCGATCAGCGCAAACACCGATTCGGCCGCGGCCAGACCGCGCTGCAGCGGTTCGTTGACGCCGGTAATGCGCTTC
>CAZVDN010000023.1:0-10322 GCA_964625665.1 uncultured Streptomyces sp. | reverse complement strand
TTCAGCGGTGCGGTCAGCATCAGCATCGCCGTGATGAAGGAAACAAACTCGCCGACCGTGGCGCTGTTGCCACCGGCCTGGCCCGTCGCGAAATAAATGATCGCTGCCAGCGCGATGCCGGCGAGCAACTGCACCATCGGCACGCTGGCCGCGGCCGCGGTCGCCTGTTTCATCATCGAGCGGCGCACGTTTTCGGTCTGCTCGGCAAAGCGGCCGGCCTCGTAGCTCTGGCCGCCGAAGAGCTTGACCACCTTGTGGCCTTCGATCGCCTCCTGCAGCACCTGCGTCACGTCGCCCATCGCCGCCTGCACCGCGCGGCTCGAATTACGCAGGCGGATGCTGACCATGCGCACGACGCCGACGATCATCGGCGTCATCACCAGCGCCAGCAGCGTCAGCTTCCAGTTCAGATAAAGCATCCATGCCAGCAAACCGATCAGGGCGACCGTATCGCGAAAAATCACCGTCAGCACGCTGGTCGCCGCTGCAGTGACCTGGGTCACATCGAAGGTCAGTTTCGAAATGATATTGCCGCTGGCCTGGTCGTCGTAATGCGAAGCCGGCAGCGTCAACAGTTTGTCGAACATCACGCCGCGCAGGTCCTTGACCAGGCGATTGCCCACCCAGTTGATCGAAAAGGCGCCCATGTATTCGGCACCGCCGCGCACCATGATCAGGCCCAGAATATAAAGCGGCATCCAGCGCACCAGCGTTTCGTCGCGATTGACGAAGGTGCCGTCAAGCAGCGGCTGCAGCAGCGCGGGCAATGCCGGCTCGGTCAGGGCAACGATCACCATGCCGAGCAGCGCCAGCGCGAAAACACGCCAATAAGGCATGACAAAGCGCAGCAGGCGCACATAAAGTTCTGAACTGGTCATCTGTCGCATGGGCGCCACAATAGCAAAATTGACCACCAAATGAAAACGGCGCGGCAATCAAAGAGTGCGGCGCCGCTTGTCATCGCATCGGTTTTTGCTCAGCGATAACTGTACTCAAGCGTCAGCGCGGCGTTGCGCGTCGGCAGCGGATAGGCGTTGTAGCGATCAACCACGAACTGGCTGCGCACCGCATAGTTGTAGTACTTGCGGTCGAACAGATTGTTCACCGCGGCCGACAGACGCCATGCGCCCTGTTCGTGCACCAGCTTGAGATCGGCCACGGCATAGGCCGGGATCATCACGCCCAGATTGTTGCCTTCGTCGTTGTCCATGTACTGGCTGCCGACATAGGTTGCGATCGCATTCAAGCGCGTGTTCTGCGCAAACGTCCATGACGACGCGACGTTGAACTTGTGCTTTGGCACCAGCGGCACACGCTTGCCGGCGATGACGACGTTCGCCAGGGGTGCGGCGCCGGGCAGCGTACCCTCCAGAAAACGCGCGTCGGTGTAGGTATAGGCGGCGCTCAGCTTAAGCGTATCGAGCGGTGCCCAGCGGCCGTCGAGCTCGATACCGCGGCGGCGTGACGGCGGCAGGTTGGTGTTGCCGATCCCGCTGGTAAACGGATCGAGGTGCACTTCATCGGTAACGTCGATATTGAAAAGCGTCGCCCGCGCGCTGGCGCGCGCGCCCTTGTAATCGACGCCCGCTTCCGTCGCATGATTGATTTGCGGCCGCAGAAACTGAAACTGCTGGGTAAAGGCCGGCGTCGTTTCGTAGGACTCGTCGACATTGGCGAAACGATAGCTGCGCGAGTAGCGGGCAATCCCCGCCAGTTGCGGCTCGAACTGGTAACGCGCCGCCAGTTCCCACGCCGACACGGATACCGCCTGCGCGGCCGGCGCAGCGGCCGAACCGAATCCGCCGCCCGGCGCGCCGGCGTCGTAGACATCGCTGGCGTCGATGCTGAAACGCTCGCGGCGCGCACCGGCAACCAGGGTCGTGCGCTCGCCGAGGCGCAGGGTGTCATGCAGATAAAACGCCTGGCTGCGCTGTGCGGCCGATACGCGATTGATCGGCCGTCCGACGTTGGCAAGACTGTTGGATTTGCTCAGCCGGTAATCCCAGCGATAGTGGTCATAACCGGCGACCAGCGTGTTTTCGTGCCCGGACAGGGGCTGGGAAAACCGCACCCGCGGCGAAAATGACCAGACATTCAGATCGACTTCGCGGTAATCCGGCGATCCGCTGAAATCAAAATAGGAATTCTGCTTTTTGTCGCGATAACCGCCGCCGACGATGAATTCGGCGATGCGCGTCTGCTGGCGCCAGTCGAGGGTGAACTGGTTGCCGATGCGTTGCGACCAGTCGAGCGGCGTGGCCGCGCCGCGGCGGTTGGTCTCCGGCAGGTTGGTGTTCGTGCTCGGCTGCACCTGGCGCGCGCCGGGCAAACGCAGTCCCTGATTGTCGGTCGCGGCCTTGAAGGCAATTTCGCCGCCATTGGTCAACCAGCGCATGTCGGCCATGGCATTGCTTTGCCGGTTGCGATTATTGGCGCGATAGCCGTCGGATTCGAAATCGCTGGCGGTGAAATTGATACCGGCGCGTTCGCCGCGCAGATTGCCGTTGAACTGTGCATCGCGCGTCCCGTAACTGCCGGCGCGCAGCGAAACGGTCGCCGACCGGGTGCTGTCCATGGGCGAGCGCGTGATGATATGGATCACGCCCGCACTGGCACCGTCGCCGTAGAGCACGGCACCGCCGCCGCGGACGATCTCGATGCGCTCGATGGCGGCGAAAGGAATCGCCGACCATTGCACGCCGGACAGATCGACATCAACAATACGCCGGCCGTCGAGCAGGATCAGCGTGTTCTGCCCGCCGGTCACGCCGAAACCGCGCAAATCCACCGTGGTGGTCGCTGCGTTATTGCCGAAAAAATCGTGGATCGCAATGCCCGCCTGTTCCGAGAGCAAATCGGGCAGCGTCTTGGCCGCGCTGTTGCGGATGTCTTCGGCGGTAATCACCGTGACATTGACCGGGCGAGCCGGATCGCGATCAATGAACCGGGTCGCCGTGACTACCACTTCATCGGCCAGTGAAACCCGCAGCGGCGCCTGCGCCGCCGCAGAAAACACGTAGAAATTCAGACCGGCGGCACAAAAGGCTGCCGCGATCGATCGGTACATCGGGTGCTTGCACAACATGACATTCCCTCGAATAGACGCACGCCCACCGCATGCGGATTGATCGCTCGAGAAAAAGCCAAAGAGAATTGAATTCGGACCCCGACCGGCATCTGAATACCGCCTCCCCGCGGCATTTCCTCACCTGGGGTTCGAGGCCGGTCTACGGGCTCGCAAGTTTTGACGCGCCGCCTTCCCGGGATTGTTGGCCCAGTGGCTGATGTGGCGCGCCCACGCTCGCTTACCGTTGCGGGGGCAGCACAAGAATTGGCGTACAGGATCGCGGACCCTGCACAACCGCACTTGTTTCCCGATTATCCCGTGCCGACGACGCCGGCACAGGCACCTGGAACCTTGTTGCCGGACACAAGTGTTGTGAACCGGCAACAGCCCGATTCTAACCGATCCGCCCACCGCATCCCGAAAATACCGGGCACTTTGCACGGTTTCAAAAATATGACTGCGTTACCAAGGACTTTGCGCGGAGTGGTGACTCACTCGACATGGAAAATCTGATCGCAAACCACATTCAATAGATTTCGTTAGATGTTGACTTAACAGGATTTTCCAAACTATAGTGCGATTTATGGATGCGGAACTTCGCTCGCTCGAAGACAAAGTCAATCAGGTGGTCAAGTTGTGCCAGCGCCTGCGCTCGGACAATCATGATCTGCGCCAGCAATTGGCGACGGCCTTGAACGATAACAAACAGCTCGCCGAGAAAATCGGCGTTGCTTCGACGCGCCTGGAGGCGCTGTTGACCCAAATTCCGGATGAAACCGCATGAGCGCCGAACCCGCAGGCCTGCAAATCAGCATCATGGGCCGCGATTTTCGCGTAGCCTGCGCGCCCGACGAACAGAAATCGCTGCAGGAAGCCGTGGATTTTCTCAACGGCAAGATGCAGGCGATCAAGGACCAGGGCAAGATCAACGGGCTTGACCGCATCGCCATCATGGCCGCGCTCAACATCTCGCACGAATTCCTTTCGGCGAAGGTCGGCAATTTTGATGTGTCCGAGTTTAAGCGTAGAATGAATTCGATCGAATCGACGCTTGATCAGGCCATGGCCGATCAGGAAAAATTGTTCTAGGCGGCCCGTTACAAACCGGCAAAGTCGCAGTTGACCGGCGCGCAACGTGCCGGCAGATCGCTTAATCCCCTGCGGTGTTCGTCAGAGCCTTTAATTCTTTGAACCGATAATTAAACAACGGTAGCGAACCAATAGTGGTGCTGTTGTGCGCGTCCCACGCGGAAGCGCCTGATGCGCCCGGAACGCGACCACTTGGACCTTCGGTTCAAGAAGCGGGTTCAACGGCATCTGCGGGGGGCCTTATACGGCACCAGAATAAAATGCGGCTCGCGCCGCATTTTTTTTGCAACCCGCACAACACGGAAATCCGAGACATGCGCTACTGGTTGATGAAATCCGAACCCTCCGAATTCGGCATCGATGACTTTGCCAAAGCGCCCGGCAAAAAAACCTCCTGGTTCGGCGTGCGTAATTATCTGGCACGCAATTTCATGCGTGACCAGATGCAACTCGGCGACCAGGCGTTTTTCTACCACTCAAGCTGCGAAGTCCCTGGCATAGCCGGCATCGTCGAAATCTGCAAGATGGCCCACCCCGACATCACGCAGTTCGATCCCAAAAGCAAATACTTCGACCCCAAGGCCACGCCGGAGAAGCCGCGCTGGTTCAACGTCGACGTCAAACTGGTGAAAAAAACGCGCCTGCTGCCGCTGTCGGAACTGCGCGAACACAAAAAACTGGCCGGCATGCAGCTCCTGCAGCGCGGCAACCGGCTGTCGATCACGCCGGTCGATCCGTCCGACTGGAAATTCATCGTCGGACTACTTTAGAAAAAACCACCTTCCAACCCGAGGACGCACCATGGCCATCCCGAAAACCATCGATACCCACGCCCACTACTTTCCCGAGTCCTACATCAATCTGATCCGGGAGCACGGCAAACGCGTCGGCACCACCGTCACCACCGACGACAACGGCGTCACCTTCATCCAGGTCGGCCTGCATCTGCGCACCGGCCCGATTACGCGGCTTTTTATCGATCTCGACGCGCGCATCAAGGACATGGACCGCCGCGGCGTCGGCATGCATGCGCTGTCGCTGACGCAGCCGATGGTCTACTGGGCACATGACGAACTGGCAACCCAACTGTGCGTCGCCTTCAACGATTCGATCAGCGCCGCGCACCGCGCGCATCCCGACCGCTTCATCGGCTTCGCCTGTCTGCCGTTCCAGAATGCGCAACGGGCACTCGAAGAGCTCGAACGCGCCTCCAAGCTGCCCGGGGTCAAAGGCGTCTACATGGCCACCGCCGTGCGCGACAAGGAACTCTCGGATCCGAGCTTCTTCCCGGTCTATGAGCGGATTGCGGAACTCGGTCTGCCGATATTCCTGCACCCGATGATGATCAACAATGAACGCCTGAAGCAGTTCTACCTGATCAATCTCTGCGGCAATCCGTTCGACACCGCGATCGCCGCCTCCCACCTGATCTACGGCGGCGTGCTCGATGCGTTCCCGAAACTTGAAGTCAGCCTGCCGCACGCCGGCGGCGTGCTGCCGATTCTGCGCGGCCGCCTCGATCGCGGCTTTCACACGCGCAGTGAATGCAAGACGATTCCGCGACCGCCGAGCGAATACCTCAAGCGCTTCACCTACGACACCATCAGCTACAACGAAGAGATCATGGATGACCTGATCAAGCTGGTCGGCATCGACCGCATTCTGATGGGCAGTGATTTCTGCTTCGATATCGCCTACGAAGAGCCGGTCAAATTCGTCAACGGCATGAAGTCGCTCGACGAAGCGCAGCGCGAAAAAATCCTCTGGAGCAACGCCGCACGTTATCTCAAGCTGTAAGCGGGTCTATTGAGGGCCAACGCCGGCCGCTTTCAATGCGCGGCCGACGTTGGCGACTTCCGTCTTCATCAGCGCCGTCAGTTCCTCGGGCGAACCCGGTGCCGCTTCGATACCTGCGTTGAGGAACAACTCAACGACTTCGGCCGACTGCAAGGTGCGTGTGACTTCGCGGTTGAGCCGCGCAATGATCGCCGGCGGCGTTTTTGCCGGCGCGAACAGCGCATGCAGGGATTCGGAAGCGAACCCGGGCAATCCGGATTCGGCCAGCGTCGGCAGACCACGCGCCAGCGCCGAGGGGCGCGCGCTGCCGGTCGCCAATCCGCGCAGGCGGCCCGACTTCATGTGCGGCGCGGCGCCGCTCGGCGTGGCAAACATCGCCTCCACCTCGCCGCTCATCACCGCGGTCATCGCCGGCCCCGTCCCCTTATAGGGAATGCGCACGAGGTTCACCCCCGCCATGTGATTGAACAAAATCGCCGCCATGTAGTTCGAGGTACCCACGCCGCCGACCGCGACATTGAGCCCGCCTGGCCGCGCCTTGGCAAACGCAATCATCTGTTTGACGCTCTTCACCGGCAACGAGGGATGCACCACCAGAATGGTCGGCGATCGATCCAGCAATGAAATCGCCGCAAAGTCGCCGATCGGATCGTAGGTGACTTTTTCCAGCAAGGGCCCGAGCCAATGTGCACTGCCGGTCACCAGCAGGGTATAACCGTCAGGCGCCGACTTCGCCACGATGTCTGCCAGCAGATTGGTCGGCCGGTTATCGACCACCACCTGCTGTCCCAGCGGACCGGACATGGCGCGCGCGATGATGCGTGCCGGAAAATCATTGCCGCCGCCGGCCGGCGAAGTGACGACGCGTATCGCTCTGGCCGGATACTCCTGCGCCAGCGCGCCAGCGGCGACCGACGCGAGCAACACCGTCGCCCCCGTCATCAGCGCTTTCAATGTTTCCTGAAGTCTCATCGCGCTTGGCCCGATGCGGCGATCTACTTCAGTGCCGCCTGCAACTCCTTCGCCCCGACCACATAACAGAGCGTCGGCAGGATGTTTTTGATCGTGAACTCATGGTTCTCGATGGTGTTGCTGGCGCAGGCATCGCGCACCAGAAAAACGCGGTAGCCCATGTCGCTGGCGTGGCGCGCCGTCGCCTCGACCACGTAGTTGGTCCACAGACCGACGATGATGATGGTGTTGACGTCGGCGTTCTGCAGCGCCTGATCGAGATTGGTGGTCAGAAACGGATCGACGCAGGTCTTGTTCAAGACCAGCTCGGTTTTCAGCGGCTTGACGCGCGGATCGATCGCCGCACCCTTGGTGCCGAAAATGAGCTGGCGTTTCTTGCGCAGGCCGTCCCACAAGGGGTTGTCGCGCGGCAGGTCGAGAAAATCCGCGCGCACCGAGGCGGTGATGTGGATCACATTGGCTTTGCGGCGGCGCGCAGTCTTCAGCACGTCGGCCATGTTCTCCATGATGCGGTTTTTCTTCAGGCCTGGCGTGATATCCACGAGGTCTTTTTGCACGTCGAGCAGCAGCAATGCCGCGCGTTTGGCGTCGATTTTTTTGATGGCCATGCATTCTCCTTCGGGTTATTTGTTTTGGCGCAGGCCGGCGGCAACAACGACTTTTTCCAGCCGGCTGTTTTCTTCGCGCAGAAAAACGGCAAACTGCGCAGGCGTCGAGCCGATGGGCTCGATGCCCTGTCCACTCAATTGCTCTTTCATTTCAGCTCTCGCCAGAATTCTGGCCAGCGCGTCGTGCAGTCGCGCGGCGATCGGCGGCGGCATGCGGGCCGGCGCCACCACCGCGAACCAGCCTGAATAGTCGAAGCTGACGCCGCTTTCCGCGACGGTGGGCAACGCCGGCAGCAAAGGCGTGCGCCGCGCGCCGCCGACCGCCAGCGCGCGCAAACGCCCGGCCTTGATAAACGGCAGCGCCGAGGGCAACCCGTTGAACATCAGATCGGCCTCGCCGGCCATGACGCCGGTCATGCCGGGCGCGGCGCCTTTGTAGGGCACGTGGGTGATTTTTATGCCGGTCGTCATGTTGAACAATTCAAATGCGACATGAATGCCGGTGCCCGTGCCGCCCGAAGCGAAGTTCAGCTTCCCCGGCTGCGATTTTGCCAGCGCCACCAGTTCGGGCACCGACTTGGCGGCCAGCCCCGGATGAGCCAACAACAGCATCGGCATCGCCGCCGCGACCGACACCGGCGCGAAATCCCGGATTGAATCGTAGGGCTGCGGCGTAAACATCATCGGTGCCAGGCCAAGCAAACCGGAATGCGTCATCAACAGCGTGTAGCCGTCGGGCAACGCGCGCGCGACCATCTCCGCGCCGACGATGCCGCCGGCGCCCGCGCGGTTATCAATGACAAACGGCTGGCCAAGCTCGGCGGCCAGGCCCGGCACCACGATGCGCGCGACGATATCGACCGGACCGCCCGGTGCCGTCGGCACGATGAGCCGCACCGGTTTGCGCGGATAGTCGTCCGCGGCCTGTGCCGCCTGCGCGACAGGCGCCGCCACAAACACAACGGCGCCGACCAGCAGCGCGGCAACCCCGCAACTAAAACGCGTCGGCATGCTCAATTGATTTGTTTGCCTTTGAGTCCGGCCGCTTCGACGACACGGCCCCAAGTCGCCAGCTCCTGGCGCATCAGCGCCGTGAATTCCTCGGGCGTCGAGCCGATCACTTCGACGGCAATGTCGGTCAGTCGATCTTTGACCTGCGGCTGCTTCAGGGCCTGCAGCAGGCTGTCGCGGAGTTTGCCGGTAATCGCGCGCGGCGTGTTCTTCGGCACCAGCGGGCCATACCAGCCGGCGGCGTTGAACTGATAGCCGTTTTCGGCGATCGTCGGCAGATCGGGCATCAGCGCCGAACGTTTTTCGCTGCCGACTGCGAGCGCGCGCAGCCGCCCCGCCCGCACCTGCGGCAACGCCGCCGACAGGCCGTTAAACATCATGTCAACTTCGCCGGCGAGCAAGGCCGTCATGCCGGGGCCCGCGCCTTTGTACGGCACGTGCGTGATCTTCAAACCCGCCGTCAGATTGAACAGTTCACCGGCCATGTGGATACCGACGCCGGTGCCGCCGGAAGCAAAATTCATTTTGCCCGCCTGCGCCTTGGCCAGCGCGACGAGTTCCTTGACGGATTTCGCCGCGACGTTCGGATGCACCAGCAGCACGTAAGGCGCGGCTGCGGCCAGTGAGACCGGCGTGAAATCCTTCAGCGTGTCGTAGGGTGTCGAGACATTGATCTGCGGCACGATCACCAGCGGCCCGGAAAAACCGAGCAAAACCGTATAACCGTCGGGCAGGGCCTTGGCCACCATTTCCGAGCCGATCTGTCCCGCCGCGCCGGCACGATTGTCGATCACGATCTGCTGGCCCAGCGCCTCTGACCACGCCGGCGACAAAATACGCGCGATCACATCGACCGGCCCGCCAGCCGAAGACGGCGCGATCAGACGGATTGGCTTGTTCGGATAATTCTGCGCACCGGCAACACCGGCCGACAGTGCGGCAAGTGCAGCGAATTCCCATGCGACATTTTTCATTTTCCCGCCTCCTCCAGTTGATGTTGCGCGGGCGGCGATATCCCGCGCGGAATTCTAGCATCGCGTTGCGCCGTCCATTCCGCATAATCCTGCGGCGTATCGAGATCAAAAGCGAGTTCGGCACGCTCGTAAACAACGCAACGCGAACCCGCGCCTGCCAGCGCAGCACGATGCTGTGCGCAACTGTCCGCACCGAAGCGAAAGATGTCGCGCACTTCAGCAGACAGCACCAGCGCGTTGGTGCCGCTGCCGGCACGGTCCGGCGCCAGCGCGGCGCCACCGGTTGCCGTCGCTTTCTCTGTCAGTGCGTTCAATGCTTCGGCCGACAAGCAGGGCAAATCACTAGCCACCACCAACAATTTCGCGCCCCCCCATTCGACCGCCTGCTCCGCAGCGTACGCCAGCGCGGCGTTGAGTCCAACGCCAGCCGGCTCGCGCAGCGCCTGCGCGCCGGCTGCATGCGCGCAGGCCAGCGCGTCTTCGCAAGGACTGACGACAATGCACTGCGCCAGATCGCCGCGCCACGCTTCGATGACTTCCAGCGTATGCATGAGCAAATGCCGGTTGAGCGCCACACGCGCCTGCGCATCGAGCACCGCTGCGAGACGTGACTTGCCCGTCGCGAAGCCGTGCACCGGCAGCAGCGTCCAGCAGTCCGGCGTCATCGCTTGTAGCCCCTGGCCAGCGCGCGCGTGAAGCCGACGACATCGCGCGCGAGCCGCGCGCTTCTCGCCCGGTTGCGCATGATGGTATCCGTCACCATGACGCCACAGCCCTTGGTTTCGATTTCAGACTGCAGTTCAG
>CAZVDN010000022.1:3862-21749 GCA_964625665.1 uncultured Streptomyces sp. | reverse complement strand
GCCGCTATTGTTGTTCGCGCCCTTTGCCGGCACCTTTGCTGATCGTTATTCGCGGCGCACGCTGCTGCTGTTTGCGCAGGGCATGAGCGCGGTGATTTTTGCCGTGCTGGCGGCGCTGATCTACGCCGGCGTGGTGCAGCCCTGGCATGTTTATGTGGCGGCGGTCTGTTCGGGATTGATGCAGGTGATCCAGCAGCCGGCGCGCAGCTCGCTGGTGTCGGACACCGTGCCGCCGGAATTGCTGACCAATGCGATCGGCCTCACCTCGATGATCTTCAACGGCGCGCGGCTGATCGGGCCGGCGCTGGCCGGCGCCATCATTGCGTTGTCGGATACGGGCGGTGCCTATGCGGTGCAGGCCTTTTGCCTGTTCATCGCAACAGTGTGGGCGGTAAAGCTGCGCGGTGTGCCGCGCAGCGCCGAATTCAAGGCGCAGATGCAGAGCGAGACCTACGTCGAGAGCATTCTCAAGGGCTGGCGTTATGCCTGGAGCCACCAAACGGTGCGCGCCGGCATACTGTGCACAACGGTGGTCTCGCTGTTCGTGTTTCCGTTCACCACCATGCTGCCGGTGTTCGCGCGCGACATTCTCGACGTCGGCGCCGGCGGGCAGGGCATGCTGCTCGCGGCGATGGGCGGCGGCGCGGTGGTGAGCTCGATCATGATCACGCTGTCGGGCCACCGCTGGACGCGCGGCAAGGTCATGCTCGATGCGTCGCTGATCTACGGCCTGATGGCGGTGGCGCTGGCGGTATCGCCGTATTACTGGTCGTCCTTGCTGGTGATGGCGCTGGCCGGGTTGTGCCATGTGCACGCCAACGCGCTGGTGCACACGGTGGTGCAGACCTATTCATCGGCCGAGTATCGCGGGCGTTCGATGGCCTTGTTCAACATGAGCCAGATGCTTTCGACCGCCGGCAGCATGGTGATCGGCGTACTCGCCGCCTGGCTCGGCCCGCGCGGCGCGGTGGCGGCGATGGGCATGGCCGGCGCCGCGGGGATTTTGTTGTTGATTGTGTTGATGCCGGCGGCGCGCAAGATCAAATGATTTTGTGGCGGGGTGAGGAGTGCCTTTGCGTTGTTTACCGTATGCATCTCTTATTGGCCGGGGGTAGCCCGGCGGCTACTTACTTTCTCTTGAACGGCCAAGAGAAAGTAAGCAAAGAGAAGGCCGCCCTGGTGAGACGCCCCCTTCGGGGGTTCCCTGCGTTACTCAACGCGCCGGGCGGCTGCGCAACTCGCCCTCGCGGTGAAACCGCGAGGGCTCAGACAGTGCTCGCCGACCCCTCCCGGCGCGTTTGCGTTACTCGGCGTCTCACAAGGGACTCGAGCCCGCGCAATTAATAACCGCAAAGTCTCAAACTACCAATTGTTTGGTTTCCCCTTGAGAGCCGCCGAGCAGCACAGCCCTGTCGGGGGCAGTCGGCGAGCACTGTCTGAGCGCCCGCGTAGCGGGCGCGAGTTGCGCAGCCGCCCGACAGGGCGAGCAGCGCAGGGCAGTCCGAAGGACCGGCGAACCAGGGGCCGCTTCTTTTGGTTACTTTTCTTGGCGGTTCAAGAAAAGTAACTAGCTGCCGGGCTACCCCCGGCGAAGTTGAAGCACGGTGCAACAAATACAGTCAACCCGGCCTGGCTATCACCGGCTAAACACCGTATATGGAGGCGAAAGCGTTATTGCTTCCGCTTCGCCAGCAACTCACTCCAGTTCTTCGGCAAAACAACCTTGCGACTCGTCGGCGGCCCCTGCACATGATTGCTCATGTATGCCCGCGACTGATTGCGCCCGGGATCGCCGGCGACGAGGATTTCCACCATCTCCGGTTTGATCAGCGTATGCACGAGGCGCTGCGGATCTTTCGATTCCGTATACGACGGCGGCAGAATGCCCTGCTCGACGAGGCTTTCGAAGTTGAAGGTCGGCGTGCTGGTCATCTGCGCGTAGTGCGTGGCTTTGGCGGCGGTGACTTTCATGTTGTCGTACATGTATTGCCGCACCTGGTCCTTCGTCCACTCTTTCGCGATCACGCCGGCGATGCTGGGGCCGGCGATGATGAGCGGGCTCCAGAGTCCGGTCTTGAAGCCGGTGTGCGCCCAGTAGGTGAAGCTGCCGCCGATGATGTCGGTCCATTGCTGCACGTGGGTCTTTGCATCGTCGCCGCCGCTGTACATCGGCGAGGTGATGGCGACCACGCTGTGCACGGTGACGACGTTCTCGCCTTTTTTGAAGCCGCGGTCTTCGCCGTAGGTCGGCCAGCCGAGGGCGGTGGCGCTGTCTTCATCCTCGGCCATGGCGACGAGAAAGGTCTGGCCGATGCTGCCCTTGTCGCCCGCACCCGGCGGAATGCGGAAGCCGCAGATGTTGCGCAGGTACATGCGCACGAAGCGGCCGATGCTGGTGTTGGCCTGGCGGCCGACGCGCATGACGCCCTGGCCGTAGTTAAAGTCGAGTTCCTTGACGATGGGTCCGTTGACGATGACGACCGGTTCCCAGCCCGGCGTCGAGCCGGAATCTTCGACGCGGTAGAGCGGATCGCACATGGCATCGATGATCGCAATCAGCAGCGGCATGTATTCCGGACGGCAGCCCGACATGACGCCGGTGATGGCGATGCTGAGGATCGATGCTTCGCGGCCTTCCTGCGGAATCACGCGCAGGACTTCGTCGGCCTTGCGGTCGGTGAATCTGAGGAAGGTATCGACGCGTTCCTGCGTCGGCGGCGTTACCGGCAGGCCGTCGGTCCAGAGGTTCTTGTAGAAATATTCCTGCACGGCATCGTAGTCGCCGCTGAAGACCACGGAACCGGGTTGCGGTTCGCTGCCTTTGTCGGCATCGACCGGCGCGTCGCCGGTGAGGCCTTTGAGCAGGCCGGGGGCGAGCGACTCTTCGACCTTGCGGATGAGTTCGGCTTCGCTGTCGACCATGGGCGCGCCCGGATAAACACCGATGGCGAGCGGGACGCCGATGCCTTTCAGGATAACTTCGGCCTGTTTCAAAAAGCCCGAGCCGATGATGGATGCCGTCGGCACCCCCATGCGTTCGACTACGGCTGCGGCCCGCAACACGGCGGGCGTGCAGCTCCCTCAGGCGCCGATGCCGACGATGGCGGCGTCGGCTTTGAAGTGTTTGATCTTGTCCGGGATCGTCGCCGTGACTTCGTGTTCGCGCGCGCCGTGGAAGTTGCCGATCTCGGTGTAGGGCACGAACTTCACGCCGGGGAAACGCTTCTTGATGTATTCGCGCACCAGCGGGTAAATGGTTTCACCGCGGAAAATCACGTCCCACAATTCGACGATGGTTTTGCCGTTGAGGTCGGGCACGCGCGGCGCGGCGGCGGTCTTTTTGACGGCCTTGCGCGACAGCGGCCACAGCACGTCGTATTGCGGTTCGTTTTTTGCGGTCATGATTTCTCCGGGCTTGCAGGTTGATGCGTGATTTTACTGTGCTTTGATTCCGGCAGCCTGCACCACGCGCGCGTACTTCGCCGTTTCGCTTTTCAGAAACGCCGTGAATTGATCGGGCGTGCTTGCCACGACAGTCATGCCGTCGGCGGCGAGGCGTTCGCGTACTTCGCTTTGCTGCAGGATGGCGGCAATCTCGTGATGCAGGCGGGTGACGATGTCGCGCGGCGTGGCCGCCGGCACCAGCACGCCGAACCAGGTGGCCATGTCGAAGCCGGTGAGCCCGCCTTCAGCGACCGTCGGAATGTCTTTTGCGATCGCCACGCGATGCAATCCGGTGACGCCGAGCGCGCGCAGGCGGCCTTGCTTGATGAAGGGCAGGCTTTGCAGCACGTTCATGAAGTAGACCGGCACTTCGCCGCTCATCACATCGATGGTCGCTGCCCCCGAGCCTTTGTAAGGCACATGGCTCAGGCGCACGCCGGCCGACAGCGCAAACCATTCGCCAGCCAGATGCGGCAACGAACCGATGCCGGAGGAGCCGTAATTCAATTCGCCGGGCCTTGCTTTTGCCAGCGCGATCAGTTCGCGCACGTTTTTCGCCGGCAGCGACGGATGCACAACGAGCGTCAGCGGCCCGGAGACCAGCTGCGTGACGGCAGCGAGGTCGCGCGCCTGATCATAGGGCAGGGCCGGATAGAGGCTGGGATTCACCGCATAACCGGAGGGAATGAACAGCAGCGTGTGGCCGTCGGCCGGCGCCGACTTCGCCACATAGGCAGTGCCGATGGTGCCGTTGGCGCCGCCGCGGTTTTCGATCACCACCGGTTGCTTGAAACGTTCATTGAGTTTTTGCGCGACCGGGCGGGCCAGGATATCGGTACCGCCGCCCGGCGGAAACGGCACGATGATGCGCAGCGGGCCGGCCGGAAAATTCTGCGCGTGAGCCGCGCCGCCGGCACAGGCGCATGCCAGCGCACAGGCAAACGCAAGCCGGCGTTGTCGGCTCATTGCGCCGCCGTGATGCCCGCGGCCTCGATGATGCGCGCGTATTTGCTGTTCTCGCGGGCGAGAAATTCCGTGAACTGCGCCGGCGTGCTTGCCACGACCGCCATGCCATCGGCGGCGAGGCGATCGCGCGTGTCGGGCTGGTTGAGGATCAGTGCAACCTCCGCATGCAGTTTTGCGACGACCTCGCGCGGCGTGCCGCCGGTGACCAGCAGCGCGGTCCATGTCGTCATGTCGTAACCGGGCAGGCCTGATTCGGCAATGGCCGGAATGTCCGGTGCGAACGGCGAACGTTTCGGCGTGGTCACGCCGAGCGCGCGCAGGCGGCCGCTTTTGATATAGGGCAGGCTTTGCAGCGCGTTCATGAAATACAGCGAAATCTGTCCGCTCATCAGATCGATCACACCGGCGCCGCCGCCGCGATAGGGCACATGGATCATCTTGACGCCGGCCGACAGCGCGAACCATTCCGCGGCCAGCTGATTGAGCGAACCGGTGCCGGAAGAACCGAAGGTGATTTCGCCGGGGCGCGTTTTCGCCAGCGCGATCAGGTCGCGCGCGGTCTTCGCCGGCAGCGAAGGGTGCACGGTCAGTGTCAGCGGGCCGGCGACGAGTTGGGAGACCGGTGCCAGATCGCGCGTCTGGTCGTAGGGCAGGTTCTTGTACATGATCGGATTGGCGGCGAAGCCGGCCGGCACGATCAGCAAGGTGTGGCCGTCGGGCGGCGCCTTGACTGCGGCCAGCGTGCCGAGCGTGCCGTTGGCGCCGGGCCGGTTGTCAGCGATGACCGGGACCTTGAATTTTTCATTGAGGCGCTGCGCGATGACGCGGCCGAGAATGTCGGTCGAGCCGCCGGGCGAAAACGGAATGATGACGCGCATCGGGCCCGCCGGATAATTCTGCGCCTGCGCCGCCGCAGCCGCGAAAATGAATGCGCTGATTGTCAGGGTGGTTCGCATGAGGCGCATGGTTTCAGTTGCCCTTGATGTCTGCGGCTTGAATGATGCGGTTGAACTTGGCGGTCTCGCGCGCGAGAAATTCGACGAACTGTTCGGGCGTGCTTGCCACCACGGTCATGCCTTCGCCGGCGAGGCGTTCCTTCAGTTCGGGCAGATTGAGAATGCGCGTGACTTCCTGCTGCAGTTTGCTGACGACGTCACGCGGCGTGCCGCCCTGCACCAGCAGGCCGTACCAGTTGGTCATGTCGAAACCCTTGAGGCCGGATTCGGCGATCGACGGCAAATCCGGCGCGATCGGCGAACGCTGCGGGCTGGAGACGCCGAGCGGGCGCAGCTTGCCGGATTTGATCAGCGGCAGGCTTTGCAGCACGTTCATGAAATAAATCGGCACCTGGCCGCTCAGCACATCGATCACCGCTGCTCCGGAGCCCTTGAACGGGATGTGCACGATCTTGATGCCGGCCATCGTATTGAAGAGCTCCGCGGAAAGATGCGGCAGCGAGCCGTTGCCGGCCGAACCGATGTTGAGCGCGCCCGGTTGCGCTTTGGCCAGCGCGATCAGCTCCTTCACGTTTTTCGCCGGCAGCGACGGATGCACGACGAGCGTCAGCGGCCCGGAGGCCAGATGCGATACCGGTGCAAGTTCGCGCGACTGGTCGTAGGGCAGATTTTTGTAGAGTGCGGGATTGGCGGCGTAACCGGCCGGCACGATCAGCAGCGTGTGGCCGTCGGGCGCGCTCTTGGCGACGAAGGCCGCACCCACCGTGCCGTTCGCGCCCGAACGGTTTTCGACGACGGCCGGCTGGCCGTAACGTTCATTGAGTTTCTGGCCGAGCGTGCGCGCGATGATGTCGGTGCCGCCGCCGGGCGGATAGGGCGAGACGATGCGCAGCGGGCCGCTTGGATAATTCTGTGCGATTGCGTTTGCGGTCAGCGCGGCGGAAGCCAGCAGCAGACAGGCCTGGGCGCAAAGTTGTCGGTTCATGCCGGAAGGTCTTTCGGAGCGGGTGTTGCGTGTGCCGATGGCGGAAGAGAGTGGGAGTCGAACCCACGCAGGACTGTAAACAGCCCCTACCAGGTTTGAAGTCTGGCCGCCCCACCGGGAGCGATTCCCTTCCGTTGTTTCGAACGCAGATGCGATGTTAACTGCGTACCGCGGGGTTTGCTACTTGCCGAGGAATTTCGCCGCGGCGGCACCGGCTTTTTCACCGTCGGCCAGCGCATCGGCGAGCATGCCGCCGCAACCGGCGCGCACCACGCCGGCGGCAAACGCGCCGGCCAGCGAGGTCTGCAGCGCGTCATCGGTGGTCAGGCGTCCGCCGGCTTCACGCTTGATCTCCGCCGGCACGAAATCGACATTCGGCTCGAGGCCGACGTAAGCAAAAAAGCCGCTCGCGGCGATGTCGGCGGTTTTGCCGTCGGCGCCCTTGACGCGCACTTTTTTCAGCATGTCTTCGCCTTCGATCGCCTCAACCGTGGTGTTCCACAGCGTTTGAATCACCGGCTGTGCGGCCACCGCATCGACCAGCGACTGCTTGGCGCTGAATTTGGCGCCACGATGCACGAGATGCACCTTTTTGCAGAAGTGCGCTAGCACCAGGGCTTCCTGCAGTGCCGAATCGCCACCGCCGACGACCACGACTTCCTCGCCCTGGTACATGGGACCGTCGCAATCGGCGCATTGCGACACGCCGCGGTGCTCGAATTCCATTTCGCCGGGCACGCCGAGGCGCTTGAGTCTGGCGCCCGAGGCAATGACGATGGCGCGCGCATTGTGCGTGCCGCCATCGGTGGTCACTGTGAACTGGTCGCCGCTTTTGGCGATCGCACTGACAGTTTCACCGAGATTTTCAACGCCGAGGTCCGACGCTTCCATCATCAGGTTGGATGCAAAGTCGGTGCCCGAGCCTTCGATATCGCCGTCGAGTTCGTTGATGTTGACGACAAGCCCGCCGAACAGCAGTTGTTCGACGCTGGCCGCGCGCAGGCCTTTTTGCGCCACAACCTTGGATGCGGCGAGGCCGGCGACGCCGGTGCCAATGACGATGACGTCGAAATTCGACATGACTTTCTCCTAATAACGTTTGAACGGACGCGGGTTGGGACGGCGCTGCGCCGAGGGCGCGGCGGGTTTGTTCTGGGCAGGCGCGGGCGCTTGCTTCGGCGGCGCCGGCGGCGCGGTGGCGGCGCCGAGGATGGGCACGAAATCGCGCCGCATCTTGCGCTGGTCGCCGAGGCGCTGCGTAATGCCGAGGCGGTCGAGGCACTCGAGTATCTCGATGGCGAGGCCGCGGCCGACACCGGTGCGGTCGCGGTACTGCGCGGCAGTGAACTGGTTGCCCGGCGCATTCTGCGCGACATCAGCGGCGCAGGCAGCCAGTTGCGCGAGCGTGCTGCGCGGATAAAAGCGCTCGGGCGTGACGCGGATGACCTCGTTGGTCTTGGCCTTGCGGTGCAGAAAGTCTTTCAGCATGACTTCCTTCAGCTTGGTCAGCGGCGCGAGGTCTTTCAGCGGCGGCACGTTGAAGCCGGCCGATTCCATGACGGGCTTCACGGCTTCCCACATTTTCTGGTCGGCCGGATTGTCGGTGGCAATGTGTTGCGGCAGACGCGCGTGGCTGCCGGCGACTTCGAGTTTTTTCTCGTCGGCAAGGCCGCGCAGCAGCGCGCTGAAGGTTTCAGCGGTGAGCGCCGGCGCGTGCGTCTTGCGCAGCGTTTCGATTTCGGCGCCGACGGCCTGCGGCGATTCGCGGTGAAATTTCACCAGCGCCTCGACCACCTTTTGTTTGATGGTTTCGACATTCTGCTTCGGCAGCGCGACGCGCTGCTCCTTGCCGATGATCGTGGTGTCGGTGGCGCCGATCAATGCATCGACGCGCTCGGGCTTGAGATTAAAGGTGCGTTCGAACTGCGCCAGGTCGACGCCCGCGGGCGAACCGGCGAGCAGCGCGGCGAGCGCCCGCGCCGGATCGTCGTGTTCGAGGGCGGCGAGTTGCGAGGCGCGCGCCGCGGTGTTGCGCCGTGTCGCCGGCGCGAACGGATCGACGATGGTGCCGCCGCCGATGGTGCGCGTGGCCGACTGGTCGCGCACGATGAAACGGTCGCCGTGCAACGCGGCGAGCGGCGCGTCGGTGATGATCTGCACGATCGCCGATTCGCCCGCCGCGATCACCGCGCCGCGGCGGATCGAGATGCGAGCGGTGACGTCGGCGGTGCCCAGATGCAGATGCACCGGCGTCCAGTGTTTGAGCGGCTGCGCTTCGCCGGCCAGCACCTGCAGGCGCGCGTCGATGCGATTGGTCGGCGCATGGATGGCGGGCGTGACCAGCCAGTCGCCGCGGCTGACCTGCGCGAGTTCGACGCCGGACAGATTGATTGCGCAGCGCTCGCCGGCGGCCGCCTGTTGTGCGGCGCCGCCCTGTTTCTGCATGCCGCGCACGCGCGCTTCGATGCCGCCCGGTGAGAGCATCAGATGGTCGCCGACGGCCACGCTGCCGGTGACGACGGTGCCGGTGACGACCGTGCCGCTGCCGGCCTTGGTGAACACGCGGTCGATGGTGTAACGGAAATGGCGGCCGGCGTGTTCGCGCTGCTGGTGCGCTTTCGCGGCAGTCGCCAGCTCGCTGCGCAGGGCCTCGATGCCGTCGCCGCTGATGGCGGAGGCCGGCATCACCGGAATACCGGCGAGTTTCGTGTCGGCGAGCAGCGTTTTCACGCCGGCGACGACTTCGGCCACGCGCTCGGGCGCCACGCGGTCGCATTTGGTAATGACCGCCACGCCGTGCGCCACGTTGAGCAGATTGACGATGTTCAGGTGCTCGATGGTTTGCGGCATCACGCCGTCGTCGGCGGCGACGATCAGCATGACGTAATCGATGCCGGACACACCGGCCAGCATGTTGCGGATGAAGCGCTCGTGGCCGGGCACGTCGACAAAGCCGATCAGCGCGTCAGGCGTTTTCCAGTAGGCGAAACCGATGTCGATCGAGATGCCGCGCGCTTTTTCTTCGGGCAGGCGGTCGGTATCGACGCCGGTGAGCGCTTTGACCAGCGTGGTTTTGCCGTGGTCGATGTGGCCGGCGGTGGCGACGATCATGCGATTTTCCTGAAGGTTTCCGTGCTGGCAGTGCGCTGCTGGTAGTGCCAGTGTGCGGCGTCGGCGCGCACTTCATCAGTCCATTGCACCACGCCCGGGTAGTGTTCGGTCGCATCGTCGAACACCACGTAACCGCCGATAGCGACATGCGGCGACCACAATTCGAAATCCTGCTTTACTGACTCATACCGATGATCGCCGTCAATGAAGAGCAGACGGATAGCGCCGCCGGCCCAGGCGCGCGCGGCGGCGGCCGATTCGGCGACGACGGGCCGCACGTGATCGAACAGCCCTTCGGCTTCGAGGTGCTCGACGAAATGGTGATAGGTGGTGCCTTCGTCCTTGACGACCGCCTGGTCCTGCAGCATGGCGCCGCCGTCAAACACGTCGATGGCATGCACCGGTTCGCGGCCGGCGGCCTTGCTGCCGGCGGCCAGCCATGCCGTCGACAAACCCATCCAGCTGCCGATTTCAACGATCGCGCCGGTGCCGTCGGCGTCGCGCGCCAGGCGATACAACAGATAGCCGTCCGCGGCGTGCACCCAGCCCTTGATTTTCTTGAAGCGCACCGCGAGGTCTAAAAATTCCAGCGCAGTGCGGGCGTCGGCAAAAAGGCCGGGCGCTATCGGCGCCGCCTGCGCGCTCATGCCTTGCTCCGTCCGGGCAGTTGCAGCTGCGCGAGTTGCGCGATCAGGCCGGTTTCGTCATCGAGGCAGCGAAGATCGAGGATGAAAGCGCCGTCCTTGACGCGACCGACCACCGGCACCGGCAGTTTGCGGAAGGCGTTCGACAAACGTTCGGCGGCGCTGTTGCGGTTCTTGCCGCGCGGCGTGATCGCAATGCCGGCGCTGGGCAGTGCATCGACGGGCAGGGCGCCGCTGCCGATCTGGCTTGCGCAACTGATGACGGCAACGTCTGCGGTTTCACCGACGGCGGCGGCCAGTGCCGGCAACAGGCGCGTGGCCTGCGCTTCGATATCTTGTTGCGGACGCGTCAGCAAACGCAGTGTCGGCACTTCTTTGACCAGTTTGTCGGGGTCGGCATAGAGGCGCAGCGTCGCTTCGAGTGCGGCCATGCGGATCTTGTCGATGCGCAGCGCGCGCTTCATCGGGTTCTTGCGGATTTTCGCGATCAGGTCCTTGCGGCCGACAATGAGGCCGCATTGCGGGCCGCCAAGCAACTTGTCGCCGCTGAAGGTGACGAGATCGGCGCCGTTGCCGATGGCATCGCGCGGCGTCGGCTCGTGCGGCAGGCCCCAGCGTTCGAGATCGACCAGCGTGCCGCTGCCGAGATCGACCCAGAACGGCAGCTGATGTTCATGTGCAATGGCGGCGAGTTCGGGTTCCGGCACGACGGCGGTGAAGCCCTGAATCGCGTAGTTGCTGGTGTGGACCTTCATCAGCGCCGCTGTGCGCTTGTCGATGGCTTCGACGAAGTCTTTGGCATGCGTGCGGTTGGTGGTGCCGATTTCGCGCAGCTTGCAGCCCGAGCGCGTCATGATGTCCGGAATGCGGAAGGCGCCGCCGATTTCGACGAGTTCGCCGCGCGAGACGATGACTTCTTTTTTCTGCGCGAAGGTATTGAGCACGAGGTAGACGGCGGCAGCGTTGTTGTTGACCACCACTGCGGCCTCTGCGCCGGTCAGACGGCGCAGCCAGTCTTCGACGTGGCTGTCGCGCTCGCCGCGCGCGCCGCCGTCGACATCGAATTCGAGATTGACCGCGCGCGTCATCGCCTGCATGGCGGCTTCGGCGGCGATTTTGCCGACCAGCGCGCGGCCGAGATTGGTGTGCAGCACGGTGCCGGTGAGATTGAACACCGGGCGCATTGACGGCCGCATGGCGGCGGCGAGATGTTCGGCGCAGCGTTCGACCAGCGTGGCTTCGTCCGCCGGTTCAGCGTTTTGCGCCATTGCCGCGCGTTGCGCGTCGATGACGGAACGGATGGTTTCGACGACCAGCGGCCGTCCGTGTTGCGTTATGAGTTCGAGGACGCGCGGCTGCTGCAGCAGGCGGTCAACCGAGGGGAGCGCGCGACGCGCGGCATCAGGCGGATTCACCATGGTCGGCGGCGATCGGCGCGGATCGTATCGATGTGATGCGGCAGTGTCATGCGGGCGGGGCGCACACGGCGCCGGTGGTGGCGTTCGGGAGAGGCAGTTTAGCGCAATCTGCAAGAATCGGGTTTTGGAATACTGCTCCGCGCCGGGATGCCCGTCATGCCCGCGCACCCTGAGCAGTGGGCGGATTGCGCCGCCGCGGCATCTTGGCTACTCTCAGCCCTCCATCGCATCCATCCACCAGGTGACCGTCATGATCGAATGCTCCGCCCAGGCCCGCGCTGAACTCACGCCGAAAGGCAAACTGCGCGTCGGCAACAATTTTTCGAACTTCCTGCTGACGCACAAAGATCCGGTCACCGGCGCACCCGGCGGCGTGGCGGTCGATCTCGGTCGCGAATTGGCGCGCCGGCTCGGTGTGGAGGCGGAGATCATTGCTTACCCGTCGCCGGGCGAGTTGGCCGAAGCGGCGCCGACGGATAGCTGGGATGTCGGTTTTCTCGGCTCCGAACCGGCGCGCGCCAAGCTGATCGACTTCAGCGCAGCTTATGTCGAAATCGAATCGACCTATCTGCTGCCGCCGGGTTCGCCCATCAAATCGGTCGAGGAAGTCGACCGCAAGGGCGTGCGCATCATCGTGCCGGAAAAAGCCGCTTACGATTTGTTTCTGGTGCGCAGCCTGAAGAATGCCGAGCTGCTGCATGCGAAGGGCGCCGACAATGCCTTCAAGCAGTTCGTCGCCGACAAGCTCGATGCGCTGGCCGGCCTGCGCCCGCGCTTGATCACCGATCACAAAAACCTCCCCGGTTCAATATTGCTGGAAGGCTGTTTCACCGCCGTGCAACAAGCGGCCGGTGTGCCGAAAGGACGTTCAGCGGCGGCGGCTTATCTCGCGGCTTACATCGAAGACGTCAAAGCCTCAGGGCTGGTGGCGCAACTGATCGAGAAGCATCAGGCGCACGGGCTGACGGTGGCGGCAAAGGCTTAGCGGCCGCTTTCGGCGGAATGCAGCGATACGGCATCCGGGATCGATAAGGATTGATCCCGGAATACGCTGCACTCCTTCCGCGCTACAAAAATTATTCGGGTTTGACGCCGCCATCGCGTGCGACCTTCGCCCACTTCCTTAAATCTTTCTGCACCGTTGCCGCCAAATCATCAGCGGTGCCGCCGACAGGCTCAGCGCCGAGTGTCGCGAACTGATCGCGCATTGCATTGCCTTCGAGCCCTTTGCTGATCGCGCGGTTGAGCGTGCGAATCAGGTCGGGCGGCGTGGCAGCGGGCGCGAAGATCGCGTACCACGAGGCAAGTTCATAGCCGGGCAGGCCGGCTTCGGCGACGCTCGGCACCTCGGGCAACAAAGCTGAACGTTTTGCCGAGCCGATGCCGAGGGCGCGCACGCGGCCGGACTTGATGAAGGGCTGGGTGACCGGAATCGAATCGAAGGCGAGTGCGACTTCGCCGGCAACGGCGGCCTGGGTCTGCAGCGGCGAGCCTTTGTAGGGCACATGAATCATTTGTGTGCCGGCCGCAGTATTGAGTGCAACGAAGCCGAGATGCGCAATGCCGCCGATGCCCGAACTGGAATAGGTCAGCGAATCGGGATTGGCTTTCGCCAGCGCGATCAGCTCGCGCAGCGATCTCACCGGAATCGACGGATGCACAACGAGCACGAAAGGCGCGTTGCCGACCAATGACACCGGCGCAAAATCCCTGACCGGATCGTAGGGCAGCTTGGCGAACACCGCGGGGTTGGTGGTGTGCGTGCCGGTGGTGCCCATCAACAGCGTGTAACCGTCGGGCGCGGCGCGCGCCACTGCTTCAGTGCCGATGATGCCGGCGGCACCGGTGCGGTTATCGACGACGAAGGATTGCGCGAGGTCTTCGCCGAGCTTGCGCGCGATCATGCGCGCGAGGATGTCGGTGCCGCCGCCGGCGGGAAAGGGCGCGATCAGGCGCACGGGTTTGGCAGGATAGGTCTGCGCAGCGGCGATGCCGGTTGTGATGGCAACTGCAAGGGCGGATAACAGAAGAGTGGCGTGACGCACGGTGGTCCTCCGTGATGCGATGAATGATTGTTGTGAGGCAAATACTAGCAGTTTGCGCGTTCAGTGCGCGGCGGCGAGGTTGGCGCTGCATGGACGCACGCGCGCGCCGTCTTTAAACTCTGCGCTTTTGTTCTTTGCGGTGCCGTCATGTTGATTGTCGATTCGCAGGTGCATATCTGGGCGGCGCATACGCCGGAGCGGCCGTGGCCGGCGTCTGATCCGAACCTGCCGGCGGCGCACAAGCCGCAGCCGATCACTGCCGACGATCTGTCGCGCGAGATGAAGGTGGCCAACGTCGATCGCGCGGTGCTGATCTCGCCGGTGTTCGAAGGCGCGCGCAACGACGTGGTGGTGGCCGCCGCACACGCGCATCCCGATCGTTTCACGGTGATGGGGCGCTTCGACCCCGAAGCGCCCGGTGCGCGCGATATCGTCGAGTCATGGCGTGACGAGCCGGCAGTGCGCGGTGTGCGTTTCACCTTTCATCGCCCGCACCAGCGGCCGTGGCTGGTTGAAGGACAGCTCGACTGGTTATGGGCGCACGCCGAGCGCCACAACATGCCGGCGATGCTGCTGGTCGCGCATCATGATCTGCCCTACGTCGCGCGGCTGGCCGAGCGCCATCCGGGGCTGCGGATTGCGCTCGATCATTTCGGGCTCACCGAAGGGCGTGATGAGCGCGCGTTCGCCGAATTCGATCAGGTGCTGGCGCTGGCGCGATTGCCGAACATCGCGGTGAAGGTGAGTTGCCTGCCGCTTTACACGAATGACCAATATCCGTTCCGGCGCCTGCATCCGCATATCCGCCGCGCCTACGATATGTTCGGGCCGCAGCGCATGTTCTGGGGCAGCGATCTGTCGCGCTTGCCGTGCAGCTATCGCGAAAGCGTGACGATGTTTACCGAAGAGATGCCGTGGCTGCCGGCGCGTGATCTGGAGTTGATCATGGGCCGCGCGCTTTGCGCGTGGCTGGACTGGAAGGCCTGAGCCGTCAGCGCATTGCCACCGACAGCAGAGTGGCGCCGTCGGGGAAGTGAACCGGTCCGTGTTCGACGCCTTTGCGCTGATAGAGGAAATCCCACACGCCGAAATGTTCGCCTTCGATCACCGCGCCGCCGGTGACGATGAGTGAGGCGCGCATATAGGGATGGGTGTGGCGTTCGACTGTCGCGCCCGGCGCGAAACTCACGGCGCGCAGCAGCAAACGCCCGGCGCCGTGATCGACCAGCGTTTTGCCTTCACCGGCGCCGCTTTCGGATTTTTCCCACGCGAGCTTGTCGGCCTGAATCAAACGATAGTGGCGCTCGCTGCCGAGTTGTTTGACCTCGCTGTGATCGTTGCTGCCCTGAAAACAGGAGAACAGTGTGCAGCTGTCCGGATATTCGAGCGGGCCGTGCGGCTCGTGACTCGGGCCGAGGATGCAGTCGAGGGGTTTCAATTCAAGACCGTCGATCAGCGCGCGGCCTTTGACGACGGTAGTGGCGTGGGTGCCCGGATGCACATGTCGCGGCTCGACCGAGCCGAGCGGATATTCGACGATCGACATGCGCAGGCCGTTTTCGAGGTCGTCGTTGTACATCGCGAAGCGGCTCTCGCGGCCGTCGAAGCGCACGCGCTTCTGCCACGGCGTGTCGGCGATGCGGACGATTTCAAAACCGGCCAATTTGATCATGGATAATTTCTGCGCTGTCAGGTTGAGGATGGCGGCGCGGCGGGCGCGGCCGGATGAAAAAATTATAGCATCGCCGGTGGCGCACATCCGATGGGCAAGGGATGGCGATGCTAGAATTGCCGGACAAAATCCGATCCACTGAAACGCGGGGAGAACACCATGCTGAAAACATTTGCGCGCGCGATGCTGTTCGCGCTGGTCCTGGCCGGCGGCATTGCCGGCGCGGCGGCCTATCCGGAGCGGCCGATCACGGTTGTGGTTGCATTTGCGGCGGGTGGCGCGACCGATATTTCGACGCGCGTCGTCGGCAAGTATCTGAGCGGGCCGCTGGGCCAGCAGATCATCGTCGACAACCGCGGCGGCGGCGGCGGCATGATCGCGGCGAGCGCGGTGATGCGCGCCAAACCGGACGGCTATACGCTGTTGTCTTCGTCGAGCATTTTCGTCGTCGCGCCCAGCCTTTATAAAAATCCGTCGTACGATCCGTTCAAGGATTTCCTGCCGGTGGTCGAGTTCGGCGCCTCACCGAATGTGATGGTGGTGCATCCACAGGGCGGCATCAACAGCGTTGGCGAATTGATTGCGCAGGCACGGGCCAATCCGAACCTCATCAGCTACGGCAGCCCGGGGCTCGGCACCACGCCGCAGCTCGCCGCCGAAGTACTCAAGCTGCGTGCCAAGATCAATATGGTGCACATTGCCTATACCGGCGGCGCACCGGCCGTGCAGGCGGTGTTGAGCAAACAGATCCAGATGATGTCGGCGAGCCTGTCGTCGGTGATGCCGCAGATTGCCGGCGGGTTGCTCAAGCCGATCGTGCAAACGGGCAAGGAGCGCTGGCCCGATCTGCCGAACGTGCCGACGACCACGGAGGCCGGCATTCAGGATGCCGTGTCGGACACCTTCCAGGCATTGTTCGCGCCGGCCGGCGCGCCGCCCGAGGTGGTGGCAAAGCTTGCTAAGGAAGCGATTGCGGTGCTGGCGCAAAAGGAAGTGAAGGATGCGTTGTGGACGGCCGGTCTCAAAGTCACGGCGGGCGGCCCCGATGCCCTGCGCGCGCGCATTGCGCAGGAAGTGCCGATGTGGCGCGACGTCATCGAGAAGGCCGGCATCAAGGCCGAATAATCCAACACCCGATCGGGAGTGCAGGCATGAGCGGCAACAGCAGCGAACCGAATTACGAAGTTGTCTGGCCGCTCGGCACCTCGGCCTACAAGACGCGCGCGCCGAATGCGCGCATCGACGATTTGTCGGGCAAGGTGGTCGGCGAACTGTGGGACTACCTGTTTCGCGGCGAGGAGATTTTTCCGATCCTGCGCGAGGAACTGACCAAACGCTTTCCCGGCATCCGCTTCGTTACTTACGATGTGTTCGGCAACGTGCACGGGCCGCAGCAGCGCGAACTGGTGGCCGATGTGCCCAAGCTGCTCAAACAACATGGCTGTAACGCGGTCATCTCCGCAATAGGCGCCTGAGGCGCCTGCACGCCCGCCGTGTTGCGGGCGAGTGCAGCGGTAGAAAACGCCGGTTATCCGGCGGTGTCGATTATCTCCAGCGGATTCCTCAAGCAGGCGGCCGTGGTGGCCAAGGGCCTGGGTTTGCCCGATATGCCGATAGCCGCCTACCCCGGTGTGCCGATGACCGACAGCAAGGAAGAACTGCGGCGCAAGGTGGTTGAAGAACTGCTGCCGCAGATCATTGCAGGGTTGTCGAAGCCGGTGGGCAAGCTGTCGGATGGTGCGGCGGATGTCGAGCCGGCACCGCGCGATATCGTGTATCGCGGCACGCTTGATGAAGTCAACGAACACTTCCAGAAAAACTTCTGGGCCGACGGCATGCCGGTAATGCCGCCGACGCTGGAGCGTGTCGAACGCTTCATGCAATTTACCGAACGCGCGCCCGATGAAGTGATCGGGCCCTGTCCGCCGGCCAATCGGCTGGCGACAGTGTGGAATGTGGCGGTGAACGGCGTGATGGCCGGTTGCCGTCCGGAATACATGCCGGTGCTGCTGGCGGTGATCGAAGCGATCGTCGATCCGGTTTACAAAATCGAGGACGCCGGGTCGACGCCGGGCTGGGAATCGTTGATTGTCATCAACGGGCCGATCGCGAAACAGCTGGGGTTCAATGCCGGCCAGGGCGTGATGCGTACCGGCATTCAGGCGAACACCAGTGTCGGGCGCTTCCTGCGCCTTTTCCTGCGCAACGTCGCTGGTTTTCATCATGCACCCGAGGGCGCGGACAAGGGCAGCATTGGCCAGAGTTTTCTCGTGGCTGCTGCGGAGAACGAAGAGGCGGTCGCCGAGATCGGCTGGCAGCCCTATAGCGTCGATCGCGGCTTCAAAGCCGGCGACAACATCGTCACCGTGCAAAGCGTGGTGGCGATCAGCGCGCCGACCTATACCGGCAGCGAGAAGGCGGTCGAACATGCCGAGCTGATCGCCGATGTGATCGGTCAGCGGGCCTGCGGCTACTGGACGGCAATCGGCATGGTCTACAGCAACTGGCATCCGCTGATCATGCTGGGGCCCAGCATTGCCAAAGTGTTCGCGCAGGACGGCTGGAGCAAGGATGATCTGCGGCGTTATCTCTACGAACACGTGAAGATGAAGGCATCGCTGGCCGAGCGTTATGCCTGGAACTGCG
>CAZVDN010000022.1:0-3852 GCA_964625665.1 uncultured Streptomyces sp. | reverse complement strand
GGCGATTGGGGACGCAAGCAATCGAAGGGTTACGTCAGTAACAACATTCAGGGCCCGCCGGTGAGCAAGGCGATACGGCTGCCGAAGAACTGGGATACGCTGCTTAAAAAACAGGTCATGTAACTGCGCGGAGGAAGACGATGAAACGGCGACTGATGCTCGGCACGGCTTTATTGGCAGGGATGACTGGCATGGCAGCGGCGGCAGAACAGTGGCCGACCAAACCGATCCGCTGGATCTGCCCCTATGTGGCGGGCGGCGCCGCGGACATTTTTTCGCGCACCATTGGGCAGAAACTCGGCGAGGCCTTCGGCCAGACCATCATCATCGACAACCGTGCCGGCGCCAATGGCAGCATCGGCACCGAACTCGCCTCGCGTGCGCAGCCCGACGGTTACACCATATTGATGGGGCAGAGTGGGCCGCTGACCACCAATCCGGTGTTCTACAAAAAGCTCAACTACGATCCTGTGAAGGATTTCATCCCGGTGACCCAGGGCACGCTCTACATGTATGTGCTGGTGGTGCCGGTGTCGAACCCGGTCGCCAACATCAAGGACATGATCGCCTGGGTGAAGTCGAAACCGGGCGCGCTGACCTATGGATCGACGGGCATCGGCGGCGGCAATCATCTGGCCGGCGAGTTGTTCAACCTGATGACCCAAACGAAGTCCATTCACGTGCCCTACAAGGGCAGCGCACTGGCGCTGGCGGATCTGCTCGGCGGCCAGCTGAACTATATGTTCGACACGCCGATCACTTCGGTGCCGCAGTTGAAGGCCGGCAAACTGCGCGCCATCGGCGTCAGCGGTCTCAAGCGCTCGAGTTCGCTGCCCGAAGTGCCGACGCTCGACGAATTGGGAATCAAGGGCTTTGAAATCACCCAGTGGCAGGCGGTGGTGCTGCCGGCCGGCACGCCGAAGGCGATCGTGGACCGTTTGCATCGTGAAGTGGTGCGCGCGCTGAAAATGCCCGATGTCATTGAACGTCTCGGCACGCAGGGCGGCAATGAGCTTGTCGGCAATACCCCGGAGGAATTCGCGCAGGTGATCAGGAATGATCTGGCCAAATACGCGAAGCTGGTGAAGGAGGCGGGCATCAAAATCGAGTAGGCGCGCCAGAGGCTGAAAAAAAGCCCCGCTGTGCGGGGCTTTTTTATTGCGGTCGCTGTTTTATTCCCAGAGCCGTTCAGGCATCGGCAGCCCTGCGAGTTCCTCAGCCGTCAGCGGGCGGTCGGGTTTGATGCCGAAGCGTTCGATGACGGAGGCCAACTGACGTGCATGTTGCGCCGAGTGCCAGGTCGAACGTTCGAACAACAGGTGGATCGACAGCGGGCCGATGAAGGTCGGCACCTTGCGGCTGCAGCTGCGGTCTGTAAGGCCGTCCCACCACTTCTGAATATCGCGGATGACTTCATCGCCGTAGGCGGCAAGCTGATCGCCGCTGATACAGCCGCCTTCCGGCGGCGGCACGGTGGCGAGTGCATTGGTGTATTCGTCGTTGCGCTCGACCGTGTCGAGAAACGCGCCGCCGACCCGGAACACGTGGTGCGCGAGCAGGCGGATCGAGCGCTCGCGGTTGGGGATGACGTTCTCGGCGAGCTGGGCCGGCGAGAGCTGACGCGACAGCCGCTGCGCCGCGCGCAGCACCAGCAGCCACTTTTCGATCAGGACCTCCGGCGGCAGCGGTGTGTGGCCGGTGCCCTGCAGGCCGACGAATTCGGCGACCTCTTCCAAATTCATCGCGAACACGTATTGTTCGCCTTTCGCGACGACAGGCACGGTGCGCAGGCCGAGGGCCTGCAGTTTTTCACGGCCGCCGGCGTCGTTGACGACGTCGATGGCGACGTAGTCGATGCCTTTTTTCGAAAGAAACTCTTTCGCTCTAAGACAGCTGCTTCACCCGGGCTGCGTGAAGAGTATGAATTTGTCGCTGGTATCCATGTGTGCTCTGTGGAATTATTTTCGGGAAGTGCCGGGCGAGCGTACTACCCGCTGTGCAACGACGTCAAGCAATGCCGGTCGAAGCAACAGCAGGGCGCGCGGTGCGCGATGGTATAATCGCGCCATGAATCGTTGTATAAACATCAGGAACGGACGAGAGCATGAAGTTGATTGCAGCGCTCGGCAGCCCGTACAGCCGCAAGGTGCGTATTGTGCTGGCCGAGAAGAAAATCGAATACGAATTGATCATTGACAGTCCCGGCGATCCCGCAACAAAAGTCCCGCAATACAATCCGCTCGGCAAGATCCCCGTCCTCGTGCTTGATGACGACACGACGCTGTTCGACTCGCGCGTCATCGTTGAATATCTCGATAACGCCAGTCCGGTTGCGCGCCTGATTCCTGACGACACGCGCGCGCGCATCCAGGTTCGCCGCTGGGAAGCGCTGGCCGACGGTTGTACCGATGCGGCCAATGCCGTGGTGGTCGAGAAGCGCCGCCCCGCCGACAAGCAAAGCGCTGAATGGATCTCACGCCAGCAGGGCAAGATCGACCGCGCGTTAAAAGCCATGGCGGACGAACTGGGTGCACGCGCGTGGTGCGCCGGCGATCATTACACGCTGGCCGATATCGCAGTCGGTGCTGCGCTGGGTTATCTCGATTTCCGCATGCAGGACATCAACTGGCGCAAGGAATATCCGAATCTGGCGAAGCTGTCGGAGAAGCTCAACAAACGTGCCTCGTTCGTCGATACGGTGCCGCCGAAGAGCTAGGATGCAAGCGGCGGAAGCAGCAGGAATCCGCACCACGGATTCCTTCGCATCCCAAACCGGTTACTGAATGATTCCGCCGCCCAGACAGACGCGGCTCTCGTAGATCACCACGGACTGCCCCGGCGTCACCGCCCACTGCGATTCGGCAAAGGCGATTTCGCACTGCCCGTCACCAATGCTCTGGATCGTGCACGGTGAATCTTTCTGCCGGTAGCGCGTTTTTGCGTTGTAAACCCAGTTGCAATGCGGCGGCGCGCCGCTGATCCAGGTCAGGTCGGCGCCCTTCAGCGTGTTCGACAGCAGGGCGTCGTGTTCGCGCCCCTGCACCACGATCAGCCGGTTATTCGGCATGTCCTTGCCGGCCACGTACCAGGCATCGCCGTCGCCGTCGCGTGTGCCGCCGATGCCGAGGCCCTGGCGCTGGCCGATCGTATAAAACATCAGGCCCATGTGGCGGCCGACCTTGCGGCCGTCGACGCTCCAGATGTCGCCGGGCTCGGACGGAATATAGCGATTGAGAAACTCGCGGAACGGCCGCTCGCCGATGAAGCAGATGCCGGTCGAATCCTTTTTGGCGAAATTGGCCAGCCCTGCCTTCTGCGCAATCTCGCGCACTTCGCGTTTGTAGAGGTGGCCGAGCGGGAACATCGTTTTCGACAACTGGCTCTGGTTCAGGCGGTAGAGAAAGTAACTCTGGTCCTTGGTGCCGTCTTCGGCCTTGAGAAGCTGCGACAGGCCGTCGACTTCTCGCACCTGCGCATAATGACCGGTGGCGATGCGCTCGGCGCCCATTGCCATGGCATGGTCGAGAAAGGCGCGGAATTTGATTTCGGCATTGCACAGCACATCCGGGTTCGGCGTGCGCCCCGATTTGTATTCGCGCAGGAACTCGCTGAACACGCGGTCCTTGTATTCCTTCGAGAAATTCACCGCTTCGATTTCGATGCCGATACGGTCTGCCACCGACACGGCATCGACGAGGTCCTGACGCGAGCTGCAATACTCGTCGTCATCATCGTCTTCCCAGTTCTTCATGAACAGGCCTACTACCTCGTAGCCCTGTTCTTTCAGCAACAGTGCGGCGACCGAGGAATCGACGCCGCCGGACATGCCGACGACAATGCGCGGTTTGCTCA
>CAZVDN010000021.1:2378-21904 GCA_964625665.1 uncultured Streptomyces sp. | reverse complement strand
AGATCGCGCACCTCGGCATCCAACGCGCCATTGCGAACCTGCAACTTTCGGTTGGTTTCATGTTGCGCCTGCAGTTGCCGATCGGTATCCCAGACCCGCAACCAGCCGCCCTTGCCAAGCCACATCGGATACTGCAGCAGTGCAATCAGGCTGGCCAGCGCGAAGGTCAGGTATTTCACGTTGCGAAGGCTAGCGCCTGCGAATCTGATAGAAGGCATCACGCCCCGGGTAGGCGCCCGCATCACCCAGATCTTCTTCGATCCGCAGCAGCTGGTTGTACTTCGCCAGACGGTCGGAACGGCACAGCGATCCTGTTTTGATCTGCATGGCGCTGGTTGCCACGGCAATGTCGGCAATCGTCGTATCTTCGGTTTCGCCCGAGCGGTGGGAAACAACCGCGGTGTAACGGGCGCGTTTGGCCATTTCGATGGCCGCCAGGGTCTCGGTCAGCGTGCCGATCTGATTGACCTTGATCAGCACCGAGTTGCCAACGCCTTCGGCAATACCTTTTGCAATGATCTTGGTGTTAGTCACGAAAATATCGTCTCCAACGAGCTGAACGCGATCGCCAAGGCGCTTGGTCAGTTCCTTCCAGCCGTCCCAGTCGTTTTCGGCCATGCCGTCTTCGATGCTGATGATCGGATACTTGTCGCACCAGCTCGAAAGCAGATCGGTGAATTCACCGGCGTCCAGTGTCTGGCCCTCGCAGGCCAGTGTGTACTTGCCGTCCGCATAAAACTCGGAGGCGGCGCAATCGAGCGCGATTGCCACATCCTCGCCGGGACGATAACCGGCCTTTTCCACGGCCTGCAGGATCAGCACGATGGCCGCTTCGTGGTTCGGCAGGCGCGGCGCAAAACCGCCTTCATCGCCGACCGCCGTCGACAGGCCTTTTTCGTGAAGAATTTTCTTCAGCGACTGAAATACCTCGGAGCCGCAACGCAATGCGTCCTTGAACGTCGGCAGCCCGAGCGGTACCAGCATGAATTCCTGCAGATCAAGACTGTTGTCGCTGTGCGCGCCGCGATTGATCACGTTCATCATCGGCACCGGCATTGCCATTGCGCCGGCGCCGCCGAGATAGCGGTGCAGTGGCAGTCCGCATTCATCTGCAGCGGCCTTGGAGATCGCCAGCGATACAGCGAGCATGGCATTGGCGCCGAGGCGCGACTTGTTCTCCGTGCCATCGAGTTCGATCAGGGTCTGGTCGACAAAACGCTGCTCGACCGCATCAAGGCCGATGATCGCTTCGCAGATCTCCGTGTTTACGTGCTCAACCGCACGCTGCACGCCCTTGCCATGAAAACGCTTCTCATCGCCGTCGCGCAATTCGATGGCTTCACGGCTGCCGGTCGATGCCCCCGAAGGCACGGCCGCCCGTCCCAATACACCGGACTCGAGAAGCACATCGGCTTCCACCGTGGGAAGACCGCGGGAATCCAGAATTTCACGCCCAATGACATCTACAATCGCACTCATTTTTTTTCCTGCCCCGTAACAAGTTGTTCGGCAAAACCATTCTTTTTGACCATGGCGTCGAGCGCCTTCAGCGTCTCGAGCAAGACCCGCATATGCGCAAACGGCCAGGCGTTGGGTCCGTCAGACAGCGCTTTGGCCGGATTCGGGTGTGTTTCCATGAAAATACCGGCCACGCCGGTGGCCACGGCGGCGCGCGCCAGGACCGGCACGAACTCGCGCTGGCCGCCGCTTGATGTGCCCTGACCGCCCGGCAGTTGCACTGAATGCGTGGCGTCGTAGACCACCGGACAGCCAGTCTCGCGCATGATCATCAGTGAACGCATGTCAGAAACCAGATTGTTGTAGCCGAAGCTGACCCCGCGTTCGCACACCATGATATTGTCGGCGCCACTGACGGTGCGTGCCTTGTCGACCACGTTTTTCATGTCGCCGGGCGCAAGAAACTGGCCCTTCTTGATATTGACCGGTTTACCGCAGGAAGCCACCGCATGAATGAAATCGGTCTGGCGGCACAGGAAAGCCGGCGTCTGCAAAACGTCAACGACGGCTGCGACCGGTTTGATCTGATCAATTTCGTGCACATCGGTGAGCACCGGCACACCAATTGATTTTTTGACGTCGGCCAATATGTCGAGTCCCTCGTCCATGCCGACCCCGCGGAACGACTTGTCCGAACTGCGATTGGCCTTGTCGAAAGAGGACTTGTAGATGAAAGGCACGCCGACCGCGGCGCAGATCGCCTTGAGTTCGCCGGCCGTGTCTAGTGCCATCTGGCGCGACTCGATCGCGCAGGGACCCGCTATCAAAAACAAAGGCTGATCGAGCCCGACGTCGAATCCGCACAAACGCATGGCCGTGCCTATGCGATGCTTTGCAGCTTGGGCGCGGATTGGTTCGCAGCAGGCGCGTTCTTCGCGTTGCCGACTGCGGCGCGCACAAAAGCATTAAACAGGGGATGTCCGGTTCGGGGCGTCGAGGTGAATTCCGGATGGAATTGGCAACCGACAAACCACGGGTGGCCCGGCAACTCGATCATTTCGCACAATTCGTCTTTGGCGGAAACACCCGAGACCCGCATCCCGGCCGCTTCAATCCGCGGCAGATAATGATTATTGACTTCATAGCGATGACGGTGGCGTTCGACGATGCGTTCAGCACCGTAGACCTTGCGCACCTCGCTGCCCTCGCGCAGCACGCATTCCTGTCCGCCCAGACGCATGGTGCCGCCAAGGTTTGAATTTTCATCACGCTGTTCGACACGGCCATCGCGATCCTGCCACTCCGTAATCAGTGCGATCACCGGATGCGGCGATTCAGCGTCAAACTCCGTGCTGTGCGCTCCGCTGAGTCCGACCACATCGCGCGCGTATTCAATCACGGCCAGCTGCATACCAAGGCAGATGCCCAGGTAGGGCACCTTGTTCTCGCGGGCGTAACGGATAGCTTTGATCTTGCCCTCGACGCCGCGCTTGCCGAAGCCGCCCGGCACCAATATCGCGTCCATGCCTTCAAGCGCTGCCGTGCCGTTGGTTTCAATCGATTCCGAATCGACATAGTGAATCTTGATGCCGACACCGGTATGGATGCCGGCGTGAATCAGCGCTTCCGACAATGATTTGTAGGATTCGGTCAGATCGACGTATTTGCCGACCAGCGCTATGGAAATTTGCTTGGTTGGGTGCTCGAGCGCGTAGACCAGTTTGGTCCACGCTGACAAATCCGCCGGCGGCGGCGCGAGTTCAAGCTTGCGGCAGACGATGTCGTCGAGATTCTGCGCGTGCAGTTCGCCCGGAATCTTGTAAATGCTGTCGACGTCCACCGCGGATATGACCGCTTCGACCTGCACATTGGTAAACAATGCGATCTTGCGCCGTTCGTCCTCGGGCAACGGCCGGTCACCGCGACACAGCAGTATGTCCGGCTGAATACCGATTTCACGCAGTTCCTTGACGGAATGCTGCGTCGGCTTGGTCTTGATTTCACCGGCGGAGGGAATATAGGGGATCAGCGTCAGATGGATATAGCAGGCATTGTTGCGGCCGAGTTCGATGCCCATCTGGCGAATGGCTTCGAGGAATGGCAGCGACTCGATGTCACCGACGGTGCCGCCGACCTCGGCAATCGCAATATCGGCATCCCCGGCGCCACGCCGGATCGAATTCTTGATTTCGTCGGTAATATGCGGGATGACCTGCACTGTGCCGCCAAGATAGTCGCCGCGGCGCTCTTTCTTGATGACGCTTTCGTAAATCTGGCCGGTGGTGAAGTTGTTGCGTTTGCCCATTTTGGCGCTGGCAAAACGCTCGTAGTGACCGAGATCGAGGTCGGTTTCTGCCCCGTCCTCAGTGACGAACACTTCACCGTGCTGAAAGGGGCTCATGGTGCCCGGATCGACATTGATATACGGATCCAGCTTGAGCATCGAAATCTTGAGGCCGCGCGATTCAAGAATGGCGGCGAGGGAAGCGGCGGCGATACCTTTGCCTAGGGAGGAGACCACACCACCTGTGACAAAGATATATTTAGTCATTTCATATCACACCGTTTTCGCATTCTATCCCGAAAACACCCGTGAACTCAATGAAAATCGGTTGCCCCGGCGCAATTCAGTGCGCGGTTTTTTTCGCTTCGCGCGCCAGGTAAAGCCAGGTCTCCACCACCGTGTCCGGATTCAGCGACAGGCTCTCGATGCCCTCCTCGACCAGCCATTTTGCGAGGTCCGGATGGTCAGATGGTCCCTGCCCGCAGATCCCGACATATTTGCCTGCCTTGCGGCAGGCCGCGATCGCAAGATGCAGCATGTGTTTGACGGCGGGGTCCCGCTCGTCAAAGCCCTCGGCAATGATTCCGGAATCGCGGTCAAGCGCCAGCGTCATCTGGGTCAGGTCATTCGATCCGATCGAGAACCCGTCGAAATACTGCAGGAACTCATCCGCCAGAATTGCGTTCGACGGAATTTCACACATCATGATGATGCGCAGACCGTTCTCGCCGCGTTTCAAACCGTTTTGCGCCAGCAGGTCAATGACCTGTTTCGCTTCGCCCACCGTGCGCACGAAGGGCACCATGATCTCTACGTTGGTCAGTCCCATGTCGTTGCGCACTTTGCGCATGGCGCGGCACTCAAGCTCGAAGCAATCGCGGAAGGTCGAGGCGATATAGCGCGACGCGCCGCGGAAACCCAGCATCGGATTTTCCTCATGCGGCTCGTACTTCGAGCCGCCGGTCAGGCTGGAATACTCGTTGGACTTGAAATCGGACAGGCGCACGATCACCGGTTTGGGCCAGAAGGCGGCGCCCAGCGTTGATACCCCTTCGACGAGTTTCTCGACATAAAAAGTGACTGGGTCTGCGTACCCTGCGGAGTGTTGTTCCACCGCCAATTTCAGATCGCCCGGCAGATCGGGATAGGCCAACACAGCGCGCGGATGAACGCCGATCATGCGCGCGATAATGAACTCCAGCCGCGCCAGTCCGACGCCTTCATTCGGCAGCCGGCGGAACTCGAAAGCGAGTTCCGGATTGCCGACATTCATGGTGATTTTGGCAGGTGCTTTGGGCATTGCATCCAGCGACAGGTCGATGATCTCGATTTCGAGTTCACCCCGGTAGACGAAACCCGTGTCGCCTTCTGCGCAGGATACCGTGACAGCCGACCACGGCCGGTATACCCAGTTCACGCGCGATAATCGCTGCGTGACAGGTGCGCCCGCCACGATTGGTAACGATGGCCGAGGCGCGCTTCATGACCGGCTCCCAGTCCGGATCCGTCATGTCGGTCACCAGCACATCGCCGGGCTTGACGCGATCCATCTCGGCGGCAGTCTTGATCAGTTTGACCGGCCCTGCCCCGATGCGCTGACCGGTTGCTCTCCCCGATGCCAGCACGTCGGAGCGCGTCTTCAGGCGATAGCGTCGCAGCGTATCGACCTTCTCGCTGGCTTTGACCGTTTCCGGACGCGCCTGCAGGATATAAAGTTTGCCGTCCTTGCCGTCACGGCCCCACTCGATGTCCATGGGACGCTTGTAGTGCTTTTCGATGATCACAGCGTATCTCGCCAGTTCCTCAATCTCGGTATCGCTGATCGAAAAGCGGCGACGTTCGCTTTCAGCCACCGCGGTGGTCTGCACAGATTTGCCTGCGCTGCGCGCATCGGTAAAGGTCATACGCAGCGCCTTCGACCCGAGATTGCGGCGGATGATGGAGGTTTTACCCGCCGCCAGCGCCGGTTTGTAAACATAGAATTCGTCCGGATTGACCTGCCCCTGCACCACCGTCTCGCCGAGGCCATAGGCGGAGGTGATGAACACGACCTGGTCAAAGCCCGATTCCGTATCGAGGGTAAACATCACGCCGCTGGCGCCGAGATCGCTGCGCACCATGCGCTGGACACCCGCCGACAGTGCGACATCGCTGTGGATATAGCCTTTGTGCACGCGATAGGAAATCGCGCGGTCGTTGTAGAGCGAGGCAAACACATGCTTTATGGCCGTCAGCACATTGTCGATGCCGTGAATGTTCAGGTAAGTTTCCTGCTGTCCGGCAAAGGACGCGTCCGGCAGGTCCTCGGCTGTTGCCGAAGAACGGACGGCGACCGAAAGATCGTCGCTGCCGGCCGCCTGCATGGTTTTGTAGGCGGCGCGCACTTCGGTTTCCAGCGCAGCCGGAAAAGGTTGCGCAATAATCCAGCCGCGGATTTCCGCACCGGCCTTCGCCAGCGCATTGACGTCGTCCACATTGAGCGTCGAGAGTGCAGTCTCAATGCGTTTCCCGAGGTCGTCGTGCGCCAGAAATTCCCTGAACGCATGCGCGGTGGTCGCGAATCCCCCGGGAACGCGCACACCGGATTGCGCCAGATTACCGATCATTTCGCCCAGCGAGGCATTTTTTCCGCCGACACTGCCAACATCACTGATGCGCAATTGCGTAAAGTCCACTACCCGAGCGTCAGTTTTCATGTTCCGGTCACCGATTGTGCGAAGCACCAAAAGACGCTATTTTACCAATTATCTCCTCACGGAACAGTGCGATGCCGCAAAAACGCAGTGCCTTTTTTATTTCCGACCGAACGGGAATCACGGCTGAAATGCTGGGACACAGCCTGCTCACACAGTTCGAGATGGTGGCTTTCAATGAAGTCACATTGCCCTTTATCGACACCGTCGGTAAAGCAGAAGCGACAGTACAACAGATCAACGGTCAAGGCGCCAGCGACGGCGTAAGGCCGCTGATTTTCAGCACTTTGGTCAATCCTGAAATTGCGGCAGTGGTTTCGAAAGCCAATGCCCTGTTTCTGGATTGTTTCGACATTTTTATCCGGCCGATGGAAAAGGAACTCGGCGTGGCCGCCCTGCACGCGGTGGGCAAATCGCACAGCGCCAATGACTTCGCCAACTACCATCATCGAATTGAAGCGGTAAATTATTCGCTGGGCCACGACGACGGCGCAAGCACCCGCGAAATCAGCGAAGCCGATGTGATCCTGGTCGGCGTATCCCGCTGCGGCAAGACCCCCACCTGCCTCTATCTGGCGATGCAATTCGGCATCCGCGCCGCCAACTATCCGCTGATTCCAGAGGATTTCGCCAACCGCCAGTTGCCGGGACAGGTGAAAAATCTGCGTGATCGCCTATATGGGCTGACGATCAAGCCTGAACGCCTGCAGCAGATCCGCAACGAACGCCGCCCGGGCAGCACCTATGCGACGCTGAGCAATTGCGAATTCGAAGTGCGCGAAGCGGAAGCGATGATGCGACGTGAAAACATTCCGTTTCAGGATGCCACCAGCAAATCGGTCGAGGAACTGGCTACGACCATCCTGCAGGAGGCCAAGCTGGTACGGCGCATTTATTAGCGAATGTCGAGCTGGCGTATCCGCTCAAACAGGCATACGGCAACGGCAGCCCCCACGTTCAGCGATTCGATCTTTCCGGGCATTGGAATAGTCATCGTTTCGTGTGCCACAGACTGCAATGCAACAGATACGCCAGCGCCCTCATTTCCGAATACCAGGGCGACGTTGCCGGTCAGATCTGTTTCGAACAGGCTTTTGCCGGATCCAAGCCCAGTTACAATCACCCGCCCCTGGAACCCGCGGGCAATGTCTGTCAAATCGCATTGTTCGTGAATGTCGAGCATGAAATGCGCCCCCATTCCGGCACGTAAAACGCGCGGTGACCAGCTATGCACGGATGACTTCGAAAGGCAGACATGCCGGATACCGGCGCCCGCAGCAGAACGCAGGATCGAACCAAGATTTCCGGGGTCCTGAATGTCTTCCAGCAGCAGGCAGGTCTCCAGCCGTGCAGGCATGACCGGCGCCCGCGGCGTCTTTATCGAAGCGATGATGCCGGTCGGCGTCGACACCGTCGACAAAGACGCAAACAAGCTGTCCTGCAACACCATCGGCACCAGCGGTGCCAGGGTACCGATCACTCGCCTGATTTCCGTATCAGCTAACGCGGATTCGCTGACCGCCACCTCCACCGGTGCGCCGAAATGCTCGCGGTAGGCCGCCACCAGATGCACACCATCGAGCAGCGAAAGCCCTGCCTTGCGCCGTTCGCGGGAGGACTGCGCCAGTTTCAGCAGCGCGCGGAAATGCGGGTTCTCTTCGGATTGAATGCGCTTCAATTCAAGCCCCCTGCGGCAATAATTTCCGCACCGGGCCAAAGGATCTGCGGTGGACCGCAGACACACCGTGTTCAGTCAATGCCAAAACATGCGCTGCCGTCGGATAACCTTTGTGCCGGTCAAAACCGTACTGCGGAAAACGCGCGTGCAGGTCCAGCATATGGGCGTCCCGCGCAGTTTTCGCCAATATCGAGGCGGCGGAAATTTCCGCAATACTCGAATCACCGCGGACTACCGCCCTCGCCGGCAAAGCGATTTCGGGAACAAACAGCCCATCGACAAGCACCTCGGTTGGAGTTACGGCAAGTCCTTCCACTGCGCGGCGCATGGCGAGCAAGGTGGCTCGCAGGATATTGAGGGCATCAATTTCCTCGACGCTGGCACTGGCAATACACCAGGCCACAGAACCGCTCTTGATCGTTGCCGCGAGCGCATCACGCCGGCGCTCGCTCAGTTTCTTCGAATCCGCAAGCCCGACAATCCCGCTGCCCTTGCCAAGGATCACCGCGGCCGCATAGACAGGCCCTGCCAACGGCCCGCGTCCGGCTTCGTCAACCCCGCAAATCACGTCTGCGCCCAAGCACTTCAACAACGGCGCGCGCCGCCTGTTCCGCCGCACCCCGGCCGAGGCTGTCGCGCAGCCCCTGAAATGACCGTGCCAGCCGCTCGCGCAGCGGCAAATCACGATAAAGATTGAGCAGTGCCTGCGTCAGATTGGCCACTGTTGCATCGTCCTGGATGAATTCCGGTACGACAAATTTGCCCGCCAGGATATTCGGCAATCCGTAATAAGGCAGATATCCTTTGCCCTTCAAATACCAGTAACTTGCCGGCGGCATACGATACGCAATCACCATCGGCTTGCACAACAGCGCGGCCTCGAGGGTTGCTGTGCCTGAGGCAAGCAACACCACATCGCTCGCAGCCATGGCTTCGTGCGCGTGGCCAAACATGATGGTCAGCGGCAGATCGGCAGCGTTGTTTGTATAAAGCGCAGTTTCAAAAAGATCGCGGGTTTCGCGCGTCGCAAGCGGCACAAGAAAGTGCGCCTTCGGTAACTGCCGGGAAATCGCCCGCGCCGTTTCTATGAAAAGCACGGCCAGATGTTCTATTTCGCTGCGGCGGCTGCCTGGCATCAGTGCAAATATCGGCACTTCGGCCGGAAGCTTCAATTGCTCCCGCGCCACACGGCTGCCCGGAACGGCGGCCAGCATGTCGTTCAACGGGTGTCCGACGAACGCCGCATCGACGCCGGCTTCCTCATAGAGTTTCTTTTCGAAGGGAAACAGCGTCAGGATTCTGCTCACGGCACGCCTGATTTTCGGCAACCGTTCACGCCGCCACATCCAGATCGCAGGGCTCACGTAATGGACTGTCGGCACGCCCATTTTTTTCAGATGGGCTTCGAGGGCAAGATTGAAATCCGGCGCATCGATGCCGACAAACAATGCGGGCGGGCGGCGCGCAAACCGCTTTTTGAGCTGATTGCGGATGCCGATGATTTCGGCAAAATGGCGAAGCACCTCGACATATCCGCGTACGGCCAGTTTCTCGAGCGGGTACCACACATCCATTCCCGCCGCTTCCATGCGCGGCCCGCCGATGCCCTCAAAACGCACATCCGGCAAAATTTTTTTCAGCGCTGCAATCAGTTGACTGCCCAACAGGTCGCCTGAAGTCTCCCCCGCGACAATGCCAATGGTAAACGTCGATTGCGGATCAGCGGATGATGCCACGCGTCGACGCACCAAGAAAATCGATCATCAGCTGCAACTGCGGACAATCCGCGATCATGCCTTCGATTTCGCGGCGCGCGTCATCGAGGCCCAACCCGGACTTGTACAACGTTTTATATGCGCGCTTGATACGCATGATGGCGTCCCGGGAAAAACCGCGGCGTTTGAGGCCTTCGCTGTTGATTCCATAGGGCTGCGCCGTATTACCCGAGGCTGTTACAAACGGCGGGATGTCCTGCAGAACGACCGTTCCAATGGAGGTAATACTGTGGCCGCCGATACGGCAAAACTGGTGCACGGCTGTAAATCCGCCGAGGATCGCGTGGTCGTCGACATGAACATGGCCGGCAAGCTGGGAATTGTTGGCGAATATCGTGTGATTTCCGATCTGGCAGTCATGCGCGAGATGCACATAGGCCATGATCCAGTTGTCGTTGCCTAGGCGGGTAACGCCGGCGTCCTGCACGGTGCCGAGATTGAAGGTGCAGAATTCGCGAATGGTATTACGGTCACCGATTTCGAGCCGCGTCGGCTCACCGGCATATTTTTTGTCCTGGGGCGTCGCTCCAATCGAAGCAAACTGGAAAATGCAGTTTTCACGGCCGATCGACGTATGGCCGCTGATTACCGTGTGTGCGCCGATGGTGGTTCCTGCGCCGATTTCTACATGCGCACCTATGACTGCATAGGGGCCGATTTCGACGTCTCCGGCCAGTTGGGCGCCGGCCTCAATAATCGCCGTGGGGTGGATTTTTGCCAAGGATTCCGCCGCTATTCAGGTTTTTTTTCGAGGGTGCGCAGGGTACACATCAGATCGGCTTCGGTCGCCAACTGATCACCGACCATGGCTTTCGCCGCAAACCACCAGATGCCGCGGGCAAAGCGCTTCAGTTCGACATGCAGTTCGAGCGCATCGCCGGGAACAACCGGGCGTTTGAACCGCGCATTATCGATCCCGACAAAGTAATAAACGGAATTTTCATCGGCTTTTTGACCATAGGTCTTAAACGTCAGAATCGCAGCCGCCTGCGCGAGGGCTTCAATGATCAGGACTCCTGGCATTACCGGATGATGGGGAAAATGACCTACGAAAAAATGTTCATTGACCGTAACATTCTTCAGCGCAACGATGGTTTTTCCAGGCTCGCAGGTCAGAACGCGATCCACGAGCAGAAACGGATAACGATGCGGCAAAAACTGCATGATCTGGCTGATGTCCATACTGCTCATGGTCATTCGTTCTCCGATTTGCCCAGGCGGCCTTCCAGTGTTCTGACACGTTTGACCAGCTCATCAAGTTGCCGCAGATGCGTCGCGTTCTTGAGCCAGCGCTGGTGGTTCGAGAACGGAAACACGCCGGTATACGTGCCCGGTTCGTCCAGCGAGCGCATGATCAGCGTTCCCGCTGAAACACTGATATTGTCGCCGATGGTGATATGCCCGTAAATCATCGACGCACCGCCGAGCGCACAGTGGCTGCCGATTTTGGCGCTACCCGCAATGCCCACGCAGGCTGCGATCGCCGTGTGCTCGCCGATGCAAACGTTATGGGCGATCTGGATCTGATTGTCGAGTTTGCTGCCATTGCCGATGCGGGTATCGTCTAGCGCGCCGCGATCAATGGTTGTATTGGCCCCGATTTCCACGTCATCACCGATCGTGACACCACCGATCTGGGGAATTTTTTTCCAAACGCCTTCGTCTTTGGCCAGCCCGAAACCGTCTGACCCGATCACGGCCCCCGAATGCACGATACAGCGCTCACCGATCCGGCAGCCATGGTAAACGGTAACATTCGGGTAAAGCAGGGTCGCCGGTCCAATCAATGTGTCATTGCCAATCACACAGCCCGCGCCAATAACGCAATCAGAACCAATACGCACACCTTTGCCAATGACAACATTTGCGCCGATGTGAGCTGATTTGGCAATGCGGGCGGACTTATCGATGGCTGCAGATTTGTGCACACCAGCACGGTACTTCAATGGCGGATTGAGCAGCCCGGTGACAGCAGCGTAATAAGCGTATGGGTTCTTGCAGACGATCCGCGGCAATTGAGTTGCATCCTGAGCGTCACGGCCAAGAACGACCGCCGACGCCTCAGTGCCCTTGAGCTGGGCGACATTTCGCGCCTGCGCGAGAAAGGAAATCTGGCCCGATTGAGCCTTTTCCAGCGGGGCGACCTGAGAAATGCGGACACCGCCATCACCGATCAATTCACCGCCGAGGCGGTCAACAATCTGGCGGAGGGTGAATACTTTGCGCTTTTCCAATATGTACTCCGGCGGCACGAAGACGCCGGCGCTCCGAAAAACGGTTGACCGGGGTGCTCCCGATTACTTTTCTGCAGCGAGCGCCTTGATGACCTTTTCGGTGATATCGATACGCGTGCTGCGGTAAACTGCTTCCTGAATGATCAGGTCGTATTTTTCGGTTTCCGCAATCTGCTTGATGACCTTGTTGGCACGTTCAAACAGCGCCGACAGTTCCTCGTTGCGGCGCAAATTGAGGTCCTCACGAAACTCGCGCTGCAACCGCTGGAATTCGCGTGTCTGGCGCCCGAGTTCCTGTTCTTTGGTACGGCGGTCGGATTCGCTCATCGTCAGGCCGTCTTTTTCCAGTTGCCCCTGAATCAGCTTGATCTGCTGCTCCATTTTGCGCAGTTCCTGCTCGCGCGGCGCAAATTCTTTTTCCAGCTTCTTGGTCGCGCGTTCAGCTGGCGCAGACTCCCTGTTGATGCGTTCGGCGTCGACAAATCCGACCTTGAGATCAGCCGCCTGCGTTCCGACCGACCATAGGACTCCCACTAGCAGGCCGATCACTTGCAAAACGATGGGCTTAGGCTTGTTCACTCACTGCTCCTTGACTTCAAAGATTCACAAAAAGGAACGAAAACATAAACTAAAACTGCTGACCAAAGGAAAACTGAATTCTTTGCTTCGTATCACCAAACTGGACGCGGAATGGTTGAGCAATACTAATTTTCAACGGCCCGAACGGAGAGACCCACAATACCCCGACGCCTGCTGCAGCACGCCAATCAGAAAAACTGTAGGACTCTCCTACGGTTCCCGCATCCATAAACGCGCTGATGCGTATGGACTTGTCATTCGCCATTCCAGGAAACGGAAATAGCAATTCCGCGTTACCTAAGACCCGTTTGGAACCACCCACCGGCGAATTGTCCTCATACTTAGGTCCGATGGTAGACGTTCCGAAACCGCGCAACGAGCTTACGCCGCCAAGGTAGTAATTTCGGAAGAACGGCAAGGGTTTGCCGCCAAGTCCGCCACCGTAACCGATATCGGCATTAAAATAAGCGGTGAATGTTTTCGTCAATGGAAAGTACCGTTGGTTTTGGTAATTCATCTTGTAGAAACGTAGTGTACCGCCGGGCAAGCCGGTTTCCATGCTGGCTCGCTGAGTTCCACCGCTAGTTGGATAAAGCGCGCTGTCCCGCGTGTCACGCGTCCAAGACAATGTTGCCGGAACTGAAGTATTGTTTGCGCCAAATGTATTCACGTAACTTGTAATACGCGCAGGCGAATACCCTGGATAGGTTGTAATAGTTGTATCGTCGTAACCCAAACCAACATTGACATAGTCAATATCGGTGAACGGTATACCAATCCTCGCTTGCCCACCAAGCGCTTGCGTTCTGTATAGGCCGGCACCAATAGCATTGGGATTAGTGTTTTTCTTGTAAACATCAAATCCCCGGCTCACACCGTCCACAGTCCAATACGGCTGGGTAAACGAGAGCGAATAGATCGTGTTCAATTTGCTGGTATTGACATTGACGCCGACAAAATTGCCGGTACCGAATACGTTTTGCTGCGAAACACCGCCACTGAGAACGACGCCTTCCGCGCTGCCATAGCCGGCACCGATCATGATGTTGCCAGTGGGTTTTTCCACCACGGTCATATTGACGTCTACCTGGTCAGTCGTTCCCGCAACGGATGGTGTTTCCACGCTGACATCCGTGAAATAACCCAGGCGGTCCACACGCTGCTTGGATTTGGTGATTTTGTCGGCCGAATACCAGCCGCCCTCGATCTGCCGCATTTCACGGCGCACCACTTCGTCACGGGTTTTTGTGTTGCCTGCGACGTTGATCCGACGCACGTATACGCGCCGGCCCGGATCGATAAAGAGAGTAAAGGCAACAGTGCGTTTGGCGCGATCAATATCTGGCACCGCGTTGACGTTGGCAAATGCATACCCGTCATTGCCGAGGCGGTCGGTAATTGCCTTGGTCGATTCAGTCAGCCTGGCCCTTGAAAACGTATCACCGGATTTCAATTGCACAAGCTTGAGCGCCTCGTCCTTCGGAATCAGCATGTCCCCGGCAACGCTGACGCCGGATACCGAAAATTGGGGGCCTTCCGAAATGCCAAGCGAAATGTAAACGTCCTTCTTGTCCGGGGTGATCGATACCTGCGTGGAATCCACGTTGAACTCCAGGAAACCGCGATCGAGGTAATAAGATTTAAGCGCCTCGATATCACCCGACAGTTTCTGTTTCGAATACTGGTCATCCTTGGTATACCAGGTCATCAGGCCCGGCGGACGCAGCTTGAACTGTCCGAGCAAATCGGATTCCTTGAATACCTTGGCGCCGATAATGCTGATCTGACGGATCTTGGCGACATCCCCCTCAACCACATCGAAGCGCACAGCAATGCGGTTGCGCTCCAACGGCGTTGCAGTGGTTGTAATCTGCACCGCGTATTTGCCGCGGCTGATGTACTGCCTTTTGAGTTCCTGCTCAGCCTTGTCGAGCAGGCCGCGATCATAAATGCGTCCCTCTGCCAGCCCCATGCCGCGGAAGCCCTTCAGCAGATCGGTTTTGTTGAATTCCTTCGTCCCGTTGAATTCAATCTGCGCGATCGAAGGCCGTTCCTGGATCGTGATAATCAATACGCCGGCATCGACTTCGATGCTGACGTCCTTGAAAAAGCCCGTGGCATACAGTGAACGGATTGCCTGCGAGGCTTTTTCATCGGTCATCGTGTCGCCGACTTTGACCGGCAGGTAACTGAATACGGTGCCCGCTTCGACACGCTGGATACCTTCGACGCGAATATCCTTGACCACAAAAGGATCGAACGCCGAAGCGGCAAAGGCCGTCACCAGGCCGATTACCAATAACGCCAGTCGCTTGCCAAGTCTCATATCAGCCGTTCACCAGTCGCGTAATGTCGTTATAAAGCGCAAATACCATCAAGACCATCAGCACCGCCATGCCGATCTGCTGGCCGACAGCCATTGCCTTCTCGGAAAGCGGACTTCCCTTAAAAATTTCAAGCATATAATACATCAAATGCCCCCCATCCAATAAGGGGACGGGCAGCAAATTCAGCACGCCGAGGCTGATGCTGATCAGTGCCAAAAAGACGAGGTAGGATACCCAGCCGACCTGGGCCGACTGGCCTGCATAGTCGGCAATGGTAATCGGCCCGCTCAGGTTTTTCAGTGATACCTCGCCCACGATCATTTTGCCGAGCATTTGCAGGCTGAAAATTGCCGTGTCCCAGGTCCGTTCAAGCGCTTTTGGCAGGCTTTCGATCGGTCCAAAGCGAACATCGACCACGTATTTTTGCATTGCAGTTCGGTCGATTCGCGGAGCGGCACCGATGCGCCCAATACTGACCGATTTTTCCAGTACGGCATCGGGCGTAATGATCAGTTCAAGCGTGCGGTCTGCCCGTCTGATTTCAAATTTCAAACGCTTGCCCGGGCTGGCATTGACGATGCCGACAAACTGGTCCCAGCGCGTAATGTCGGCGCCATCGACTGCCAAAATTTGATCGTCGGGCAGCAACCCCGCACGCTCCCCCGCGCCACCGGCGATCACGCGTCCGATAATCGGCGCTATTGGCGGTTGCAGGCGGGCAAACCCGAGGGCGCCGAGAAAGTCGCCGTCCAAGGCCTCTGTTTTGAGGCCGCTCAGATCAAGATTGCGCCAGAAAATCCTTCCATCAGCACTGTGCACTTCGAGCGCAACCGGCTTGCGGTCCACCGCCGACTTTAGCAGCGCCCAGCGCGCATCCTGCCAGGTTGCGACGCTGGTGCCACCCACTTTGACAATGATGTCGCCGGCTGCCAACAACGCTTCTGCCGCCGGCGTCGCCGGCGCAACCGCGCCAACGACCGGGCGCAGGCCCGGAACGCCGCTGACAAATACCACCCAATAAAGTCCGATGGCCAGCAAAAAATTAGCGACGGGCCCCGCCAGAACGATCAGGAACCGCCGTGCAAGCGGCTGGCGGTTGAAAGTTCTTGAAAGTTCCTCCGGCGCAACGTCGCCCTCGCGCTCATCGAGCATCTTGACATAACCACCCAATGGAAACGCCGCGAGCACCCATTCGGTCTGGTCTCGGCCCCGTTTCATGCATAGCAGCGGCCGTCCGAACCCCAGCGAAAATCGCAATACCTTGACGCCGCACCAGCGCGCGACGATGTAATGTCCGAATTCGTGAAACACAATCAACGTGCCCAGCGCAAACACAAATGCGGCAATGGTGATGAGAAAATTCATCGGCTCAGGCGCTCAAACGGGCCGCTGCGCGCTTTGCATTGCGAGCAATCCAGTTTTCTGCGGCCGCGCGGCCAAGGCGATCGGCCTCAAACACGTCGCCGAGTTCATGCAAGGGCGTCACCTCGGTCGCGGCAAGAACGTCTTCCAGCAAATTCGCGATCTGCAAAAATCCGATGCGTCGGTCGAGAAAGGCGGCCACCGCCACTTCGTTTGCAGCATTGAGCAAGGCCGGCGCGCTGCCCGCAGTGCGCAGCGCCGCCCGCGCCAGCCGCAAACAGGGAAAGCGGTTTTCATCGGGCTGAGAAAAGTTAAGCCTGCCGGTGGCTGCCAGATCAAGATAGCTCACGCCCGCTTCGATGCGTTGTGGATAACCGAGCGCGTGCGCGATCGGCGTGCGCATGTCGGGGTTCCCCAACTGCGCAACAACGGATCCGTCCACATATTCCACCATCGAATGAATCACGCTTTCGGGATGAATCACCACATGAATTTCGTCATCTCGTGCATTGAACAACCAGCTTGCCTCGATGACTTCAAGGCCCTTGTTCATCATGGTCGCCGAATCGACGGAGATTTTGCGCCCCATAACCCAGTTCGGATGGGCGCACGCCTGTTCGGGGGTGACATTTTCGAGCGCTGACGAGGGCGTTTCGCGGAACGGCCCACCGGAAGCCGTCAGCAGAATGCGACGCACGCCCGCGGCGGCCAGATCGCCGTCAAAATTCGCGGGCAGCGCCTGAAAAACAGCATTGTGTTCACTGTCGATCGGCACCAGTGCAGCACCATGCCGGCGGACTGCGGCCATGAATACGGGGCCCGCCGTGACCAGCGCTTCCTTGTTGGCGAGCAGTACTTGCTTGCCAGCAACGACGGCGGCCAGCGTCGCGCGCAAGCCGGCGATGCCGACGATCGCCGCCATCACCGTATGCGCGTCCGGATGTGCTGCGACGGCCTCAAGATGCTTTTCGCCGCAAAGGACTTCCGTGCGGCTGCCGGCATCCCGCAAACGCTGGGCGAGTTGCCCGGCAGCCTGCTCATCGACCACCACCGCGTAGCGCGGTTTGTAGGCGATGATTTGTTCGTGAAGGCGATCAATCTGCCGATGCGCGGTCAAGGCGAGAACGCTGAACCTGGAAGGGTGGCTCCCGATGACATCCAGCGTATTCACGCCGATGCTGCCGGTCGAGCCTAGAATGACGATGTTGCGTTGTGCCGTCATGTTCGCGCAAACACCAAGGCGGCAAGCGGCAAGGCCGCGGTGATGGCATCAATGCGATCAAGCACACCACCATGGCCGGGCAACATTGTTCCACTGTCCTTTACGCCCGCACTTCGCTTTAGAAGGGACTCAAACAAATCCCCGAGGATGCCAAGCACAGTGATGGCAAAAAAAGCGGTCATCACGAAGAACAATCCGATCTCCGGAAACCATGCAAGTTGAAAGACCCCAGCATACACTGCGACCGCGGCGATTGCACCGCCCACGCCTTCCCACGATTTTCCGGGACTGATCGACGGCGCCAGTTTATGTTTGCCCCAGGCATGACCGGCGGCGTATGCGGCGCTGTCGGAAATCCAGACGATCGCCAGCAGCGCCAGCAGCAACTCCGGTGTCGCCTGTAACCGCACGGCGGCAAGCCACATCGGCAACAGCACAATCAGGCCGGCCAGACCGGCAACGAAGCCGCCGTGCAACCGCGGCTTTTGCCACAACGCAAGCGGCACCGCTGCAACCCAGAATGCGATGCTGACAAAATAAACCACCGAATCCGCTTGTGTTTGCCACCACAGCAGCCCGCAGCCGGTCGCTAACGCGGCTTTGAAAATCCAGGACGCCGCAGAACCAAACGACACCAGGCGCGCCCACTCCGTAGCCGCCAGCAACACTGCGCCGAACATTGCCAATGCCCAAGCGGCCGACGGCAAATAAAACGCACCGCCCGCAAATGCCGGCAATAAAACAGCGACGGTGAAAATGCGCAGCTTAAGCACGCCGCGCCTAACGATCCTGGACGAGCGATTGCGACCGGTCAACTTGGGACAGCTGGACCTGCTCGCTGGTACGGCCGAATCTGCGTTCGCGGCTCTGAAACGAAGCAATCGCGCGATCAAAGGCCGTCGCATCGAAATCCGGCCAGAGGGTATCGGTGAAATACATTTCGGTATAGGCGAGCTGCCAAAGCAGAAAATTGCTGATCCGTTGCTCGCCCCCGGTGCGGATAAACAAATCCGGTTCCGGCGCGTAAGCCATCGACAAATACTGCGGCAAATCGGTTTCGGTATAAATCCGGCCGGGATGTTCTGCGACCAGCCGATTGACCGCCTGCATGATGTCCCAGCGGCCACCGTAATTCACGGCCACCGTGAGGTCCAGCTGATCGTTGGCGGCCGTCAGGGATTCTGCCTTTGCAATCAGTTCACGCAGGCGCGCATCGAAGCGCGTCAGATCGCCGACTGCGCGAAAGCGGATTCCAGCCTCATGCAATTTGGCGACTTCGTGGTCAAGGGCGACGGCAAACAACTGCATCAGAAGAGATACTTCCTCTGCAGGCCGGCGCCAGTTCTCGCTGCTAAAGGCGAACAGCGTCAGGTAGTCAACGCCTTTTTCGACGCAGGCCCGCACGGTGCTGCGTACGTTCTCGACACCGCGACGGTGCCCCGCGACACGCGGTAAAAACCGCTGTTTTGCCCAGCGTCCGTTGCCATCCATGATGATGGCAACGTGTCGTGGAATCAGGCGTGGCTCAGGAATGGCGACGCTGGAAGGGGCTTCTCCCACATCAACTCTCTAGACCGCAGTCAGTTCTGCTTCTTTGGCCGCCAGTGCCTTGTCGATTTCCGCAATGAAACGATCCGTCAGTTTCTGCACATCGTCCTGCGCGCGGCGCTCCTCGTCTTCGGCAACTTTTTTCTGTTTCAGCAGCTCCTTGAGGTGGGTATTGGCATCACGGCGGATATTACGAATGGCGACACGCCCTCCTTCAGCCTCGCGGTGCACAACCTTGACGAGGTCGCGGCGCCGCTCTTCCGTCAGCGGCGGCATCGGCACACGCACCGTATCACCGACGGTTGACGGGTTCAACCCAAGATCGGAATCACGGATCGCTTTTTCGATTGCGCCGGCGAGTTTCTT
>CAZVDN010000021.1:0-2368 GCA_964625665.1 uncultured Streptomyces sp. | reverse complement strand
CGTCAAGCAAGGTGACGTTTGCCACACCGCTCAATGGCGTCGGAGTGCCGTAATAGTCCACCATGATGTGATCAAGGAGGCCGGTATGTGCGCGGCCGGTGCGGACCTTGCCGAGATCCGCCTTTAGCGTCTCGAAGGTCTTTTTCATTTTTTCCTCGGCGGATTTTTTGATATCAGCGATCACCGTTCACCTCCGCAAAACTGTTGGTTTAAATCCAGACTCAAATTCGGAATTAATTATTCTCTCAGCAATGAACGAGCGTGCCCTCGTCATCGCCAACAACCACGCGTTTGAATGCGCCATGCTTGAAGATGCTGAAAACGTTGATCGGCAGTTTCTGGTCACGACAAAGAGTCAGCGCCGTTGCATCCATGACTTTCAGGTTCTTGACGATGGCCTCATCGAACGTGATGCTTTTGTAACGCATCGCGTCAGCATGGGTTTTCGGATCTTCCGTATACACTCCGTCCACTTTGGTGGCCTTGAGCACCAGTTCCACATTCATTTCCATGCCGCGCAGCGCTGCCGCGGTGTCGGTCGTGAAGAACGGATTGCCGGTTCCAGCGGCGAAGATGACGATCTTGCCTTCTTCGAGGTAACGCATCGCCTTGCCGCGGATATACGGCTCGACGACCTGCTCAATATTGAGCGCCGATTGCACGCGGCTGACCAGGTTCATGCGCCGCATTGCATCCTGCAGCGCAAGCGCATTCATCACGGTCGCCAGCATCCCCATGTAGTCCGCGGTCGCGCGGTCCATGCCGGCTGCGGCAGGCGCCATGCCGCGGAAAATGTTGCCGCCGCCGATGACCACTGCGACCTCGACGCCGAGCGCCACCACCTCGGCAATTTCCGAAATGATGCGCTCGATAATCGTGCGGTTGATGCCGTAGGCGTCATCGCCCATCAGCGCTTCGCCGCTGAGCTTGAGAAGCACGCGTTTATAGGCGGGCGCCTGCGCCATTTATTTGCTCCCGGCAGCGGCCATTACCTCAGCCACGAAGTCGTCCTTTTTCTTTTCAATGCCCTCGCCGACAACGTACATGTGAAACGCATGCACTTTGGCCTGTTTGGCTTTCAGCAGTTTCTCGACGGTTTCATCGGGATTTTTGACGAACGGTTGCCCGAGCAGGGTGACTTCTGCGAGAAATTTCGAAATGCGACCATCGACCATTTTCGCCACGATATTGTCGGGCTTGCCGCTTTCCTTGGCCTGCGCCGAATAAATCTCGCGTTCTTTCGCAATCGTCTCCGCCGGGACCTGGGTGCTGTCAACGCAGATCGGTTTGCTGGCGGCAATGTGCATGGCCAGGTCCTTGCCCAGTTGTTCGTCGCCGCCCTCAAAGTCGATTAGCACGCCGATTTTGCTGCCATGCAGGTAATGCGCCAGACGTCCCTTGGCGGCCACGCGCGCAAAGCGGCGCACGCTGATGTTTTCGCCGAGTTTCATGACCAGGCCTTCACGCGCAGCAGCGACCGTGTCCGCGCCTTCTACCGGAGCTTTCGCCAGGGCGTCAACGTCAGCAGCGCTTCCGCTGGCTGCAGCAACGGCAACGGCACCGACGAAGGCCTTGAAATTCGTATCCTTGGCGACGAAGTCGGTTTCGCAATTAACCTCGACCATCGCGCCCGACTTGCCGTCAGACGCAATATGCACGCCGACTGCACCTTCGGAGGCAACACGACCGGCGACCTTGCTGGCTTTCGCGCCGCTCTTGATGCGCAGCAGTTCTTCGGCTTTTTTCATGTCGCCATCGGATTCCGACAGCGCTTTTTTGCATTCCATCATGCCGAGGCCGGTTGCCTCGCGCAGTTCCTTGACCATTCCTGCGGTGATTTCCGCCATTTGCACTCCAACAATCGATATTAGTAAAACGTTGCTTAAAAAAAAGGGGCGTTAGCCCCTTTTTTGTTCAGGCTGAAGTTCAGGCCGCTCGCGCGGCGCCGTCCTCCTCGACTTCGACGAATTCCTCTTCGCCGCTGACGATTTCCTGGATGACCTGGCTGCGCCCTTCGAGGATCGCATCGGCAACCCCGCGCGCATACAGGCGGATCGCCCGGCTCGAGTCATCGTTGCCCGGAATAACGTAATCAATACCTTCCGGATTGTGGTTGGTATCAACCACTGCGATGACCGGGATGCCGAGTTTCTTCGCTTCGGCAATCGCGCCCTTGTGATAACCGACATCGATGACAAACAGCGCGTCCGGCAGGCTGCCCATGTCCTTGATGCCGCCGAGGCTGCGTTGCAGCTTCTCGGTTTCACGCTGGAAATTGAGGCCTTCTTTTTTGGTCATTTTCTCGAACGTGCCGTCTTCGGCCATCGTCTCGAGGTCCTTGAGGCGCTTGATCGATTGTTTGACCGTT
>CAZVDN010000020.1:0-23341 GCA_964625665.1 uncultured Streptomyces sp. | reverse complement strand
GCATGGGCGGCGTTGACAACCTGTGGGCGCGCCGCGGCACCGCGTCGCCATTGGTCTGTTTTGCCGGCCACACCGACGTGGTACCGACCGGCCCGGTCGGGCAATGGCAGAGCGATCCGTTTGTGCCGACCATCCGCAACGGCGTGCTGTACGGACGCGGCGCTTCCGACATGAAAAGTTCGCTGGCGGCGTTTGTCGCGGCGTTGCTCGAATTCGTCGAACAGCATCCGGACCATCCGGGCTCGCTGGCCGTGCTGTTCACCTCGGACGAGGAAGGCCCGGCGGTCGACGGCACGGTACGGGTGGTTGAGGCGCTGAAGGATCGCAGGATCAAAATGGATTACTGCATCGTCGGCGAACCGACGGCGGTGAAAAAAACCGGCGACATGATCAAGAACGGCCGTCGCGGTTCGCTCTCGGGCCGTCTCACCGTGAAAGGGACGCAGGGCCACGTCGCCTATCCGCATCTGGCCAACAACCCGATCCACGTGGTTGCTGCGGCGATTGCCGAACTGGCAAAGACGGAGTGGGACAAGGGCAACGAATATTTTCCGCCGACGACCTGGCAGATCTCGAACTTCAACGCCGGCACCGGCGCCAACAATGTGATTCCGGGCGACGCGCACGTCAAATTCAATTTCCGTTTTTCGACGGCAAGTTCGCTCGAAACGCTGCAGACACGCGTGCACGGCATCCTCGATAAACACGGCGTGCCTTACGATCTGGAGTGGAGTTACGACGGGCGGCCTTTCATTACGCCGCGCGGCGACCTCGTTGATGCCGTATCCAGGGCGATCAAGACCGTCACCGGACTCGACACCGAACTGTCGACGACCGGCGGCACGTCCGACGGCCGCTTTATTGCCGACATCTGTCCGCAGGTCATCGAGTGCGGGCCGACCAATGCGAGCATTCACAAAATCAACGAATGCATTCGCGTTGATGAGCTGGCTCAACTGCCGCAGATTTATCTGCATACACTGAAAAACCTGCTGATCAAATAGCAGCGCGGATCAAGGCAAACATGTGCCCCGCCGCGATGGCGGGGGCGCGCTCGCCCGTTGTGTCGTGGCTAAGCCGCTCGCAATGATTGTCACCGCCACGTTCGAAAACGATTCGTGCCGCGCGCCGGCGAAGAGAGACGGGCGCCTGAACAACGGGCGCAAACCGTGACTGTAGCGCGGCTGATGCTTTTATCGCCGCGCGCGAATGTCGGCGAATAAACCGATAAGTTTCGACCGCGGCTTGAGTATGTCGGCAAGCGTCTTGTCGTCAAGCACGGCCAGAAACGCCTGCATCGCGCGGCCGAGGGTCTCCCGCAAGGTGCAAAACGGCGCAATGTGGCAGTTCAGATTTTCGTCCTGAAAACATTCCACCACGGCGAGGTCCTCTTCGGCATTGCGAACAACGTCGCCAATATTGATCTGCTCCGGCGCGCGCGCAAGGCGCATGCCGCCGCCCTTGCCGCGGGTGGTTTCGATGAAACCCTGCTTGGCCAGGTGGTGCACGACCTTCATAAGATGATTTTCGGAAATCGCGTAGGCAGTGGCGATATCGCCAATGGTGACGAGTTGATCCGTTTCCCGATGCGCGCCCAGATAGATGAGTACGCGCAGGGTGTAATCGGTAAAACCTGTCAGACGCATGGCAGCCCCTGCGGTCCGCATAATGCGACCCGCCGAATAGGATCCGGTTACCTGTTGCGCATGATTCTAGAGTAATAATTTAAAGATGGAAAAGATATACATCTTATGTTGATTTAGATCAAACCGCGCCAAAACGCCCTGCCTACACTACCTCTGACAGTTCAAGGGCAAGGGGAAAATGATGGCGACGCAAATGTACAAAAGCTGGTCGGTGGTTGCGGCAAGCACAACGGCGTTTACGGTGTGTTTCATGGTGTGGATGATGTTTGCGGTAATCGGAATACCGATCAAGCAGAATCTCGGCCTCAACGAAACGCAGTTCGGCATTCTGGTGGCGCTGCCAGTGCTGACCGGATCGCTGATCCGGCTGCCGCTCGGCATGTGGACCGACCGTTTCGGCGGTCGCATCGTATTTTTCATTCTCATGCTTTCTACGGTGTTTCCGATTTGGCTGATTTCACGCGCCACCGAATACTGGCAGTTCCTGGTTACCGGGTTGTTCGTTGGTGTGGCGGGCGGATCCTTCACTGTCGGCATTGCCTATTGCGCACGCTGGTTCCCCAAGCACCGTCAGGGCCTTGCAATGGGCATTTTCGGCGCCGGCAATACCGGGGCTGCTGTAAACAAATTGGTGGCGCCAAGCATCGTGGTGGCGTTCGGCTGGACCATGGTGCCGCAGGTCTACGCGGCGATGATGCTGGTGATTGCCATCGCTTTCTGGTTTTTTACCTACACCGATGAGGATCACGCCTCCGGCGCGTCCCAGGTTACGGTGCGGGAGCAGTTGATGGCACTCAAGGATCCGAAGGTTTGGCGTTACAGCCAATACTATTCAATCGTTTTTGGCGGCTACGTGGCGCTGTCGTTGTGGATGACCAAATACTACATATCGGAATATGGTTTCGACATCCGCGTTGCGGCCTTGTTTGCCGCGGCGTTCAGCATTCCCGGCGGCGTGCTGCGCGCCATTGGCGGCTGGTTCTCGGACAAATACGGCGCGCACACCATCACCTGGTGGGTGTTGTGGATTTCGCTGGTATGTCTGTTCTTCCTGTCATATCCGCAGACCGAATTCACCATCCAGACGGTCAGCGGGCCCCGCACCTTTCAGCTCGGACTAAACGCGACCATGTTCACGGTGATCATGTTCACAATGGGCATCGCCTTTGCAATCGGCAAGGCGTCGGTCTTCAAATACATTTCCGACGACTATCCGAAAAACATCGGCGTCATCTCCGGCATTGTCGGGCTTGCCGGGGGCATGGGCGGATTCATTCTGCCGATCATGTTCGGCGCATTGGTCGACTTCACCGGCGTTCGTTCATCTGCGTTCATGCTGATGTTCGGCCTCGTCTGGGTTTCGCTGATGTGGATGTACTTCTCCGAGGTGCGGCCGCAAAATATTGAGCAAAACCGCAAGTATCCAGAACCGCTGCATTTCTCCTGAAGGACCATTCATGACGAACAAGCAGGCACAACAGGAATCAGCGGGCGGTGCCGCCGCGGCTGCCCGGAACACTGTCGATATCGCAACGTGGGATGTTGAGGACAACGCCTTCTGGGAGGCGCGCGGCAAGTGGATTGCCTATCGCAATCTGTGGATCTCGGTACCTGCGCTGCTGTGCGGCTTCGCCGTCTGGGGTATGTGGGGCATCATCACCGTGCAGATGCTCAACCTCGGCTTCCCGTTCACCCAGGCCGAGTTGTTCACGCTGACCGCGATTGCCGGCATCTCCGGCGCAACAATGCGCATCCCGGCCTCGTTCCTGATCCGCCTCGCCGGCGGGCGCAACACCATCTTCCTCACCACCGCGATGCTGCTTGCCCCGGCACTGGGCACCGGCATCGTGTTGCAGCACAAGGATTGGCCGCTGTGGGCGTTCCAGCTGATGGCGCTGTGGTGCGGCGTCGGCGGTGGCAACTTCGCGAGCTCCATGTCGAACATCAGCACGTTCTTCCCAAAGCGGTTGCAGGGCACGGCGCTTGGCCTGAATGCGGGCTTGGGCAACTTCGGCGTGACCACCATGCAGGTCGTGATCCCGCTCGTGATGACGGTCGGGATCTTCGGCGACCTGGGTGGCGAGCCAATGACGCTGTTAAAGGACAGCGGCTGGATCTTCGGCAAAATTCCCGCCGGCACACAAACTTTTATCCAGAACGCCGGTTTTGCATGGGCGCTCTCGTTGGTACCGCTGTCGATCCTGTGCTGGTTCGGCATGAACAACCTGAAGACCGTTTCACCGTCCACCGGAAATCCGGTCATTGCTTTCGCCAAAATCACTTACCTGTATACGTTGGCCTTCGTGCCGTCGATCCTCGGCCTCTATCTCTACCTGCCGAAACCGACGGGTGTCGGACTTATCAGTATGTGGGTGGCGATCCCGCTCGACATCGTCAGTGCCCTGCTGGTCATGAAACTGGCGGCGTTCGGCCCGATGAAGGAGGGCGTCAGCAAGCAGTTTCAGATTTTTCGCAATAAGCATACCTGGTCGATGACGGCGCTCTACATCGTCACCTTCGGTTCATTCATCGGCTTCTCGATGGCACTGCCGCTATCGATGAAAGTTATTTTCGGTGTCAGTCATGTACCGGATGCCAACGGCGTCATGCAGCACACGCTGAACAATCCGAATGCGCCGAGCGTTCTCGCCTACGCGTGGATCGGCCCCTTCGTCGGCGCGGCGGTACGCCCGATCGGCGGCTGGATTTCCGACAAGGTGGGCGGTTCGATCGTCACGCAGATCATTTCGGCGGTGATGGTGTTCGCCTCGGTCGCGGTCGGTTACGTGATGATGCAGGCCTACGGCTCGGCGACCCCTGAGGCACACTTTCCGTTGTTCCTTGGCCTGTTCATGCTTCTGTTCTTCGCCACCGGCATCGGCAACGGTTCGACTTTCCGCACCATCGGCGTGATTTTCGACCGCACGCAGGCCGGCCCGGTGCTGGGCTGGACCTCGGCGATCGCAGCCTACGGCGCCTTTGTCGCGCCGATCGTGATTGGCGACCAGATCAAGGCCGGCACACCGCAGTTTGCGATGTACGGCTTTGCTGTGTTCTACGCCGTGTGCCTGGTTCTCAACTGGTGGTTCTACCTGCGCAAGAATGCGTACGTGAAGAACCCCTGATTCCTATCCCCCGTCAGTTCAAACTCAACCTTCCGGGAATCCGCATGAGCCACTTTCTTGACCGACTAACCTATTTTTCCCAACCGCGCGAGCCTTTTGCAGAAGGCTTCGGCGTGACGAGCGGTGAAGACCGCACCTGGGAAGACGCCTACCGCAACCGCTGGGCCCACGACAAGATCGTGCGTTCCACCCACGGTGTGAATTGCACGGGTTCATGTTCGTGGAAGATCTACGTCAAGGGCGGCATCGTCACCTGGGAAACCCAGCAGACCGATTACCCGCGCACGCGCTGGGACATGCCCAACCACGAGCCGCGCGGTTGTGCGCGCGGCGCCAGCTACAGCTGGTATCTGTATAGCGCCAATCGCGTGAAGTATCCGCTGGTGCGCGGCCGCCTGCTCAAAAGCTGGCGCGCGGCGCGGCTCACGCTTGATCCGGTTGCGGCCTGGACTTCGATCGTCGAATCCGATGCCACGCGCCGCGATTATCAAAAAGTGCGCGGCCTTGGCGGTTTTGTGCGCTCGAACTGGGACGAGGTCAACGAGATCGTCGCTGCCGCCAATGTTTACACCATCAAAAAACACGGCCCCGACCGCGTCATCGGCTTCTCGCCGATTCCGGCGATGTCGATGGTCAGTTACGCCGCGGGCTCGCGGTACCTCAGCCTGATCGGCGGCGTGTGCATGAGTTTTTACGACTGGTACTGCGATCTGCCGCCGTCGAGCCCGCAGATCTGGGGCGAGCAGACCGACGTGCCCGAATCGGCCGACTGGTATAACTCGAATTTCATCATCGCCTGGGGCTCCAACGTGCCGCAGACGCGCACGCCGGATGCGCACTTCTTTACCGAAGTGCGCTACAAGGGCGCACGCACTGTGGCGGTGACGCCCGATTATTCCGAGGTCGCCAAGCTCGCCGACACCTGGCTGCACCCGAAGCAGGGCACCGACGCCGCGGTGGCGATGGCGATGGGCCATGTCATCCTGAAAGAATTTTATTTTCCCGACAGCGGCGAACGCAGCGCTTACTTCGATGACTACGTGCGCCGTTACACCGACATGCCGATGCTGGTGATGTTGAAAGAGCACACCCTGCCCGGCGGCGAAGTTGTCATGGTGCCCGATCGTTATGTGCGCGCCTCGGATTTCGACGACAAGTTCGGTCAGGCCAATAATCCGGAGTGGAAGACCGTCGCGTTCGACGAGTCCGGCAAGGTCGTATTGCCCAATGGCGCGATCGGTTTTCGCTGGGGACCGGACGGCCGTGCCGATCAGGGTCAGTGGAACCTCGAAGCGAAGGAAGCGCAGCACGGCAACGCGGTAAAGCTCAGGCTCTCACTGCTTGAGGGCGCCGCGCCGAGCCGCGAAACCGCGAAGGTCGGTTTCCCGTATTTCGGCGGCATCGAGAGCGTCAATTTTCCCAATAACGTATTAAAGGGTCGGGTTGATCAAATGAGCGCCGATGTGCTGGTGCGCACAGTACCCGTGCAACGCATTGCGCTTGGTAAAAACGAGGCGCTGGTGGCGACCGTCTTCGACTTGCAGGTGGCGAACTACGGCGTGGCGCGCGGCCTGCCCGGTGAACTCGCGGCCAAAAACTTCGACGACGACACGCCGTACACGCCCGCGTGGCAGGAGCGCATTACCGGCACGCCGCGCGCGCAACTGATCACGGTGGCGCGTGAATTCGCCGAGAACGCGCACAAGACGCACGGCAAGTCGATGGTGATCATCGGCGCGGCGATGAACCACTGGTACCACAGCGACATGAACTACCGCGGCGTCATCAACATGCTGATGATGTGCGGTTGCATCGGCCAGAGCGGCGGCGGCTGGGCGCATTACGTCGGCCAGGAGAAACTGCGGCCGCAGACCGGCTGGACCGCGCTGGCCTTCGCGCTCGACTGGATCCGTCCGCCGCGCCAGATGAACAGCACCAGCTTTTTTTATGCGCACACCGATCAATGGCGCTACGAGAAACTCGGCATGGAAGAAGTGATTTCGCCGCTAGCCGACAAGAAACGCTACGGCGGCAGCATGATCGATTACAACGTGCGCGCCGAACGCATGGGCTGGCTGCCCTCCGCACCGCAGTTGCAGACCAATCCGCTGCAGGTGGTGCGCGATGCGCAGGCCGCCGGTGTCGATGCGAAGGACTACGCGGTCAAGGCGCTCAAGGACGGATCGCTGAAGATGAGCTGTACCGATCCCGATCACCCCGACAACTGGCCGCGCAATCTGTTCGTCTGGCGCTCCAACCTGCTCGGTTCATCTGGCAAGGGCCACGAGTACTTTTTGAAGCATCTGCTCGGCACCAGCCACGGCGTGCAAGGCAAGGACCTCGGCAGTGATCAGGCCAAGCCGGCCGAAGTGGTGTGGCACGACAAGGCGCCGGAAGGCAAGCTCGACCTCTTGGTGACGCTTGATTTCCGCATGAGCACCACCTGCCTCTACAGCGACATCGTGCTGCCGACGGCGACCTGGTACGAAAAGAATGATCTCAATACCAGCGACATGCATCCCTTCATCCACCCGCTGTCCACCGCGGTCGATCCGGCCTGGCAATCGCGCAGCGACTGGGACATCTACAAAGGTTTTGCCAAAAAGTTCAGCGAAGTCTGCGTCGGCCATCTCGGCGTCGAAAAAGAACTGGTGCTGACGCCGCTGATGCATGACAGCCCGTCGGAGCTGGCACAACCCTTTGAAGTTAAAGATTGGAAACGCGGCGAGTGCGAACTCGTGCCGGGCAAGACCGCGCCCAACATGCAGGTGGTCGAACGCGACTATCCGAACGTCTACAAACGTTTTACCGCGCTCGGCCCGCTGATGAACAAGGTCGGCAACGGCGGCAAGGGCATCGCGTGGAACACACAGACGGAAGTGACGCAGCTCGGCGAACTCAATGGCGCCGTCACCGCCGAAGGCGTGACCTGCGGCATGCCGAAAATCGAGACCGACATTGACGCAGCCGAAGTCGTGCTGATGCTCGCGCCCGAAACCAACGGCCATGTGGCGGTCAAAGCGTGGCAGGCACTGGGCAGGCAGACCGGGCTTGATCACGTGCATCTGGCGATCCATCGTGAAGACGAGAAAATCCGCTTTCGCGACATCCAGGCGCAGCCGCGCAAGATCATTTCCAGTCCGACCTGGAGCGGCATTGAAAGCGAGACTGTCTCGTACAACGCCGGCTATACCAACGTGCACGAGATGATCCCGTGGCGCACGCTGACCGGGCGCCAGCAGTTCTACATGGACCACGAGTGGATGCGCGCTTTCGGCGAAGGTTTCTCAAGCTATCGTCCGCCGGTGGACCTGAAGACCACCGCCGGCATCCACGGCGTCAAACCCAACGGCAATCCGGAGATCGCGCTCAATTTCATCACGCCGCACCAGAAGTGGGGCATCCACTCGACCTACACCGACAACCTGCTGATGCTGACGTTGAGTCGCGGCGGGCCCTGCGTGTGGATCAGCGAAGACGACGCGAAGCGCGCCGGCATCGTCGATAACGACTGGATCGAGCTGTTCAACCTCAACGGCGCGATTGCGGCGCGCGCGGTGGTGAGCCAGCGCGTCAATCCCGGCATGGTGATGATGTATCACGCGCAGGAAAAAATTGTGAATACCCCGGGTTCCGAAATTACCGGTGCGCGCGGCGGTATCCACAACTCGGTCACACGCATCGTCCTGAAACCGACGCACATGATCGGTGGTTACGCGCAGTTCAGCTACGGTTTCAATTACTACGGCACCATCGGCACCAACCGCGACGAGTTCGTGGTGGTGCGCAAGATGAACAAGATCGACTGGCTCGACACACCGGTCGCCGACGAACTGGTGCGCCCGGTGCAGTCGCAGGGAGAAGTTGCATGAACCCCCACGCTTACATTCGTTCGCTGTCCCCTGAGGGGGCGGCCTCCTTTGAGACGGCTCTGCAGGAGGCAGCATGAAAATCCGCGCGCAAATAGGCATGGTACTTAATCTCGACAAGTGCATCGGTTGTCACACTTGTTCGGTCACCTGCAAAAACGTCTGGACCAGCCGGCCCGGCATGGAGTACGCGTGGTTCAACAACGTCGAGACCAAGCCCGGCATCGGCTACCCGAAGGAATGGGAGAACCAGGACAAGTGGAACGGCGGCTGGGTGCGCAAGGCCAACGGCAGTGTCGAGCCGCGGCAGGGCGCGAAGTGGAAACTGCTGATGCGCATTTTTGCCAACCCCAATCTGCCCGAGATCGACGATTACTACGAACCCTTCACCTTCGACTACGGTCATCTGCAGTCGGCGCCGGAAATGAAGGCGACACCGACGGCGCGCCCGCGCAGCCTGATCACCGGCAAACAGATGGACAAGATTGTGTGGGGCCCGAACTGGGAAGAGATTCTCGGCGGCGAGTTTTCGAAGCGCAGCAAGGACCGCAACTTCGATGACATCCAGAAGGACATCTACGGTCAGTTCGAAAACACCTTCATGATGTACTTGCCGCGTCTGTGCGAGCATTGCCTGAATCCGGCGTGCGTGGCGAGCTGCCCGTCGGGTTCGATCTACAAGCGCGAGGAAGACGGTATCGTGCTGATCGACCAGGACAAGTGCCGCGGCTGGCGCATGTGTGTCAGCGGCTGCCCGTACAAAAAGATTTACTACAACTGGAAGAGCGGCAAGGCCGAGAAGTGCATCTTCTGCTTCCCGCGCATCGAAGCCGGTCAGCCGACCGTCTGCTCGGAAACCTGCGTCGGCCGCATCCGTTATCTGGGTGTGTTGCTGTACGACGCTGACCGTATTCAGGAAGCCGCCAGCGTCGAGCACGACCGCGATCTGTATCAGGCGCAGCTCAATATTTTCCTCGATCCGAATGACCCCAAGGTCATCGCACAGGCCGCCGTCGATGGCATCCCCGACAAGTGGATGGAAGCCGCGCGCGCGAGCCCGGTCTACAAGATGGCGGTGCAATGGAAGGTGGCGCTGCCGCTGCATCCGGAATACCGCACGCTGCCGATGGTCTGGTACGTGCCGCCGCTGTCGCCGATCAGCGCTGCCGCCAACGCCGGGCAGTTACAGGCCAACGGCGCGATCCCCGACGTCAACCAGTTGCGCATTCCGGTCAAATATCTGGCCAACCTGCTGACCGCCGGCGACACCACGCCAGTGGTGCGCGCGCTCGACCGCATGCTGGCGATGCGCGCCTACCAGCGCGACAAGCATGTCGAGGGGCGCCTCAATACCGCGGCGCTGCAACAGGTCGGCGTGACGCAGCTGGAGGTGGAGGAGATGTACCGCGTCATGGCGATCGCCAACTACGAAGACCGTTTCGTCATTCCCAGCACGCATCGCGAGTACGCCGAGAACACCTTCAACGTGCGCGGCGGCTGCGGCTTTTCGTTCGGCAACGGCTGTTCGGAAGGCACCGGCAATACCAGTCTGTTCGGCAGCGAGAAGAAACGCACCATTCCCATCAAGCTGGAGGTCTGATCATGTCGGCTTTTGCAAAACCGGTAGCGGCTTCCCGCAGCCTGCGTGTGCTGGCGGCGCTGTTGAGTTATCCGGACGCCGCGATGCGCGGTCACCTGCCGGAGATGCGTGAAATTCTGCGCGACGAAGCGGCGTTGCCCGCCGCCCGTCACGTCGAACTCGACGCCTTGATCGAGGCGCTCGCCAATGCCGATTCGATGGAAACCGAAGCCAACTACGTCGAACTGTTCGACCGTGGCCGCGGCACCTCGCTGCATTTGTTCGAGCATGTGCATGGTGATTCGCGTGAGCGCGGTCCGGCCATGATCGATCTCGCGCAGACCTACGAAAAAGCCGGACTCTATCTGGCGCCCGGCGAGTTGCCGGACTATCTGCCTGCCGTGCTGGAATTTGTTTCTACCCAGCCGCCGGTTGAAGCGCGCAGCTTTCTCGGCGAGATGGCGCACATCTTCAACGCCATCTTCAGCGCGCTGCAGCAGCGAGAAAGCCCGTATGCAAGCGTGCTCGGTGCATTGCTTGAACTGGCGGGCGAAAAAGCGCAGGCCGTGGCGCTTGCCGCCGAGCCGTCATTGGATGAAAGCTGGGCCGAGCCGCAGGTGTTCGATGGTTGCTCAACCAGGGGGCAGGCCCGTCCCGGGCAGCCGCAACCCATCCAAATTGTTCGCAAGAGCGCCCATTCAGGAGTGGCCACATGAATGCTTTTCAGTCCTATCTGCATACTTTCCTGTTCGGTTCTTACCCGTACATCTGCATGGTGGTATTTCTCGCCGGCAGCCTGGCGCGTTTCGACCGCGATCAATACACCTGGAAAAGCGATTCGTCGCAACTGCTGCGCACCGGCACGCTGCGTTGGGGCAGCAACCTGTTTCACATCGGTATCCTGTTTCTCTTTTTCGGCCACTTTGTCGGCCTGCTGACGCCGCACTGGGTTTATGAACCTTTTATCAGCCCGGCCAATAAACAGATGCTCGCCATCATCGCCGGCGGGGTTGCCGGGTTTCTCTGTTTCATCGGCCTTTCCCTGCTGATCTACCGCCGCATGTTCGACCCGCGTATCCGTCTGACCAGTCACCGTACTGATCTCGCCATTCTGCTCATTCTGTGGACGCAACTGACGTTCGGGCTGATCACCCTGCCGCTTTCCATCTCGCACGCCGATGGCAGCGTGATGCTGGTGCTGGCGGATTGGGCGCAACGCGTGATGACCTTTCGCGCCGGCGCCGCCGAAGGCCTGATTCCGCTGGCGTGGCCGTACAAAGTACACATCGTGCTCGGCATGACGATCTTCCTGCTGTTTCCGTTCAGCCGGCTGGTGCATGTGTGGAGCGGCTTTGCCTCGCTCGGTTATCTGTTTCGTCCGTACCAGATCGTGCGCAGCCGCCGGCTGAATCTGCCGGCCGGTCACAATCAGCCGCGTACCCGCATTTGAAAGCAATAGATGACTATCAATACTATGACCGCTCATCCAGTGGCCCGCATCAACGGGGCGGCGCTGAACGCATCCGCTGATGCTCTTTCTGCCGAGGCATTGCGTCAACGTGCCTGCACCGAGTTACTGCGGCAGGCCGCGCAGGCCGCCGGCCTGCTGGCGGCGAGCGACATGGCGTTCGCAGATGGTGTGATCAGCGAAGCGGCCAGTGAAGCCATCGATAAACTGCTTGAGCAGAACCTGAATGTGCCCGACCCCTCGGCAGAAGCATGCCTTCGCTACTACGAAGCCCACCGCAGCAGCTATCGCACCGGCCAACGGGTGCGCGCGCGTCACATACTCTTTGCGGTGACGCCGGGTGTCGATGTGGCCGCGCTGCGCAAACGTGCAGAGCCTATCTTTCTTGAAGTGCGTTGCCATGACCGGCACGCTGCGGATGCGTTTGGCGCAGCGGCGCGCCAGTGGTCGAACTGCCCGAGCAGCGAACAGGGCGGCGAACTGGGCTGGCTGACGCGTGCCGATTGCGCGCCGGAGTTCGCGCGCGAGTTGTTCGATCACATCGAGGTTGGTGTGCTGCCGCGTCTGGTGCACAGCCGCTTCGGCCTGCATATCGTCGAGGTGCTGGAACGCGAGCCCGGCGTCACGCAGGCATTCGAGTCGGTACGGGGTGCAGTGGCGATGACGCTGCGCCAGCAAACGTACGTGACCGCGCTGCGGCAATATCTTCGTTTGCTCGCCGGTGCGGCCGTTGTCGAGGGTGTCGAACTCGACTCCGCCGACACACCGCTGGTGCAATAGCGATGAATATTTCGACCTTCGATGATCTGCTTTGCGCCGCGCGCCAGCAGCCGGAGCCGCAGCGGTTGTTGTTTGTGTTTGCCAATGCCGTCCTGCCTGACGACAGCACGCCCGAACAACGCGCCGGCTTTGCAGCCGGCCATGGCGGGGCGCTCATTCCACTGATGTGCGTTGACAAAGCCCCGGAAGAACTGGCCGGCTTCGCGGCCTTGGCTGAAGAGTCACATCAGTTCGGGACCGACTGGGCGGTCGTGTTTGCCGCCAGCCTGTCCGGACGCGATGGCCGCGCGCCGACCAGCAAGGAGGCCGACCCTGCCTTGCAGCAGATGATCGCGGCGATCAAGGCCGGCGTGATCGGATCGTTTATCCCGTTCGACCGGCGGGGCCAGCCCATGCGGCTTGAATAAGGCGGTATCGCGGCGTCCATGCGCTGAGTCAGATTCCATGCCGGACGACGATATCTTCCGCCGGTTGCGGCGTTTCCACACCCGCTATTTCCCGCGGCTGAGAAACCAGTTTCATAGTCTGGTGGATCAGGGGCAACGCCCGACAGTGTTGTTTATCGGCTGCTCCGATTCTCGCGTCGTGCCATACCTTCTGATGGACAGCGGTCCGGGCGAGTTGTTTATTGCGCGAAACGTAGGCGGTTTCGTGCCGCCATTTGATGCATCCTACGGTTACCATGGAACGGCCGCGGCAATCGAGTTTGCCGTGCTCAATCTGGAGGTGCGTGAAATCATTGTCTGCGGCCATAGCCATTGCGGCGCGATTCGCGCGTTGTACAGCGAACCGCCGGCCGAGGCGGTGCACATGATCAAGTGGCTTGAACTTGCGCGTGACGCCGTGCTGCCCGTAATGCCATCGGAGGAAGCGTTGTACCGCACCGAGCAGCGCGCGGTGGCGCTGCAGATCGAGCGGCTTATGGATTACCCCATGGTGCGACGGCGCGTGGAGGCCGGTAAACTTTTTCTGCGCGGCTGGCATTACCTCATTGAGGAAGGCAAGGTGTTGGTTCTCAATGTCGAGAACGGCCTTTTCGAATCCTACGATGCCGAACTCCAGGCTGCGAGGGAGCGCGACCCGCTGGCTGGCGTAAACCAGTTGCCGTAATTCAAGAGCCGCGCCTAACTGCCGCTCACCAGTATTTTTGACGGTTGCCAGAAGGCGGCGTTTTGCCGCCGCAGCCAAGCTTTTTACACGGCAAGCGCGCGCGGACTACCGGAAATACATGGGGACTAAATGCCGATTTCCCAATCACCACAAATTGAATCGCCGCCGGTCGTCGCTGGCTTCGCGCTATGGAATCTGGGTTTTCGCCCGTTTTATCTGCTGGCGAGTTTCTTCAGTGCGTTCAGTGTGCTGCTGTGGGCGGCGCAGTTCTCGGGCTACCTTCCGTCCGCCTGGCTGCAGGGGCAGGTATGGCATGGCCATGAAATGTTGTTCGGCTATACGATTGCAATCATCGCCGGCTTTTTACTGACGGCGGTACGGAATTGGACTGCGCAGCCGACGCCGACCGGTGTGCCGCTGATGGCACTGGCAGCGCTGTGGCTCTGCGGCAGGTTTTTGGTGCTCACGCCGTGGGCCATGACGGCGGCAGCGGTCAATGCGGCTTTTCCGGTTGCCGTGGCAATGGCGATCGGTATTCCGTTGTTGCGGGCGCGCAATGTGCGCAACTATTTTTTTGTCGGCTTGCTGGTGCTGATCGGTGGTTTTGTGCTGATGGTGCACCTCGCAGTGCAGGAACGTTTCGCGCTGTCGCCGCACCTGGGGCTGCAACTCGCACTCGACGTCGTTCTGTTCATCATGGTGGTGATGGGCGGCCGGGTAATCCCGATGTTTACCAACAACGGCGTACCCGGTGCAAACGCCACGCGCCACGCGCTGCTGGAAAAACTTGTGCTCGCAACAGTCATGCTCATGTTTGCGGCAGACCTGTTGCATTTGCCGCAGGTCGTCATCGCCGCGATTGCGCTGACCGGCATGCTCGCGCACGGCGCGCGCCTGTTGCTGTGGAAACCGTGGCGCACCCTGGCCACGCCGCTGGTGTGGATACTGCATGCGGCATATGCGTGGATCGTCGTGCATCTCGCGCTGCGCGGCCTGGCTGCACTGGACGTGCTGCCTGCATCGTACGCCACCCATGCGCTCACGGTGGGCGCGATCGGTGGTTTGACCCTCGGCATGATGACGCGGACCGCGCGCGGCCATACCGGGCGGATGTTGACGGCGGATGGATTTGAGCTTTCAGTGTTTTTGCTGGTACAGGTCGCGGCGTTGATTCGCGTCTTTGGCGGCATCGTGTCGCCGCAACTTTATCTGCCGAGTGTGCAGCTATCGGCATTGCTGTGGGCCGTGGCCTTCGGCCTTTACGCAATACGCTACTGGCCGGTATTGACGCGTCTGCGCGTCGATGGCAAGCCGGGCTAGAAAATCTGCGCAGCGTTGTCAGTATTCGCGCGGTGGATAACCGCGCCACATGACATTACGCCAGCCAGGGCATGGCGGTAGCGTGGCGCTGTTCGAAGGCGTCGATGTCCTTGCTGTATTGCATGACGAGGCCGATATCGTCGAGGCCCTTGAGCAGGCGCTCCCTGGCATTGGCATCGATGTCGAACGGATAGACCGCAGCGTCGGGGCCGGTGACTTTTTGCGCCTCGAGATCGACGCTCACGGTGGCGCCGGGATTGGCGTGCAATTGCGCGCGCAGCGTTGCACACACGGCGTCCGGCAAGATTGCCCTCGGTATCGGTCACCGTCTGCTTCGGCAGGTCGATCGACAGCGTGGCGCCGGGTTTGGCGCGAAGCTGGTCGCGTAGTCCGCGGCAGATCTCCTCGGGCAGGATCACCGGCAGCATGCCGTTCTGCAGTTCGTTGCCGTAATGGATGTCGCCGAACGAGGGCGCAATGACGCAGCGGATGCCGAAGTCGAACATCACATAGACCGCCGCTTCGCGCGATGAGCCGCAGCCGAAGTTGGCGGCCGCGACGAGGATTTTCGCGCTGCGATAGGGCGCCTTGTTCAGGACGAAGTCCGGATTTTCGCTGCCGTCCGTGTTGAAGCGGATGTCGTGGAAGGCCAGCTTGTCGTAGCCGGGGCCACGCAGTTTGCGCAGAAAGCGGCCGGGAATGATCTTGTCGGTGTCGACATTGGCCATGTCGAGCGGCGCGGCGACGGCGGTCAATCGGGTGAAGGCTTCCATGTCACTGTGCTCCCGTCAGCGTGCGTACATCGGTCAGTCTGCCGGTCACCGCCGCTGCGGCCACCATTGCCGGGCTCATCAGGTGAGTGCGCGCTCCCTTTCCCTGACGGCCTTCAAAATTGCGGTTCGAGGTGGAGGCGCAGCGTTCGCCCGCCGGCACCGTGTCGCCGCTCATGGCGACGCAGCTCGAGCAGCCGGAGGCGCGCCATTCAAACCCGGCGTCCTTGAAAATCCGGTCGAGGCCTTCGGCTTCGGCCTGCCGCTTGATCGAGGTCGAGCCCGGCGAGACCCAGCCTTTGACCACGATCTTGCGGCCCTTCAGGACGGCGGCGGCGGCGCGCAGATCGTCGAGCCGGCCGTTGGTGCAGGTGCCGATAAAGGCGTTGTCGATTTTGATTTCGGCGAGCGGCATGCCGGGCGTGAGGCCCATGTATTTCACCGCCTGTTCGAGCTGCGCGCGCTGTTCGGCGCTCGCACTGCGCGCCGGATCGGGCACACGGTCATTGATCATCAGTGCCTGCTCGGGACTCGTGCCCCAGGTCACCATCGGCTGCAGTGTCGATGCGTCGAGCGACACTTCCTTGTCGAAGCGCGCATTGGCATCGCTCGGCACGCTGCGCCAATAGGCCAGCGCCTGCTCCCACAATGCGCCCTGCGGCGCGTACTGGCGGCCGTTGAGATAAGCGTAGGTCGTATCGTCGGGCGCCACCATGCCACAGCGCGCGCCGGCTTCGATCGACATGTTGCAGACGGTAAGCCGGCCTTCCATCGACAGTGCGCGAATAGCGGAGCCCGCATACTCAATCGCATGGCCGGTAGCGCCGGCGGTGCCGATCTTGGCGATGATGGCGAGGATGATGTCTTTCGCCGTGACGCCGGCGGGAATCGTGCCGTCGACCGTGATGCGCATCAGCTTCGGCTTTTTCTGCCACAGGCATTGCGTTGCCAGAATCTGCTTGAGTTGCGAGGCGCCGAGCCCGAAGGCGATCGAACCGAAAGCGCCGTGCGTCGAGGTATGCGAGTCGGCGACCGTGATGACCATGCCCGGCTGCGTGATGCCGAGTTCCGGCCCGATCACGTGCACGATGCCCTGTTGCGGATGATCGAGATCGTAATAGCGGTCGATGTCATTGGCCGCCACGTTTTTCGCCAGCAGCTCGACCATGTTGCGCATCTCCGGGTCGGTCACCGCGGCGAGGCCCCGGTCGCGGTTGCGCGTCGGCGCGTAATGGTCGGCCACCGCAATGGTCTGCCGCGGTTTTCTCACCTTGCGGCCGTCGCGCGCCAATGCGCCGAAGGCGTGGAACGAACCTTCGTGCACGAAATTGCGGTCGATGTGCAGCAGGCACTCGTTGCCGCCGCGCGTGACGATCACATGGCGGTCCCAGATTTTTTCGAACATCGTTTGTGCCACGTTTTTCTCCTAAAGCCCCGCGCGCTGATCGTCGGGCACGCCGTAGCGCTTTTCGAGTTCCTGGATTTCCAGCAGGCCGGCGACTTCCGTGAATTGCTTGAAGGTCGCCACCTTGTCGCGCATGTGCGCGATCGACCCGGTTTTCTTCAGTTCGGCGAGCAGGTTCTGCATGGCCGGTATCGCAGCGAGGATCACCCAGTTCGGATAGATCGCGAGCTTGAAGCCGATCTTGCCGAGTTCGTCGGCCGGCAGGTCCGGCGTCTTGCCGCTGGCCGCCATGTTGTAGAGCAGCGGCACGCCCTTGAAGTGATTGGCGACGCGCTCGACCTGCTCGCGGCCGACCGGCGCTTCGATGAACAGCATGTCGGCGCCGGCTTCGCGATAGCGTTCGCCGCGCTCGATTGCCGCATCGATGCCTTCGACCGCGATCGCGTCGGTGCGCGCGATGATGACGAAATCCGCATCGCGGCGCGCATCACAGGCTGCCTTGATCTTGGCGACCATCTCGACGGTCGGAATGACTTTTTTGCCGGCCAGATGTCCGCAACGCTTCGGCCACGACTGGTCTTCGAGATGCACGCCCGCGACGCCGGCTTTTTCGTAATCGCGGATCGTGCGCCGCGTGTTGATCGGATTGCCGTAACCGGTATCGGCGTCGGCGATCACCGGCAGGTTCGAGGCTTCTACGATGCGGCTGGCGTTGTCGATCATCTCGGTGGCGGTCAGGAGACCGACATCGGGCATGCCGAGCCGCGTAATGCTGGTGCCGAAGCCCGTCATGTAGGCGGCGTCGAAACCGCCCATCGCCACGAGTCGCGCGGCGAGGCCGTCGGCGACCCCGGGGGCGACGATGCAGCCGGGGCGTTTGAGCAGCGCGCGCAGGCGCGCCGCAGGGCTATTGGACATGAGGTTTCCTCCTGCTTTGATTATATCGGTGCATCCGCGTTGCCGATCGGCACCATGCACCAGCCGCTCCCTGCCGGCGCAATATGCACCGGCGCAGCATTGAAATAGGGCTGGTCCGGCTCGAACAGACCAAGCGCGCGGCAGAGCACGCGGAAAACACCGGAGTGCGCGACGAGCAGCGGCAGGCCGCGCGCTTCAATCTGTGCGCAGCCGCGCAGCACGCGTTCGGCGAATTGCTGCGGCGATTCGCCACCGGCCGGCGTTTGCTCGCGATTCAAGTGCGCGCGCGGCTGGCCTTCCATCGCGCCCCAGTTGCGCTCGCCGAGTTCGGCGATCTGCGAGACCGGCAGTTTGAGGGCGACGGCCACGTACTCAGCAGTGTCGCGCGCACGCGTGAGCGTGCTGGAATAAATTGCGCTGATACCGGAGTCCACGAGCAGCGCGGCCGCTGCTTTGGCCTGCTGATGGCCAAGCGCGGTCAGCGCGACGTCGAGTGAGCCGGCCAGCGTGTCGGCGACATTCGCCTCGGATTCGCCGTGGCGCATGAAGATGAACGGTCGGCCGAACAGCGCGACGTCGGCAGTGGTGATGGTCATGGTATTACCCGTGTGTGCGTATTGCGGTTATTCCGGTTTGGCGCCCGAAGCCTTGACGACCTTGCCCCATTTCCCGACTTCGGACTTGAGGTAGGCGCCGAATTCGGCCGGCGTTGTATGCGTGGCTTCGATGCCCTGCGGGGTGAACTGTTCGCGTACCGCCGGCGCCTCGGCGACGCGCGCCATTTCGCGATTGAGCTGGTCGATTACGGCGGCGGGCGTTTTCGCCGACGTCAGCAATCCGTACCAGGTATTGAATTCGTAGCCGCGCACACCGGCTTCATCGAGGGTCGGAATCTCCGGAAAGAAGCCCGAGCGTTTCGCCGTGGTGACGGCGAGCGGACGCAGCCGGCGCGACTTTACCTGCGGCAACGCCGAGGCCATGGTCGAAATGATGAGCTGGGTCTGCCCGCCCATCAGATCGGTCAATGCCGGCCCCAGCCCCTTGTAGGGCACATGCACCATCGCGGTGTCGGTCATCAGCTGCAGCAGTTCGGTGGCGAGATGCGAGGCGGTGCCGATGCCGCCCGAGCCGTAGTTGATCTGGCGCGGTTTTGCACGCGCAAGCGCGAGCAGTTCGCGCACGGTCTTCGCCGGCACTGACGGGTGCACGACGAGAATGTTGGGCTGACGGCCGACCAGCGTGATCGGCGCCAGATCGTGCAACGTGTCGTAGGGCAGTTTCTGGAACAGCGTGGCGTTGACGGCAAGGCTGATGTTGTTGATGAGCAGTGTGTAGCCATCGGGCGGCGCCTTGGCGACAAGATCGGTGCCGAGCGTGCCGCCGGCGCCGCCGCGGTTGTCGACGATCACGGTCTGGCCAAGGCCTTCGGCGAGCCTCTGCGCAACGACGCGGCCGACAATGTCATTGCCGCCGCCCGGCGGGAAGGGCACGACAAAACGCAGCGGCTTGGCCGGATAGCTTTGCGCAGCGGCCGGTGCTGCCGGCAATGCAGCCAGCGTGCCCAAGCCAAGCAGCACCGCCGCAAAGCGGAACCGGGAGCGCCTGAGGAAACGCTGCGCGCGCACGTGGCGGTGTGGCCGCTGCGCTCAGCCGGCGGCGCGCAGTCGCGGCCGCGCGGTGAATTTGAAATCGACGTCGGCGAGCTTCTCGCAGGTCCACAATGCCTCGAGCAGTTTCTTCGCGTCGGCGGCGCCGAGCACCGGTTCGGCGAGCTCGAGATACTTTTCATTCAACTCGTCGTCGGTCAGCGGCATTTCGGGGTCGCCTTTGCGTGTCGGCTGGAAGTATTTGTGCAGGGTGCCGTCGTTCAATTCGACCTCGACATGCGCGGCGCGCTGGCTCGGATAATTCTTCGACAGCTCCGGATCGGCGACCACTTCGATTTTCGACAGCAGCGCGCGCACGTCCGGATCGTTCATCCGCGCGTCCGAAAACGCCACCAGGCGCACACTGCCGTGCACCAGCGCATGCGCGGTCACGTACTGCACGCTGAACTTGGCCTGGTAATCGCCTTCGGGATTGGCGTTGTTGACGATGTCGGTGCCTGCTTTGTAAGTCGCGATCTTCATGCGCTTGATGTCGGCCCACTTGAAGCCGTGCGTCTTCTGCAGGTGCAGCGCGCCGTCGATCGGCGCGAAGGTATGGCCGCAGCAACCGTGGTTTTTGAAGGTCATGACGTTGATGTTGTATCGCTTGCCGAGGTCACGCGTGGCTTTGCTCCAGTCGGCGCCCGTGCTCATCGCGTTGCCGAAGCCGACTTCGCCTTCGAGGATGTCGGTGGCGCCGGTGACGCCTTTCGCTGCGGCCATGGCAGCCAGCGCGCCGACTTCGGCGGCGTGGCCGCTGTGGATCGGTTTCGACATCGCCTGCATGCGATAGGCCTGCTGCAGGCCGGCGGCCATGGTGGCGACGGTGGCCAGCGCATGCGCGATCTGCGTGGCGTTCAGCTTGAGGATGGTGGCCACCGCCGCGGCCGTGCCGAATGAACCGATAGTGCCGGTGGTGTGCCAGTATTTGTAATGCGAGGGCATGACCGCTTCGCCGATGCGCGTCGAAATTTCATAACCGACGATGACGCCGCGCAGAAACAATTCGCCCGAGGCGCCGGTGGCCTGCGCCGCGGCCAGCGCGGCGGCAATGATCGGGCTGCCCGGGTGATAACCGGCGTCGCGATAGATGTCGTCGAACTCTACTGAATGCGAAGCGGCGCCGTTGATCAGGGCGGCAGCGCGGATGGTGGCGGCGCGGCCCGAGGCGAGTCGCGCCTTGCCGTGATCGAGATCTTCAGACAGTGCCTGCTCGAGCAAGGTCGCCGGCGTGACCAGACTGCCGGGCAGCAGACTCGCATACCAGTCGATCACCGCGCGCTTTGCGTGGTGCCAGACTTCCGGCGGCAGTTTCGATGTTTGTTCTTTGACGGCGTATTCGGCGAGTTGATGTACCAGCATGACGTCCTCCTCACAGGAACTGCACAATGATTAAATGCTCAGGATTTTTCTGCGAACACGATCAGACCGTCGACGGCGACCACGCCCTGGCCGTCGGCTTTGACGATGAGCGGATTGATTTCGGCTTCGGCGACCGTGCGCTCCGGCAGGCAGGCCAGTTGCGACATGGCGGCAACGGCCTGCGCCAGCGCTTCGCAATCGCCGCGCGGCAGACCGCGGTAGCCGCGAATGACGGCGAGGCCGCGCACTTCTTCAACCATGCCGCGCGCAGTTTCGACATCGACCGGTGCCAGTCGGATCGAGACGTCTTTATAGATTTCAGCGAGGATGCCGCCGACGCCGAGCACCACAGCCGGGCCGACCTGCGGATCACGGCGAAAGCCGAGGATCACTTCAGCGAGCCCCTTTTCCATGCGCTGCACGAGGATGCCGTTCAGTTTCGCGGTCGGATGGCTCTTGCCGATACGTTCAAGTATTTGTTTGGCCGTGGTGGCGAGTTGTGCGGCATCGGCGATATTGAGCGCGACGCCGCCGGCGTCGGTCTTGTGCAGAATGTCCGGCGAGAGAATCTTGGCGACGACCGGAAAGCCGACCGTGGTTTTCTGCGCCGGATCCGTGATGACTTCGGTTTGCGCCGGGGCAATGCCCAGTGCGCCGAACACCTTGCAAGCATCGTATTCGTTGACCGTTTTGCCCGGCATTGTTTTCAACAGCGCGCCGGCCGCGTTCAGTCTTGCTGTGTCGGCCGGCGGGATGGCAACCGGGGGCAGCCAGTGGCGCCAGGCGCGGATGGCGTCGGCGCAGGCCTCCGGCGTGCGGAAACCGGCGACCTTGTTTTCGGCGAGCAGTTTCAACGAGGCTTCAGCGTGCGGCGCGAGAAACACCGCCAGCGGTTTGCCGTGGCGCTCGGCCTCGATCAGCGGTTGCACCGATACCTCAGGCTGGAACTGCGACGAGCTGCCGGAGACTGCAAGCACCATGTCGCAATGGTCGGACGCGAGCAGGGCGTTCAACACGCCGCTGTAGATTTCTTTTTTGGTGCCGGCCAGCGTGAGGTCGGTCAGGCGTGTGGCGGCGATCTGAATATTTTTCTGCGCGAGGCCGTCGATGACGGCCTGCGTGGGGCCGACGACATCGACACCGAAACTGCCGAGACGGTCGACGACGGAGGCGGCGCCGCCGCCGGTGGTGGTCATTACCGCGACGCGATGGCGTTTGACCGGACGCAGGCCGCGCAGCAGCGGCGGCAGTTCGAACAGGTTCTCCAGCGTATCGACGCGCAGGATGCCGTGGGCACGGAAGAACGCATCGGCGACCGCATCGTCGCCGGCCAACGCGCCGGTGTGCGAAGCCGCAAGGTCCTGACCGACGCTGGAGCGACCGAGCTTGTAGACGATCATCGGCTTGCCGGCGGCGTAGGCGGCGCGCGCGGCGCGCGCGAGGTGTTCCGCGCCGCGGATGGTTTCCATGAACAGCAGAATCGCTTCGGTGTGCGGATCGTCAACCAGGCTTTCGGCGATTTCACCGACGCCGAGGTCGCATTCGTTGCCGACCGAGATCAGTTTCGAGAAGCCGACGCCGCGGCCGAGGCCGCGCGACAGCAGGCCGCCCATCATGCTGCCCGATTGCGAGACGATGGCCAGCGGGCCCGGCGTCACATGCAGTTTCTCCAGCACGGCATTGACCGACAGCGCGCAGGACGGCGCGCTGCTGAAGAGGCCGATGCAATTCGGGCCGATCAGGCGCACACCGCCTTTTTTCGCAATGGCGACCAGCTTGTCCTGTTTGGCGCGGCCGGCCGCCCCGGTTTCGGCAAAGCCGTCGCTGTAGATGGTGGCGACCGCCACTTTTTTCTCGACGCATTCCACGAGGGCCGCTTCAACGGCATCGGTCGGCACCATGATGAAAGCGTGGTCGACTTCGCCGGGCACATCAAGAATGCTTGGGTAGGCTTTTTCACCGAGCACTTCGTCGCGGCCCGGATTGACCGGCAGAATCTTGCCGGCGTAGCCGTACTGGCGCAGAAAGCGTTGCGGGCGCGAGGTGTACTTTTTCGGATCGCCGGAGGCGCCGATCAGCGCGATGGCAGCCGGATTGAACAACAGTTGGGCGAGGGACTTGCTCATGCTTGATGCGCTTTTCAGGATTTGACCGGTTTCGGCGGGCGCTGCGAGAAGCTGCGTTCGAAGACGCTCTCGGCGATGCGGTTTTTCAGAATTTCGATCGAGCCGCCGGCGATCATCCAGCCGCGGCATTTGCGGAAGCAGTATTCGACCAGCGATTCATCGGTGTAACCCATGCCGCCCATGATCTGCATTGCTTCATTGCAGATATCAAAGCCGG
>CAZVDN010000019.1:20236-23473 GCA_964625665.1 uncultured Streptomyces sp. | reverse complement strand
CCGCATATTGCCAGCGGGAGATTGCGCGCACTGGCCTCGACCAGTGCCAAACCTTCAGTGCTGGCGCCGCAATTGCCGACGGTGGCGGCGACGCTGCCGGGTTATGAGGCGGAGACGCTGATCGGCATTTTTGCGCCGGCGAAGACCCCGGCCCCGATCGTGACCCTGCTCAATACGGAAATTGCGCGGGTGCTCAACCGGCCGGAAATCAAGGAACAACTGACCAAATCGGGCATCGAGGTCCTCGCTGGATCGCAGGCGACGGCGTTGTTGACCATGAAATCCGACATGAACAAAATGGGCAAGGTGATTCGCGAGGCCGGCATACGCGCCGAATAGCGGCGTGGCCGGTGCAGGCGGTGTTGCAGAAATCTGGACAGGTGGAAATGGCTGAAAAGAAGAGCTTGGCGGTCAAGAAAGTGCGTAACGGGCGTGGCATTGTTGCGCTCAAGGCGTTCCGGCGCGGCGCCATCGTGATGGAGGTGGTCGGCAAGATCGTCACGGATGATGAAGTCTGGGGCTATTGGGAGATTGACGAACGGCTGGGCGCCAACTGTTACCGTTATGACGACGATCATTATCTTGATCCCGACGGACAGATCGGTGCCTTCGCCAACCATTCCTGCAATCCGAACACGGGGCTGGTCAAGCGCGGGCGGCGCCTGCTTTTGAAGGCCATTGCGCCGATCGCGGCCGGCGATGAGGTGACCCACGATTACTCGACCTTGCTGGGGGGCGACGATGTCTGGACCATGCGCTGCAATTGCGGTGAATCAAATTGCCGCAGAACGGTCCGCAATGTCGGTAAACTGCCCGCTGCGCGCGTGCGCGAATATCGCAAACTCGGCATCATTCCGGATTTCATTTACGCGACGCGCAACCTGAAAGTTTGATTCCTTCCGCGAAGGCCGCACATCATGCCACTGTTGTTCGATAAAACCACCCTGGGCGCTCTGGAACTGCAAAACCGCTTTGTGATGTCGCCGCTGACGCGTTGCCGTTGCATCGGCAATGTTCCGAATGATCTGGTGGCCACCTATTACGGCCAGCGCGCAACCGCCGGGCTCCTCATCAGCGAAGGCACTTCGCCGTCGCCCAATGGCATCGGCTACGCGCGCATCCCCGGCATCTATTCGGCGGAGCAGGTGGCGGGCTGGAAAAAGGTCACCGCTGCGGCCCACGCCAGGGGCGCGAAGATGTTCATCCAGATGATGCATTGCGGGCGCGTTGCACATCCGCTGAATCTGCCCGCCGGGGCCCGCATCATCGCGCCCTCGGCGGTCGCTGCGGCCGGTGAAATGTGGACCGACGCCGAAGGCATGAAGCCGAACGCGACGCCAGCCGAGATGAGCACAGCGGACATCAAAAGCACGCTGGAAGAGTTCGTGCAGGGCGCCAAAAATGCTATCGCTGCCGGTTTCGACGGTGTCGAACTGCACAGCGCCAACGGTTATCTGCTCGAGCAATTCATTCGTCCGAATTCAAACCGGCGCACCGACAATTACGGCGGTGCCATCGAGAACCGCGCGCGTTTTGTGCTTGAAGTCGCAGAGGCGGTAAGCAAGGCGATCGGCAAAGAGAAAACCGGCATCCGTCTGTCGCCTTTCGGCGTATTCAACGATATGCCGGTTTACCCGGAGCTGGCAGCCGACTACGCTTACCTCGCTGCGCAGTTGAATGCGCGCGGCCTGGTTTATGTCCATCTCGTTGACCATTCTCCGATGGGCGCGCCGGCAGTGCCCGACTCGATCAAGAGCATGTTCCGCAGCACCTTCAAGGGCACACTGATTTTGTCCGGTGGCTATGATGCGGCGCGCGCGGAAGCCGATCTCGCGGCGGGCAAGTGCGATCTGGTGGCGTTTGGCCGGCCGTTTCTCGCCAATCCGGATTTCGTCGCACGTTCGAAGGCGGGCGCAGCCATGAATCAGCCGGATCCGAATACGTTCTACACCGGCGATGCCAAGGGTTATACGGATTATCCGGTGTTGGCTTGACGACAATTTAAGCGGAAATAATCACGAAGGATGGCAAACGCCGTGCCGATCGTGACCGCAGCGGGGAGGCGCGATGACAATCAATCGTAAATGGTGTGGGGTGTTGGCCGGTGCTCTGGCGTTGAGTGCATCGGCGATCGAGGTGCATGCGCAGGCGTGGCCGACGCGGCCGGTTCGCATCATTGTGCCATTTGCGCCGGGCGGCGGCGTCGATACCGTGTCGCGGTTTCTCGCGCAGAAACTGACTGAGCAACTCGGTAATTCTTTTGTGGTTGAAAACCGCGCCGGTGGCGGCGGACTGGTCGGCGCGGACCTCGTGGCGAAAGCGACCCCTGACGGATACACGCTGCTGACATCGGCACCGGAGTTTTCGATCAATCCGAGCGTCAAAAGCAAGATGCCTTTCGATGCCCTGAAGGATTTCGCTTTCGTCTCGCAACTGACCTCGGGGCAGTTTCTGCTGGCCTGCCATCCTTCGGTGCCGGTGCGCAGCGTCAAGGAACTGATTGCTCTGGCGAAGTCGAAGCCGGGCCGGTTGAATTACGGCTCTTCGGGCACCGGCAGCATCAACCATCTGGCCGGCGAGTTGTTGCAGTCGATGACGGGCATTCGCTGGGGCCATGTGCCGTTCAAGGGATCAGGGCCGAATCTGATCGGCCTGATGGGCGGGGAAATCGATTTTTCGTTCGGCAGCACGACTTCGCTGGTCGATCAGGCGCGCCTCGGGCGCGTGCGCGCGATTGCCGTTACCGGGCCCCAGCGTTATGCCGAGTTGCCGAGCGTGCCGACGATTTCCGAATCCGGCGTGCCGGGCTACAACGTGACCGGTTGGTACGGCTTTTATGCGCCGGCCGGCACGCCCGCCGATGTCGTGCGCAGGCTGCAGAGCTAGACGGCGCGCGCGTTTAATGCGCCGGAGATGCGCGAGAAACTGATCAAGGCCGGCAACGATCCGGTGACCAGCACGCCGGAGGCGTTCGAGGCCTTCGTCAAGGTCGAAATCGCCAAGTGGGCGAAGGTCGTGCGTGACGCCAAACTCACGCTCGAATGACCGTCAGGCTGCAGCGGCTTCGCCCGCCCGCAGCTTGACCACGCGGTCGATTGCTTCGCGGTTCCAGTTCGGCGCGATCATCAGAATGAAGTCGTACATGTAGTCGCGCTGATAGCTGTCACGGCGGATCGCGATATGCCTGATCGTCGGTTCGAACAGATGGCTCGCATCGATGGCGGCGAGCCGCCGGTC
>CAZVDN010000019.1:0-20226 GCA_964625665.1 uncultured Streptomyces sp. | reverse complement strand
GCGATGCCCAGACCCAGTTCGACGTAGGTCTTGATGACATCGGCGTCAATGGCGCTCAGTACGATGTTCGGTTCGATGCGCGCCTTGCCGAAAGCGTGCAGCACCGCCGCACCGCCGGGGAAACTCTGATCGAGCGTGAGCAGCGGAAAGGTCGCGAGCTTTGCCAGTGTCAGGCGCTTTTCCTTCAGCAGCGGGTGGCCGGTGCGCGTAATCACGCTGCGCTGCAGGCTGGAGCAGGGCAGCAGGGCAATGGCGCGCATCGGTTCGGGCGGCTCGCTGCTGACACCGGCATCGGCATCGCCTGCAGCCACCCATTGGGCAATCTGCGACGGGCTGCCCTGACGCAGGGTCAGTTGCACGTCCGGATGCAGGCGCATGAAATCCTTGATCACGCTGCGCAGCACGTAACGGGCATAGATGTGGGTGGTGGCGACGACCAGGCGTTTCTTGCGCTGGGTGAATTCCTCGCCGATACGGTGCAGGATTTCCGCGTCGCCGAGCATGCGGCGGGCGACGTTCAGGATGGCGGTTCCCGGTTCGGTAACGCCGACAATGCGATTGCCGCGGCGGACCAGGATGTCCACGCCTAGTTCGCGTTCGAGCAGCTGGATTTGTTTGCTGATGCCGGGTTGCGAGGTATGCAGCACCGCTGCGGCGCGCGAAATATTGAAGCCCTGTTCGGCGATGCCGCGCAGGTAACGCAGTTGGGTCAGATTCACGGGGTGGTGCTCCGCGCGGTGCCGGCGGGCGGGGGTCGCTTAATCATAATTAATACTTATCGTTCAATATTCAAAGATTCTTTTATAACATACTTGGGGCGGAGGTAAACTGGCGTCCATTCAGACAGGAGGAGATCAGCAATGCCGAAAATGACAGGCTCGCGGCTGTTTGCCGAAATGATGCAGGGCTACGGGGTTTCGCATATCTTTTTTGTGCCGGCCTTCATGCTGAAGGCCTTCGCCGAGATGGAAGACATGCCGATCGCCCGCGTGATGGTGCACGGCGAAAAGGCCGCCGCCTACATGGCCGACGGTTATGCGCGCGCCAGCGGCAAGCCGGGCGTCTGCATGGCGCAGATGATCGGTGCCTCCAACCTCGCGGCCGGCCTGCGCGACGCGCACATGGCCGGCGCTCCCGTGATCGCCATTACCGGGGGGCCGACACCGGTCTCGCGTTACAAGCACGCGTATCAGGAAGTCGATGACGTCACGCAATTCGACCCGCTGACCAAGATGAACGCGCAGGTCGATGCCGTCACGCGCCTGCCTGACCTGCTGCGTCAGGCATTCCGCGTGGCCACCACCGGCGCGCCGGGCCCGGTGCATCTGCGCATACAGAGCCATCTCGGTCAGATTACCGAGGCTGAGGCCGAACTCGACCCGCTGGTTGAAACCATGTACAAACAGGCGCCGGCCTTCCGTCCGGAGCCGGAGATGCAGCGCGTGAAAGATGCGCTGGCGGCCCTGATGGCGGCGCAACGTCCGGTCATTGTTGCCGGCGGCGGTGTCATGCGTTCGGATGCGGCGGGGGAACTCGTCGAACTCGCCGAGAAACTCGGCATTCCGGTGGCGACTTCGCTCAATGCCAAGGCGGCCATGATCGACAACCATCCGCTCAACGTCGGCGTGCCCGGTGCCTATTCGCGCGATTGCGCCAACCGCACGCTGCTCGAATGCGATCTGGCGTTTTACGTCGGCAGCCATACCGGCGGCCAGGTGACCAATAACTGGATGTTCCCGCCGGTCGGCACCAAGGTCGTCCAGATCGATATCGATCCGAACGAACTCGGCCGCAACTATCCGAATACCGTGTCGGTGCTCGGCGATGCGAAGACCACGCTGCGCCATCTGATCAACCTCGCACCCAGGCGCCAGGACGCCACAACGCAGTGGGTCAAGCGCGCGCAGGAACTGGTCGCGGCCTGGCGAGCCGAAACCTCGGAAATGCGCAACGCCGACGTCGCGCCGATCCGCCCCGAGCGCATCGGCAAGGAAATTTCGGAAGCGCTGCCGCCCAACGGCGTCGTGGTGTCGGACACCGGCCACGCCGGCATCTGGACCGCGCGCTACATCGAACTGAAATACCCGACGCAACGCTATTTCCGCACGGCAGGTTCGCTGGGCTGGGGCTTCCCGGCGGCACTCGGCGTGAAGTGCGCGTTGCCCGACCGTCCGGTCGTCTGTTTCACCGGTGACGGCGGTTTCTACTATCACATCGCCGAACTCGAAACCGCGCGCCGGCACAACATCAACGCGGTGATCGTCGTCAACAACAACAGTGCGCTCAATCAGGAAATCAAACTCAACGACGCGGCCTATGGCGGCAAGCAGCGCGGCCGTGCCGAGGAGATGTGGCGGTTCCCGGACGTCAATTTCGCCAAGATCGCCGAAGGCTTCGGCTGTGCCGGAATTCGCGTGACCAAAGCGTCGGAACTGAACGCAGCCATCAAGGACGGCATTGCCATGAACAAACCGGTGGTCATCGACGTGGTCAGCGACATGTATGCGATCGCGCCGCACCCGTGGACGCCGGTGGCGCGTGACTTCCATTCCTATCAAAAAGGTTAACGGCAAGCGTCACTGCGGGACTGACGGCAGGGTGATCGTCAAAACAGGCTAGTTGGCACGGGGCGGTTCGCGGATTTTCCGCGGCCGCTACCGGCATTTGCGAGGACATACAAATGGCTAAAAAGACCGGGGCGCGGTATCTCGCCGAAACATTGCAGGACTGCGGGGTCTCACATGTGTTTTTCGTGCCGGCGATTCTGCTCAATGCGCTGGCGGAAATGGAAACCCTGGGCATCCGCCGCATCATGGTCCACGGCGAGAAGGCCGCCGCCTATATGGCCGACGGTTATGCGCGCGCAGCGAACAAGCCGGGCATTTGTTTCGGCCAGCACATCGGCGGCTCGAATCTCGCGGCCGGTCTGCGCGATGCGTACATGGCGCGCTCGCCGGTGATCGCGTTTTCCGGCGGCCCGTCGCCGGCTTCGCGCTATCGCAATGCCTATCAGGAAATCGAGGATTTCTCGCAATACGACGCAACGACCAAAATGAACGTGCGTGTCGAAGACCCGACGCGCCTTCCTGATCTGTTGCAACGCGCGTTTCGCGAGGCGACGACGGTTGCGCCGGGTCCGGTGCACCTCGAGCTGCGCCAGCATCACGGCGATGTGACGCTGGTCGAAGGCGAATACAACGCCGTGATCGAAGACAAATACAAATCGGTGCCGCCGTACCGCACGCCTTCCGACGGCGCGGCGGTGGCCGAGGCGCTGAAACTGCTGGCAGCTGCGCAGCGCCCGGTGATCGTCGCCGGCGGCGGCGTGACCTGGTCCGGTGCGCAGGCCGAAGTCGTGGCGCTCGCCGAGAATCTGCAGATTCCGGTGGCGACGTCACTCAATGCCAAGGGCACGATCCTTGATACGCATCCGCTGGCGGTCGGCGTGATCGGCCTTTATTCGCGCGCCTGCGCCAACAAGGCGGTGGCGGAAGCGGACCTCGTGTTCTTTATCGGCAGCCAGACCGGCGGCCAGGTCACCTCGGGCTGGAAAGTGCCGAAGATGGGCACGCCGGTGATTCATCTCGACATCGACGCGCGCGAAATCGGCCGCAACTACGACACCAAGGTCGGACTGCTCGGCGATGCGCGCACCATTCTGCGCCAGATGCTCGACCAGGCCGGCAGCGTCAAGCCGGTGCAACGCGACGCCTGGCTGGCGCGCACCCGGGCGCTGGTCGACGAATGGAAACAATCGTTCGCGGCGTTGCGCGCCTCGGACGCCGTGCCGATGCGGCCGGAACGCCTGTGCAAGGAAATTTCCGATGCGCTGCCCGAAGACGGGATTATCGTTTCCGATACGGGCCATTCGGGCATCTGGACCGGCGCGCTGATCGAATTCACGAAGAAGGGGCAGCGACTGATTCGCTGCGCCGGTTCGCTGGGCTGGGGCCTGCCCGGTGCGATCGGTGTGAAGTGTGCCCAACCCGACAGGACCGTGGTCTGCTTCGCCGGCGACGGTGGTGTTTATTACCATATGGCCGAGCTTGAAACAGCGGCGCGCTACGGCATCAACATCGTGCTGGTCGTCAACAACAACAGCGCGCTGAATCAGGAGATTCCGCTGGTCAACGGCGCCTACAAAGGATTGCCGAACGAGAAAAGTCGAGACATCTGGGGCTTTCTCGATGTCAACTTCGCAAAGATCGCCGAGAACATGGGTTGCGTCGGCATTCGCGTCGAGAAACCGGCCGATCTGCCGGCCGCTTTGAAAAAGGCGATCACCGCAGGCAAACCGGTTGTCATCGATGTGGTCACCGATGAGAATGCCATGGCGCCGACGGCCTGGACGGGCGGGGCGGCCAGCGGTCACTAGGCATCTTGAAGTTTTGCCCTTACTCCGCGGTCGCGGGGCGGGGCGAACGGTGTGGGGGAAGCGTCCTGAAGAACTGCACCCCATCCGGCCCTTTCAACACGGCGGATGACGGGGAGAATTGATGAGGAGGAGTGCGATGAAAAACGGTTTTCGCTTTTTGCTCGCGATGTCTTTCTGCGCGGCTGCAGCAGTTTCGGCGCAGACCTTTCCGGACAAGCCGATCCGCCTGATTGTCGGCCCGGGGCCCGATGTGCTGGCGCGCATCGTCGGCCAGAAGATGACGGACAACTGGGGCCAGCAGGTCGTGGTCGATCAACGGCCCGGTGCGGGCGGTCTGATCGCCGCTGATCTGGTGGCGAAATCTCAGCCCGACGGTTACACGCTGTTGCTGACCACCGGCGCGTACACGATCAATCACACGTTGTATCCGAAGGCGCCGGCTAATCTGGAAAAAGATTTTGCGCCGGTCAGCCTCCTGGCGTCGATCTCCTTTCTGGTCATCGTCCCGCCGTCGCTGCCGGCAAAGAACATGCAGGAACTCATCGCGCTGGCGAAAGCCAAGCCCGGCACATTGAACTGCGCGCATTCAGGGCCGGGCACTACGGCGCATCTCGGTTGTGAAATGCTGAAATCGGCGGCCAAGATCGACATCGTTTCGATCCCTTACAAAGGCACGGTGCCGGCGATCATCGATGTCGTGGCCGGGCAGGCGCAACTGATGTTTGCCGTCATGCAGGGCGGGCTGCCGCAGGTAAAGGCGGGCAAGCTGCGCGCGGTCGCGGTGACCGGCAAGAAACGGCACCCGTCGCTGCCGGACGTGCAGACCATCAGCGAGGCGGGCTATGCTGCTTCCGATTTCGTCACCTGGAACGGCATTCATATTCCGGTGAAAACGCCGAAGGCCATCATCGCCAGGATCAACGGCGAATTCGATCGCATCCTCAAATTGCCGGACGTCAAGGACCGCATGTTCGAACTTGGCCTCGACCCGGTCGGCGGCAGCGCCGAGTCGTTCGGTGAATTTGTCAGGGAAGACATCGCGCGCTGGGCGAAAGTCATCAAGGAAGCCAACGTCAAGGCCGAGCAATAACAGCGGCGTTTTAATTTTCGGAGAATTTGCATGGCAGACACCGGCGGTTACAAATTTGTGCGCAAAGCGGACATCGTCTGGGAAGACCGCAAGAACGTCGATGGCTGGCCGAGCCGCGCCGGCATGTACTATGACGACCGCGATAACGAGTTGTGCATGCGGCTGATTGATTATCCGGTCGGTTCGGTCGAGCCGCGCCATACGCATCCGGGCGCGCATGCGACGACGCTGCTGCGCCATCATGCGGTGGTCGACGGCATCAGGTTGAAACCGCTCGACGTCGTGCTGGGCCCCAGCAATGAACCGCACGGGCCGCTGGATTACCGCGACAGCTGCCAGTTGTTCAGCGTGTTTGTCGGCAGCTTTTATCACAGCGAAGTCGAAAAGCTCGGCACGGAAAAGCACTACCGCCTGATCCAGTCCGACACTATTGCCTGGACAGAGGCCGGCGCCGGCATCGAGGAAAAGATTCTGGTGGACCGCGGCGTCGGCAAATTGCTGCTGAAGGCAGTGCGATTTGCGCCGGGTGCGAGCTTCGTCAATCCGCCGATGATCTGCGCCCTGATTGCATTCGGCAGCGCCGAGGTCGGCAATGAAAAGCTCGACGAATGGGATTTCATCTACGCCAATCGCGGCGCCGCACATGCACCGATTCGCTTTCCCGCCGGCGGCACGCTGCTGACCGTCGCGCTGCAGTAAAACGATAACAAAGGAGGCTTGCAACCATGAATGACGGAATCAAACCGGTCCGCCGCGTCGTTACCGGTGTCGACGCGCAGGGCCGCTCGAAAGTGCTGATCGACAGCGCGGCGCCCGGCGTCAAAGCCAATTCTTTCAAAAAGGGCACGGCCATGACTGACATCTGGCTGTGGGACGAATGTCCGGCGCCGATCGGCGGCAACCGTGACGACGGCGATGTGCCTTTTCACTTCGAACCGCCGGACACCGGCGGCCGTCTGCGCATTGTGCAATCGGATTGCAAACCGCCGGTCTACGACCCGACGACCGACAATTACATTACCGCCGAGCACGCGCCCAACAAGACGCCGGGCGGCACCTGGGAGCGCGGCAAGCAGAACCTCTACACGACGCGCATACACAAATCCGAAACGGTCGACTACGGCATCATGCTGTGGGGCGAACGCGTGCTCGTGACGGACGCCGGCGAACATGTGCTGACGCCGGGCGACGTGGTGATTCAGGTCGGCAGCTGGCACCAGTGGTCGGACCGCAATTTCGGCAGCCAGATGGCCTTCGTCATGATGGCCGCGCCCTTGGACGAATGAGGATAGTCAAATGACCAAACCTGTACGCCGCATCGTCGTCATCGACGAGAACGATAAATCCAAAGCCATCGCCGACGGCCCTGTGTCGGACGTGCGCACCGATCCGGCGCGCCCTGGATTCACTCCGACCCGTTTGTGGGTGACTGACCGCACGCCGGCACGCATCAAGGGCGTGCGCGAAACGCTGCACATGCCGCATTCGCTGGAACCGCCGCCCGGTGGTTCGGTCTGCCGCATGGTGACGTTCCCACCGGATGATGCCTGGAAGGGCAAGGTCGGCGCAAAAGAAGTCGGCGCCTATTTCGCTTCGATGGGCTCGCCCGGCGCTTCGACCTATTCAGCGCAGGCACCGCATCCCTACATGCAGAAAACCCGCACGCTGGAATTCGCAATGATTATCGAAGGCGAGATCACACTGGTGCTCGACCTCGAGGAGGTGCATCTGAAAGCCGGGGAGACGGTGGTCCTGCGCGGCGTCAATCATTCCTGGAGCAATCGTTCGGGCAATCCCTGCACGGTCGCGTTCTCGTCACACGACGGGCGTTATTGATCGGGTTTGAGGCCCGCGGCCTTTACCACTTCGGCGTATTTCGCTTGCTCATTCAGAATCAATTGCCGGAATTCAGCGGGCGTGTTGCCGGCAGTGACGCTGGCCTGTGCTGCGAACGCAGCGGCCACGTCGTCGCGCGCCAGTACCTTGTGCAGGGCGACACGCAGTTTTTCGAGCCGGCGCGGCGGTGTGCCCTTCGGTGCGATGAACGTGAACCAGCCGCTGTAATCGTAGCCGGGGATGGTTTCGGCGACGGCCGGCAGATCGCCAAGCATGGGCGTGCGCTGCGGCAGGCTGTGGCCGAGCGCGCGCAGGCGTCCGGCCTGCACCAGCGGCCAGACCGATGGCGCGGGCGTGATCGTCCATTGCGATTCGCCGTTCATGACCGCGGCGAGCGGTGCGGTACTGCCGCGATAGGGCGCATGTTCAGCGGGAAATTTGCCCATGGTGGTGAGCAGCATGCCGGCCAGATGATTTTGCGAGCCGGAACCGCCGGAAGCCATTTTGACCTGCGGCTGCGTTTTGCTCCATGTGACGAGGTCGGCCACGGTGCGCAGGGGCAGCGACGGCGTGACCACCAGCAGGTTCGGCGTGATGGCGAATCGAGAAATGAATTCGTAATCGTCGAGGATGGCTCGCGGATTCCTGCGATAGATGAGCGGCGCGATGGCGAGCGAGGCGGTGGCGGCGCTGATCAGCGTATGCCCGTCGGGCATCGCCGTGCGGCCGGTTTCCATGCCGTAGGCGGTGCCGGCACCGGGACGGCTGTCGATGCGGTTGTCGACGACGATGTTCTGGCCGAGTGCGGGGCCGAGCTGTGCGGTGACGATGCGCGTCAGCACATCGACGCCGCTGCCCGGCACGTTGGCAACAATGACGCGGATCGGCCGCGTCGGGTATTCGTCGGCGCTGGCGCTGGAAGCGGCGAACATCAGCACGCAGCACCAAAAACTGCTTTTCATAAGAGTCTCGCGTTCAACAGGGACGTTCGGGGCGATTCTGGCGCCTCTGTCCGCTTCGGGCAAGCCTGTGCAACGCGGTTGAATCGGCGCGGGGCGTTTGCTAGCATCGAATGCGGGATTCTTGGTCGTTTGCGCGTCCGCGCAGCGATCACGCAACAACCGCACAATAATCGATTTAAAATGCGGCAACTTCTGCCGCAGGTGTTTCCCTGAGAGGAGAGTTATGCCGAAAATGACCGGTATGCAGTTTGTCGCGGAGGCGATCCGCGGCTACGGCGTCACACACGTGTTTTATGTGCCGCAAATGCTGCTCGACACGCTGGTGGCCATGGAGGGCTGGGGCATCAAGCGCGTCATGACGCACGGCGAAAAAGCCGCTGCCTACATGGCCGATGGTTATGCGCGTGCTTCGCGCAAACCGGGCATCTGCTTCGCCCAGCATGTCGGCGGTTCCAATCTGGCGGCCGGCCTCAAGGACGCTTATCTGGCCTGCTCGCCGGTGATTGCGATGACGGGCGGTCCGGCTCCGCTGGCGCGCCATCGTCACGCCTATCAGGAAATCGAGGATTACACGCAATTCGAGCACACCACCAAATTCAATGCCCATGTCGATTCAGTGGACCGCTTGCCGGACCTGATTCGCCAGGCCTTCCGTGAAGCGACGACCGGTTGTCCGGGCCCGGTGCATCTCGAAATGCGCGGCCATCACGCCGAAGTGGCGCATGCCGAGGCCGAACTCAAGCTGATCGTCGAAGAACGCTACAAGCAGGTGCCGCCGTTCCGTCCCTCGGGCGATCCGGCGCAGGTGGCGGCTGCTGTGAAGCTGCTTGAAGAGGCAGAGCGTCCGATCATCGTCGCCGGCGGCGGCGTGGCGTGGTCGCAGGCGCAGGCCGAAGTGGTGAAGCTCGCTGAACAGCTGTCGATCCCGGTAGCGACTTCGCTCAATGCGAAAGGCGCGATTCTCGATACGCATGCGTTGTCGGTCGGCGTGGTCGGCACTTATTCGCGCACCTCGGCGAACAAGTCGGTCGGCGAGGCCGATCTGGTGTTTTTCATCGGCAGCCACACCGGCGGCCAGGTCACGGCGCGCTGGCAGGTGCCGAAGGTCGGCACGCGCGTCATTCATCTCGACATTGATGCCGCGGAGATCGGCCGCAACTATCCGACCGAACTCGCGCTGCTCGGCGACGCGAAGACGGTGTTGCAGCAGATGATCGCCGTCGGCGGCGGCAAAAACAAACATGCCGCCTGGCTAGGCCGCGTCAACGAGCTGAAAAAGGAATTCCGCGATGCGGTGGCGGCCAACGTCAATTCCGACGATGTGCCGATGCGTCCCGAGCGCGTTTGCCGCGAAATCACCGAAGCATTGCCGGAGAACGGCGTGATCGTCTGCGATACCGGCCATTCGGGCATCTGGTCGGGCACGATGATTGATTTCACCAAACCGGGCCAGCGGCTGATCCGTTGTGCCGGCTCGCTCGGCTGGGGCTTCCCGGGCGCGCTGGGCGTCAAATGCGCGCTGCCCGATCAGGCGGTGATCTGCTTCTCCGGCGACGGCGGCTTTTATTACCACCTCGCCGAACTCGAAACGATGGCGCGCTACGGCATCAACCTCATCGTCGTCGTCAACAACAACGCGGCTCTCAATCAGGAAATCCCGCATTTCGACAAGGTCTATGGCGGCGATCCGCAGGAACGCGGCCACGAGATGTGGGGCTTCAACAAGATGAATTTCGCCAAGGTCGCGGAATCGCTGGGCGTCATGGGCATACGCGCCGAAACGCCGGCGGAAGTGAAGGCGGCGCTGCAGACCGCGCTGAAGGCGAACAAACCGGTGGTCATCGATGCCGTGACCTACCATCGCGCATTTGCACCGAAAACGTGGACCGGTTCAGCGGCCGCGGGTCATTAACCAACGAATCAGGACAGCTGACCATGAGTGAAGACATTTCCATCGATTTGACCGCACCGGGATCGGAGCGCATCGCCTCCGGCGAACTGCCGTTCGAGACCATCGCTACCGGCGTTGTGTTCGGCGAAGGCCCCGTCTGGGACAAGCGGACCAAACAGTTCTTTTTCTCCGATATCTGCGGCAACACCATTTACAAATGGAAACCGGGTGTCGGCAAGGAGGTCGTGCTGACGCCGAGCGACAAGGCCAACGGCATGTGCTTCGACCTCGAAGGCCGTCTGCTCGTCGCCGGCTGGGGCGGGCGCACTGTCTGGCGCTTTGAGAAAGACGGCTCGCTGAAAACGCTCGCCTCGCACTATCAGGGCAAGAAGATCAACAGCCCGAACGACATCGTGGTGCGCAACGATGGCCAGATTTATTTCACCGACTCGCCCGGCGGCATGCTGAACGTCGGCATGGTCGGCAGCGATCTGCAGAAATATCTTGATATTCAGGGCGTCTACCGCATCGCCACTGACGGCACGCTGCATCTGGTGACTGACGATTTTGTTTATCCGAACGGTTTGTGTTTCTCGCCGGATGAAAAAGTGCTCTACGTCAATTGCAGCCGCGAACGCGTGATCCGCGCCTATGACGTGAATCCCGACGGCAGCTGCGGGCCGGGCCGGCTGTTCTACAAGTACACGCATCCGGACCACGGCAATCCCGACGGTCTCAAATGCGATGTTGAAGGCAATGTCTATTGCACGGGCCCCGGCGGCGTCTGGGTACACAAGCCCGACGGCTCGGTGCTGCTGCGCCTGAAGCTCAAGGGGCATGCCACCAATATCGGCTTCGGCGACGACGACTGGTGTTCGCTCTACATCACCATGATCGGTTCGGTCACCCGCACGCGCCTGAAGATTCCCGGCGTTGCCGCACGCTAAAAGAAAAGGATATTTCAATGACCTGGCAATTTGATCTCGTAGCAGGGCCCTTCAAGGGCCGCACCGGCGGCCTCGCCTGGAACGGCACGCACATGCTGTGCAGCGTCGTACTTGAGGAACGCATCGTGCAATACGATCCTAAAACCAACACCACCGAAAACTTCCGCAAGTACACCGGGCGCACCAACGGCCTGTCGGTGGCGGCCGACGGTTCGGTGTTCGGCGCGCAGGAAGGCGGGCGTCGTGTGATCCAGTTCTGCACCGACGGCTCAACCGCGCCGACCAATGATCTGGTCGACGGCAAACACCACAACCAGCCGACCGACGTTGCGGTCGACGGCAAGGGCCGTGTCTGGATCGCCGATCCGTGGAACCTGCAAACGCCCTATGGGCCGGCGATTTATCCTTTCCTCGACCATGCTTCGGTATTGCGTCTGGAACGCGACGAGCGTCGCGCCTGGAAACTCAAACGCATGACGACCGATACGACGGGGCCGCGTTCAATTGTTCTGTCGGCCGATGAAAAAACGCTCTATGTTGCCGATGGTGACATGGACAAGGGCGGCGGGCCGTGCACGCTGCGCGCCTATCCGGTCAATGCTGACGGCACGCTCGGCAAGGTCAATGTGCTGCACACCTTCGCCGCCGGGCAGCGCGGCATCGAAGGCATGTGTCTCGACAGTGAAGGCAACATCGTTGCCTGCACCGGCTGGAAGAAAAACGGCCCTGGGCCGATGATCACCGTGTTTTCACCGGCCGGCGCCGTCGTCGAATCGGTTGCGGTGCCGGCGGACCTGCCGATGCGCTGCGCCTTCGGCGACGCCGGACTCGGCAGCCTCTACGTGACGACCGGCGAAGGCCAGTTGTTCCGCGTGACCAACAGCGGTCGCAAGGGCGCCAAACGCTAGAACGTGCGCCGGAGCGACTCCGGCAGTGTTAAACGGGAGGAGGGCAGATGATGATGTTCAGCGGTGTGCGGAAAGGCGCTATATGCGTGGCCACTGCCATGGCTGTTACGGCAGCGGCTGAGGCGGCCACGCCGGCGCAGAATTACCCGGCGAAGCCAGTGCGCATCATCATCATGAGTTCTCCCGCCTCGGGGCCCGACATTCTCGGCCGCATGATCGGCAGCAAACTCGGCGAAACCTGGAACCAGCAGTTCGTCGTCGACAACCGCGCCGGTGCCAGCGGCAATATCGGTGCGGAGATTGCGGCAACCTCCGCGCCGGACGGCTATACGCTGCTGATGGTGACTTCGCAGGCGGCCATTGTGACGGCGATGTTCGACAAGTTGAGTTACAACCTCGTCAAGGATTTCGCGCCGATCAGCTATCTGGCGACGACGCCCTTCATCATGGTGGTGAATCCCTCGGTGCCGGCGATGTCGATCAAGGACCTGATCGGTCTGGCCAAGGGCAAGCCGGGCGAGCTGAAATACGGTTCGGGCGGCTCGGGTTCGCCACCGCATCTGGCCGCGGAAGTGTTCAAATCGATGACCACCACCGACATGCTGCACGTGCCTTACAAGTCGGTCAGTCCGGCGTTGACCGATACGATTTCGGGGCAGATCCAGATGACCATTTCGGTGGTGCCGATGGTGATGCCGACGGTCAAGGCCGGCAAGGTGCGCGCGCTTGGCGTGACCAGCCAGCAACGCACGCCGCTGGCGCCTGAGCTGCCGGCGATTGCCGAGTTTGTGCCGGGCTTTGAGGCGATCGGCTGGTATGGACTGGTTGCGCCGGCCAAAACGCCGCCGGAAATCGTCGGCAAACTGAATGCCGAGCTGGTGAAGCTGATGGGCAGCGCGGAATTCCGCGAGCGTTTATCGACCATGGGCGCAACGCCGACCGGCAGCAACGCCCAGGATTTCGGCCGGCACATCGTCAGCGAAATCGACAAGGCGCGGCGCATCATCAAGACCGCCGGAGTGAAACCGGATTAGCAATGTATCGGAATGATTTGTTTTTTGCAGTTTGATTGATTCAAGCCAATAGGAGTTTTCTGGATGGATATGGACCGAGTAGCGCCGGGGCTCGAGCGGCTCGTCGACAAGGACGCGCCGCTGGACCGGATTTCGTACGGCACCACCTTTGCCGAAGGGCCGGTGTGGGATCGCCGCAACAAACAATTGTTCTGGGTCGACATCATCGGCAACACGATCTGGAAATGGAAACCGGGCGTCGGCCGCGAGGTGGTGCTGCGTCCGTCGGGCCACGCCAACGGCATGACCTTCGACAAGCAGGGCCGTCTGACGGTGGCCGGCTGGTCGCTGCGCACGATCTGGCGCTTTGAGCACGATGGCAGCATCACGACCATTGCCAGCAACTACAAGGGCAAAAAATTCAACAGCCCGAACGACATCGTCGTCCATTCGAGCGGTGCGACCTATTGGACGGATTCGGCCGGCGGTCTGGTCATTCGGGGCATGGTGGCCGAGGATTGCCAGCGTTATCTCGACGTGCAGGGCGTGTTCCGCCTGTCACCCGACGGCAAGAAGGTCACGCTGGCGGTGGCAGACTGCACCTACCCGAACGGTTTGTGTTTTTCTCCCGACGAAAAAATTCTTTACGTCAACGACAGCCGGCTCGGCATCATCCGTTCGTTCAGGATGAACGACGACGGCAGCTGCGGCCCCGGCAAGCTTTTCCACACCATGCAGGGCGATGAGGCCGGTGTGGCGGACGGCATGAAGTGCGACGTCGAAGGCAACGTTTATTGCACGGGCCCCAATGGTGTGCACGTCATCGATCCGAAGGGCCGCCTGCTTGGCCGCCTGAAGATTCCCGGCCACAGCACCAACATGGCCTGGGGTGACGACGACTGGTGCTCACTCTATGTGACAACCTATAACTCGGTATACCGCACGCGGGTGAAAGTACCCGGCGTGGCGGTGTGGTAAAGCGAAGGCAGACGATAATGACCTGGAAATTTGAAAAGGTGGCCGGCCCCTATCAGGGCCCCAACAGCGGACTGGCATGGGATGGCAGCGGCATGCTGTTCAGCCTCGTCGAGGAAGGGCGCATCCTGCGCTTTGATCCGAAGGCGAAGAAGACCGGTGAGTTCCGCAAATACACAAACCGCATCACCGGCATCGGCTTCGGCCCCAAGGGCGAGCTTTACGGCTGTCAGGAAGGCGGACGCCGCGTCATCGAGTTCATGCCGGACGGTTCGGCACGCCCGCTCGGCACTCGCATCGATGGCCGCATCCATAACTTCCCGAACGATCTGACGGTCGATTCGAAAGGGCGCATCTGGTTCGCCGATCCGCACAGCACCATTTACGCTTTCGGCCCGCAGATTTTTCCGCAGCTTGAACATGCCTCGGTGCTGCGCCTGGAACGCGACGAACGCCGCGCGTGGACCATCAAGCGCATCACGTTCGATACCGTGGCGCCGCGCGCGATCGCGCTGTCGGCCGACGAGCAAACACTGTATGTCGCCGAAGGCGATGCAAAAAGCGCCAAACGCGAACTGCGTGCCTATCCGGTCAAGGCGGACGGCACGGTTGGACCGTTTACCGTGCTGCATGTGTTCGGCGCCGACCATCGCGGTCTGCACCGCGGCATCGAAGGGCTTTGTCTTGATCGCGACGGCAATATCGTTGCCTGCGCCGGTGCGAAAAGCGCCGGCCCGGGGCCGATGGTCTATGTGATCTCGCCGTCCGGTGCGGTGCTTGAGTCGCATGCCTTGCCCGGAGATCTACCGGTCAAATGCGCATTTGGCGACAGCGATCTGTCGAGCCTTTATGTGACGACGGGCGAGGGCATGCTTTATCGGGCCAAAGGCACCGGTCGCCGCGGCATGAAACGCTGAGCAGCAAAGACAGGAGGCAAGCATGCGCCAAACATTTCTGCTCGCCGCTTGCGGCACCGCGATCGCCTGCGGTGCTGCAACGGTGCACGCCGCCAGCGCGGAAGACGCGCGCAGTTTTCCGAACAAGCCGTTGCGCATTCTGGTCGGACCCGGCCCCGATATCGTCGGCCGCCTGATCGGGCAGAAATTCACCGAGGCCTGGGGCCAGCAGGTGGTGGTTGAAACGCGGCCGGGCGGCGGCGGTGCAATTGCCGTCGAACTGGTTGCCAAAGCAACGCCTGACGGCTATACGCTGTTGCTCGCCAGCGCCGCCTATACCATCAACGCGGTGCTGCAGCCGGCGGTATTCGGCGGCATGACGAAGGATTTCGCGCCGGTGGCTTTCTGTGCCTCGGCGCCCTTCGTGCTGCTGGTGCATCCGTCAGTGGCGGCGAAGAGCGTGCAGGAACTGGTCGCGCTGGCGAAGGCCAAGCCGGGCGGTCTTTATTATGCGTCGTCGGGCAATGGCACGCCGCCGCACATCGCCGGCGAGATGTTCAAATCGATGGCCGGGGTCAACATTGTCCACGTGCCCTACAAAAACGCGGCACCGGCGCTGATTGATGTCGTCGGCGGCCAGGTGCAGATGATGTTTGCCATCACCTCGATCGGCCTGCCGCAGGTGCAGACCGGCAAGGTACGCGGCCTGGCGGTGTCGAGCGCAAAACGCACGCCGCTGGCACCGAACCTGCCGACCATCGCCGAGTCCGGATACGCAGGCTACGAGGTGATCGGCTGGAACGGCCTGCTCGCGCCGGCGGGCACGCCGCGCGCCGTCATTGCAAAGTTGAACGCTGAAGCGATGCGCGCGCTGGCCCAGCCTGAACTGGTGCAGCGCCTGCAAAACGCCTTTTATGATGCGGCAGCGCCGAATTCACCGGAACAGTTCGCCGCCTACATGAAGCAGGAAATTGCCGCCTTTACGAAGGTCGTGAAGGAAACGGGCGCCAAAATCGACTGAGTTGCCATTGCGCTGCAGTGCCGGCCTGCGTTCGCGGTAGAATCGCCGCGACGGAACTCATTTGAAAGGGCAAGGCAATGGCTGCAACCAGCAGCGGTCGCGATCTTTTGCGCAGCCGCATTCCTTTGACGGTCATCACCGGTTTTCTCGGCAGCGGCAAAACCACGCTGCTCAATGCCCTGCTGCAGACGCCGCAGGCCGCCAACACTGCGGTCATCATCAATGAGTACGGCGAAGTCGGCGTCGATCACGATCTGGTGCAGAACATTGCCGAATCGGTGACGCTGCTCGACAACGGTTGCGTCTGTTGCGTGGTGCGCGGTGATCTCGAAACCGCATTGCGCGAAATGTTCCTCGCGCGCCGCGCCGGCCAGATGGCCAATTTTGAACGCGTAATTCTCGAAACCACCGGGCTGGCCGATCCCGCACCGGTGATGCAGGCCATCAGCAACGACCAGGCATTGATCGAGCTTTATCGTCTGGATGGCGTGATCACGCTGGTGGACGGTGCGCAGGGGTCGACACAGCTCACGCATACAGTCGAAGCGGTGAAGCAGGCCGCCGTTGCAGACCGTATCGTCATCACCAAGTCCGACCTGACCGACGAGGCGACGATCGCCAAGCTGGAAGCGGAACTGAAGGAGATCAACCCAACCGGACGCATTACCCGCGCAGTGAAGGGCGTCGTCGAACCGGATCTGCTGCTGTCGGTCGGCATCGACCGCGCGCGCGTTGCGCCGGAAGTGGTGGACCGCTGGCTCGGCCCGTCGGGCGACGACCACGATCATCACGGTGATCATGATCACCACAAGGATCGCGATGCAGAACACACCCACGGCCACACGCACAACATCGTGACCTTTACGCTGTGGTTCGACAAACCGTTCAAGCGCGCGACGTTTGAACGCTGCGTGGAATTGCTGACGTCCTTGCGCGGCGCCGATCTGTTGCGTGTGAAAGGCCTGGTCAATGTCGAGGATGAAAAGGGCCCGGTCATCATTCAGGGCGTGCAGCACCTGTTTCATCCGCCGGTGACCATGGCGGAATGGCCGGGCACGGAACGTCGTTCGCGGCTGGTGTTCATCACGCGCGGCATTCAGCGAGAAACCATCGCGAACCTGTTTGCCGCAGTGACGGCGCTTGGTTAGCAGAACGATGCGCTCCGCGTGGTTGATCGCCGGCGCGTCGCTGGCATTGTTATCGGCGACAGAGGCGGCCGCACAGGCGTTTCCGCTCAAGCCGATCCGCATCGTCGTGCCGTTCACGCCGGGCGGTCCCAATGACATTCTCGCGCGCATGATCGGCCAGCGTTACACCGCAGCCTGGGGGCAGCAGACGATCGTCGACAACCGGCCGGGCGGCGGCACGGTGATTGGCACCGATATCGTGGCCAAGGCGCCGCCGGACGGGCACACGCTGCTGATGGTGTCGACCAGTCATGCGGCCAATCCGAGTTTGATGCCGAAGCTGCCGTTCGATACGCTGCGCGACTTTGTTTCGGTCGGGCAGGCGGTATCGTCGCCCAATCTGCTGGTCGTGCACCCGTCGATACCGGTGCGCACCACGGCCGACCTGCTGAAACTGGCGAAAGCGCGCCCCGGGCAAATCACCTTTGCCTCCGGCGGCAGCGGTGCAGCGACCCATCTCGCCGGCGAGTTGCTGAAAATCATGGGCGGTGTCGACATGACGCACATCCCTTACAAGGGCGCAGGGCCGGCGACCATCGATCTCATCAGCGGGCAGGTGACGTGGATGTTCGGTACCATCCTGCCGACCATTCCGCACGTGCGCGCCGGCAAACTGCGCGCGCTGGCCGTCAGCGGCAAAAAACGCGCGGAAGTGTTGCCTGACGTGCCGACAGTGGCCGAGCATGTGCCGGGCTTCGAGGCGAGTTCCTGGTACGGCGTGTTTGCAACGGCCGGCACACCGCCTGATGTGATTGCAAAACTCAATCAGGAAATGGCGCGCGCGCTGAATCCGCCGGAAGTGCGCCAGCGGCTGGCGAGCGAAGGCACCGAGGTGGTGGCCGGCAATCCGGAGGATTTCATGACGCTGTTTCGCGCCGAGGTCGCGAAGTGGGCGCGGGTGATAAGGCAGTCGGGGATACGGCTCGAGTAGTCCTACGCCCCGGAGTCCGAGTCTCGAACAAATAAAAAAGGCCGCGTGAAGCGGCCTTTTTTATTTTCCTTGCGCGACTGCAGTGCAGAAACGCAATCCGCTCGATTATTGCATCGGCGAAAACGGCGCCGGCAGCATGATCTTGTTTTCCTGTGCGAGCAGGCGGTAGGCGCGGCCGCCTTCCTTTTTCGCCTTGGCCGACGGCGGCCAGTTGCCAGTGGCGATCATTTTCTTGCGCGTTTCGTCGCGCTGGTTGAGGTTTTTGTACGGCCAGATGTGGACAAATTTGTTGAGGCCGCCGAGGTCCGAGTACCAGATCGCGGTGACCGGCGTGACCTTGACGCGCTCTTCGATCGCGTTTTCCCAGGCCTTCATGATGACCGGCAGTTCACCCGACTCATAGGTGTAGGTGCGCATTTCGTAGAAGGGGCCGAAGTTGCCGGGCTTCAGTTCGGGCGAAATCGCGAACGGAATGAAAATGTCGGACTTCTGGTCGAGCAGGAATTCGCCGATTTTCGGCGGCCAGACGCCGCGCTTCACGGCTTCGGCGCGGATCTGGTCGCGCTCGGCGTGGTCCTTGTAGGGCCAGACGTGGATGATCTGGTTGAGCGGGCCGATTTCCGTATGCCAGAACGCTGCCATCGGCGACAGCGCCTTGCGGCCTTCGTAGGCTTCGCCGAAACGTTTCAAGACCTCGGGCATGCTGCCCGGCTTGCAGTTATAGGTTCTGACTTCGTAAATCATGGTCCGTCCTCTCTGACGATGGTGGAATAAGCCGGTATTGTTTTTGGCTGGATCTCGCGCGGTGCCTGCGATTTTGCGTGCCGACAGTGCGGGGAAGCGGTAATCTATCGCGAAACGCCGTGATTGAACAGTGGACTGCGGGGCAATCCGCAGGCGAATCCCGAGGAGAAACAGCGATGAGAATGCTTGCAGCAGCAGCCGTTGGTGCGGTGTGTCTGATTGCGATGCCGGCAACGGCGCAGCGCTATCCGTCGAAGCCGATCAAGATGGTGATCGGTTACGCACCGGGCGGCGGTACCGACATCATGGGCCGCCTGATCGCACAGCAGATCACCGAAGCGACCGGCCAGCAGGTTGTCGTCGAAAACCGCGCCGGTGCCGCGCAGAACGTGGCGGCCGAATATTTCATCCGCCAGCCGGCTGACGGCTATAACGTGTTCATGAGTTCGGCGGCGCACGGTGTCAATGTCAGCCTTTACCCCAAGCTCAATTACGACCCGGTGAAGGACTTCGTGCCTGTCGCCTTGTTTGCCACGAGCCCGAACCTCTTGCTGGTGCACCCGTCCTATCCGGCCAAAACCGTGCGCGAATTCATTGCCGTGGCGAAAAAAAGTCCGGGCAAGCTGAATTTCTCGTCGTCGGGCAGCGGCAGCACGCAGCATCTGTCCGGCGAGATGCTCAAGCTCATGCTGGGTGTGGAGATGACCCATATTCCCTACAAGGGCAGTGCGCCATCGATGACGGCGCTGGCCAGCGGCGAAGTGGATTTTTCGTTCAACAACATTCCGGCCTCGCAGCCGCTGATGACGCCCGGCCGTATTCGAGCGCTGGCCATCACCAGTGCGAAGCGTTCGCCGCTGCTGCCGAATTTGCCGACCATGGTTGAAGGCGGCTTGCCCGGCTTCGTCACTGAAACCTGGTATGGCGTTTTGTTTCCGGCCGGCACGCCCGAAGACATCGTAAACACGATGAACGCGGTGGTGGTGAAGGCGGTGCAGAAAGAGGATTTCCGCGCGCGCCTCGCCCAGCTCGGCGCCGACCCCGTGGCCGAATCACCGGATTTTTTCCGCAGGATGCTGGCCTCGGAGATCGAGCGCTGGGGCAAAGTGGTGCGCGCGTCGAAGGCCAAACCGGAGTAAGGCTGCTCGCTGCAGGCGGGCTCGATTGAACTTGCGTCAATTGTGCGGAGCGGCGGCCCGCGCTTGGAACTTGCCCCTGCGGCCAGTATAATTCGAGATGAAATTCCGCTGGTAAATCAGGCCGGGATCACGCCGGCCGCGGCCCGTTCAACGGGCACATCCCACGGCATTCTGTAGTGCATTCGATGCGGGCGTGGCGGTGCGTCAAGGCGCACCGGCAATGCGGCATCTTCATTCGAGAGGAGCATCATGAAAATCTGGTGGCAGAGCAGCACCCCCATTCACCGCCTGCACGATTACCGCAATGCGCT
>CAZVDN010000018.1:2532-23792 GCA_964625665.1 uncultured Streptomyces sp. | reverse complement strand
TACGAAAAACTGCCCTACGACACCTTCAAGGACTTCGTGCCGATTGCCAATGTCACGCGCAATTACCTTGGCCTTGTCGTCAACGCGGGCGGCCAGCACAAAACGCTCAAGGAGTTCGTCAACTACGGCAAAGCCAATCCGGGCAAGCTGGCCTTTGCGTCGAACGGCGAAGGCGGTTTCCCGCACATGGCCATCGAGATGATGCGCCTCGCCGGCGGCTTCACCTATCTGCATGTGCCCTACAAGGGTAGCGCGCAAATCGTCACCGAAATTCTCGGCAACCGCATCGACGCGACGATTCTCGGCATCGGATCGATTACCCCGTTCATTCAGGCCGGACGCCTGCGTCTGCTCGCCGTCACCAGCCCGACGCGCGCAGCGCTGTTCCCGGATGTGCCGGCGATGGCCGAAATGCTGCCCGGTTATGACTCGCGCGGCTGGTTCGGATATCTCGCGCCGGCCGGCACGCCGCCGAAAATCGTTGCGCTGCTCAATGCCGAAATCAACCGCGCGCTGAATGCCCCGGAAATACGCGAAAAACTCGAAGCGACGGGACTCACCGTCCTCAATGAATCGCCCGAGGCCTTCGCCAAAACGCTGCGCGAGGACTACGACATCTACGGCAAGCTGATCAAAACGATCGGTTTGCAGCCGCAATAATCAAAACATCCACTGCGAGGAGTTGATCACGATGAGCACGGCAGCAGATCAGTACGAGCGCACCGAAATCCGCGACGGCATGCGCATCACCTGGCACCAGCGCATCGTCATGAGCGATGGGATTGTGTTGCGCGCCGACGTTTACCGGCCGGTCGAGGACGTGCGCTGCCCGGTGATCATGACCTATGGCATCTACGCCAAGGGCTTGAGCTATCAGGAAGGCTACCCGCTGCAGTGGAACAAGATGGTCGAGGACTATCCGGAAATCCTCGAAGGCTCGAGCAACAAATACCAGAACTGGGAAACCACCGACCCCGAGCGCTGGGTGCCGCACGGCTATGCCATCGTGCGCATCGATTCGCGCGGCGCCGGCTGGTCGCCCGGCATCATGGACCCGGGCTGCGCCAAAGAGATCGACGATCTCTATGAATGCATCGAGTGGGCCGGCACGCAGGCGTGGAGCAACGGCAAGGTCGGCATGCTCGGCATTTCATACTATGCAAGCAACCAGTGGCGCGTGGCCGGCATGCACCCGAAACATCTTGCCGCGATCATTCCGTGGGAAGGCCAGAACGACCGCTACCGCGACTCCGGTTACCACGGCGGCATTCTCTGCCAGTTTCAGGAACGCTGGGCCAAGCACCAGGTCGTCAACGTGCAGTACGGGCGCGGCGACAAGGCGAAAAAAAATCCCAACACCGGCGAATCGGTTGCCGGCCCGGTCACGCTGTCGGATGAAGAACTGGCGAAGAACCGCATCAATCCCTATGAAGACCTGAAGCTGCATCCCTTCGACGATGCCTGGCACCGCGCCCGTTCGGCCGATCTCTCCAAAGTGAAAACGCCGCTGTTGACCTGCGCCAACTGGGGCGGTCAGGGCATCCATCCGCGCGGCAACTTCAACGGCTACACGGAAACCCCGGCCGATACGCCGAAATGGCTGGAAGTGCACGGCGACTCGCACTGGTCGGTGTTCTCCAACAACTACGGCCTCAACCTGCAGAAGCGCTTCTTCGATTACTGGCTGAAGGGCGAAAAGAACGGCTGGGACAAGCAGCCGCCGGTGCAGCTCAATGTGCGCCATCCCGGTGAAAAATTCGTGCTGCGCCATGAAAACGAATGGCCGATCGCGCGCACGCAATGGACGAAGTTTTATCTTGATAGCGAAGGCACGCAGTTAAGCCCGGCGCCGGTCGCCAAAGCCGGCCGCGTCGAATACGATGCCACCGGCAATGGTGTCACCTTCCGCAGCGCGCCGATGACACAGGACACCGAGATCACCGGGCCGATGATGACTAATCTCTTCATCGCGTCGACCACCGCCGACGCCGATCTCTTCGTCATCGTGCGCGTCTTCGATCCGGCCGGCAGCGAACTGACGTTCATGGGCTCGACCGATCCGAACACGCCGATCGCCAACGGCTGGCTGCGCGCCTCGCACCGCCGCCTCGATCCGGCGAAAAGCACGCCCTACCGGCCCTACCATCCGCACGACCGCGCCGAGATGCTGACGCCGGGGGAGGTCTACGAGTGCGACGTCGAAATCGTCACCAGCTGCATCGTCGTGCCGAAAGGCTGGACGGTCGCGCTGACCATACGCGGCAAGGACTACGAATACGAAGGCGAGCTGTCCGAGTTCGGCAAAAAATTCCACTACGGCACCCGCGGCACCGGCGGCATGACGCACGCCGATGCGGACAACCGCCCCGCCGGTCTTTACGGCGGACGAGTCACGCTGCATGCCGGCGGCGGGCGCGATGCCTATGTGCTGCTGCCCGTCATTCCGCCGAAAAAATAAACCGCGCTCGCACCGCGCACAGGAGGCTATCCATGCACGCACATCCCTTGACCGTCGCCGCCGGCATCGCGCTCGCCATCACACTGGCTGGCAGCGCCCACGCGCAGACCTTTCCGTCGAAACCGCTGCGCATCATCGTGCCCTTCCCGCCAGGCGGTGCCGCCGACGTCACCGCGCGCGTCCTGGGTGAGCCGATGTCGAAAGCACTCGGCCAGCCGATCGTGATCGAGAACCGGCCGGGCGCCGGCGCGGTGATCGGTTACGAAGCCGGCGCCAAGGCGCCCGGCGACGGCTACACGGTACTCATCGTCTTCCCGAGCTTCGTCATCAACGCCTTCGTGCGCAGCGGCCTGCAGTACCAGCCCTTTCGCGACTTCAAGGCGGTGGGCCAGACGATCGCGGTGCCGATGGCAGTGTCGGTGCATCCATCGGTTCCGGCGAAGTCGCTCAAGGAACTGCTCGCGCTCGCCCGCGCGCGACCGGGCGAACTCGGCTACGGCACACCGGGCGCCGGCACCACCCACCACTTCGCCGGCGAGATGCTGGCGAATGCCGCCGGCGTCAGGTTCAACCACGTGCCCTACTCGGGGGGCGCGCCCAGCATGACGGCCGCCGCCGGCGGCCATGTGCCGATGCTCATCAGCAACGTCTCGGAGATCGTGCCGTTCGTGAAAGCGGGCAAGGTGCGCCCGCTGGTGGTGACCACCGCCGCGCGCACGGAGTCCCTGCCCGACGTGCCTTCGTACACCGAGGCCGGCTTCCCGCAGCTGGCGATGGCCAACTGGACGGGGTTCGTGGTGCCGGCGGCGACGCCGCAGGCGGTGATCGCGCGCCTCAACGCCGAACTGAACGCGGCGCTGGGCCTCGCGCAGGTGCAGGAGCGCCTCAAAGCGCAGGGCATGTTTCCCGCCCCGGGCACGCCCGAGCAATTCGACGCGCTGCTGAAATCCGAGTCGGCGCGCTACGCCAAGGCGGTCAAGGACTCCGGCATCAAGCTCGATTGAGCGGCGCCGCGCGCCGCCGGCACATCAGTCGGGCAGCGCGACCTTGTTGTCGACACTGAACTGATAGTCGCGGAACACATGCTCGGCGGTCAGCAGCTCATAGCTGCCGTCGGGCAGGCGCCGCGTGGTGTCTTTCAGGCGGTAGGTGTAATGGCCGCAGGTCCAACAATCGAAGTTGCGCATGGCCGTGCACAGGCAGGTCTTGTCCATCACCGAGACTTTTTTGGCTTCGGGATGCGCGGCGACTTCGCGGTTATAAGCCGTGATGTAGGCGCAGTTGCCGCTGCCGTCGAGCAGATAACCATAGGCCTCGCAGTTCGGACGGATGCCGTCGCCGATCGCCGGGCTGCTCTTCAGCATGCGCATCGGGTAGCCGGTCGGCGACACCATGTTGACTTCGATGTCGTTTTCGCCGGCCTTCAGGTATTCCTGTTTGACCTTGTCCGGCAGCCCGCATTCATGCGTCGCCGTGAAGCGCGTCGCCACCTGCACCGCGGCCGCGCCGATTTCGAGAAATGATGCGGCATCGCTGCCGGTGAAGATGCCGCCGGCCGGAATCACCGGAATGTCGAGCTGCTCGGCCTTCAGGTAGTCGAGAATTTCAACGACGATGGTGCGCAGATCGTATTGGCGCCAGTCGTCGATGCCGAAACCGAGGTGGCCGCCGGCCAGCGGGCCTTCGACGACGATGTAATCGGGCGCGCGATTGAGGCGCGCGTTCTTGCGCAGGAACAGCTGCAGCGCGCGCAGCGATGAGACGATGATGCCGAGCTTGGCATCGCGAAACCGCGGATGGTCGGCGATCAGGCCGAACGAGCCCAGATGCAGGCCGGCCGAGAGCGTGATGCCGTCGATGCCCGCGTCGAGCGCCGAGGCGAGCCGCACGCGCAGCGTGTCTTTCGGCGCATTCATCGTCAGCTTTTCCATGCAGTTGACGAAAATCATGCCGCTGCCGCGCTTGGCCTGCATGGCACGGCCGACGTGATTGTGCGTGGCCTCGGCAAGACGGCCGAGATCGAACATCACCGCTGACTTGTCGGAATTGGCGACGTTGTATTTGTAGGCCTTGAGCTTTTCCTTGGTGAAGTGCGTATTGTCACGGCGGTCGGAGACCGTCTGCACCATGGCGTCCGAGATATGGCCGATGCCGCCGAGCCGCGCGGCCTCGAGCGCCAGGTCCACCGTTGAAATGTCCACGCCCATGCCGCCGACCATGATCGGCACGAGTTCCTGCTTGCCAAAACGCAGGCGAAAATCATCCACCCGTTTCATTGCCATCCGTCACTACCCTTGGAAATTGCGGCGGGCCCGCTCAATACCGGGGCCACGCCACCGGCAGATTAGCACAGCGGCGATGCGCCGCCGCTTGTGCCGGCGCAAGGCGCGACCAAATAAATCCGCGCTGCCGAATTGCAAAACGCCATAAATTGTGAATCAGCCGCCGTGCAATCACTCGGCCTTTGCCCCTGCTGCCTTCACGACTTTTGCCCACGCCGGAATATCGCTGCGGATATGCGCGGCGAAGGCCTCGGGCGTCGAGGTTTCGGGTTCTGCGCCCAGTGCAATATAGCGGTCGCGCAGGTCTCTGGTCGCCACCGCACTGACGATGGCGGCATTGAGCCTGTTCACGACATCGCGCGGCAGGCCGGCGGGCCCGAGAAACCCGTACCACGTCGTCGATTCATAACCCGGCATGCCGGATTCAGCCACCGTCGGCACTTCGGGCAAGACGGTCGAGCGCGTTTTGCTGGTCACTGCAATCGGCACTGCCTTGCCGGCGCGAATGTGGCCAAGCACCGGCGCGATATTGACGAACACCATGTCGCATTGTCCGGCGATCACATCAACGATGGCCGGGCCCGCCCCCTTGTAGGGCACATGCGTCATCTGAATGCCAGCCATGGTGTCGAGCAGCGCAGCGGCCAGATGCATGGTGTTGCCGACGCCGCCCGAGGCGTAGTTGAGTTTGTTCGGCTGTTTTTTCGCCAGCGCGATGAGGTCCTTGATGCTGCGGACCGGCAGCGACGGGTGCACGACCAGCACGCTCGGCGTCATCGCCGCGAGGCTGACCGGCGTGAAATCCTTCGTCACATCGAAGTTCAGCTTGTCATAGAGCGAAACGCTGATCGGCAGCGAGCTGTTGCCGAACATCAGCGTGTAACCGTCGGCCGGCGCGCGCGCGACGATTTCCGCTGCGATATTGCCGTTGGCACCGGGTCGCGGATCAGCGACGAACTGCTGGCCGAGTGCGTCGGCGAGCTTCACCGCCAGCGGACGGATCAGCGTGTCCGCCGCCCCGCCCGGCGGAAACGGCAGGACCACACGCACGGCCTTGGCCGGATACGTTTGCGCAAACGACGCTGACGCGACAATCCCCAAACCGATCGCTACCGCCAACCGAGCTTTCATCATTTCTCCCCGCACGTTTGATTGTTCTTTTCTTTGAATCCCGGATCCCGATTCCCGAATGGTGCCCTACTCCGGCTTGATCAGCTTCGCCCATTTCGCCGCATCGGCAAGCAGATATTTGCGGAAGGCCTCGGGCGTGCTGCCGACCGGCTCGAAGCCGTCGGCCAGAATGCGCTCGCGCACATCGGGTAGCGCAAGAATGCGCACGAGTTCGTCGTGCAGCGTCGCCCCGAAGTCTTTCGGCAACCGCTCCGGCCCCAGCACGCCGTACCAGCCCATCACATCGAAACCCGGCAGCACTTCAGCCATGGTCGGCACGTCCGGCATCACGGCAATGCGTTTGGGCGTTGTCACGGCAAGCGCGCGCAGCTTGCCGGCACGCACCTGCACCTGCGAGCCCTGCAAGCCGGCGAACCCGAATTGATACTGCCCGCCGACCAGATCGATCATCGCCGGGCCCGCGCCCTTGTAGGGAATGTGCTGCGCCTTGATGCCGGCCATCTGGTTGTAGAGTTCACCGGCAAGATGGCCGCCGCTGCCGAGTCCGGCCGAACCGTAGTTGAGCGCGCCCTTGTAGCTCTTCGACCACTCGATGAACTCTTTGAGGTTTTTCACCGGCGACGATACCGGCACCAGCAGCATCATGCCGCCGGCCGTGAGTTGGCTGATCGGCGTGAAATCATCCACCACCTTGTACGGCAGGTTCGGATTCAACGCGGCATTCACCGTGTGCTGCACAAAAGGCAGAAACAGCGTGTAACCGTCGGCCGGGGCGCGGGCGACAATTTCCGCGGCGTTCACGCCCGAAGCGCTGGCGCGGTTATCGACGACAACCTGCTGCTTGAAGTTTTCCGACATGCGCGCGCCGAACAGCCGCGCGAGGATATCGGTGGTGCCGCCCGGTGCGGCCGGCGTGATCAGCCGGATCGGCCGGTTCGGATAATTCGATTGCGCCTGCGCGAGCAGGGGGACGGCGACCGCCGCGCAAAAAACCAACGCCTCAACAACCCGTCGTGCCGTTCTCCTCACGCCTTTCTCCTCACGCCTGACGCTCATTCGAGCTTCGCGCCGCTTTCTTTGACCAGCTTCGCCCATTTGGCAAGGTCCGCATGCATGTATTTGCGGAAATCCTCGGGGCTGTTGACGGCGACCTCCGAGCCATCGGCCAGAATGCGATCGCGGATGTCCGGCGCCTGCATGATCTTGACCACCTCGGCATGCAGACGCGCAAGGATGGGTTTGGGCAGTTTGGCGGGCGCAGCGAACCCGTACCAGCCGACCAGCTCGAAGCCCGGCAGCACTTCGGCCATCGCCGGCATGTCCGGTATCGCCGCGATGCGTTTCGGATTGGTCACCGCGAGGCCGCGCAGCTTGCCGCCGCGCACCAGCGTCTGCGCCGCCTGGATGCCGGCAAAATTGTAGTGATACTGTCCGGCGACCAGATCAATCAGCGCAGGCCCTGACCCTTTGTAGGGAATGTGCTGCGCCTTGACGCCGACCGTCACGTTATAAAGTTCGCCGGCCAGATGGCCGCCGCTGCCGAGCCCGGCCGAACCGAAATTCAGCGCGCCCTTGTAGCTCTTCGTCCATTCGACGAATTCCTTCACCGTCTTCACCGGTGACGAGGGATTCACCACCAGCATCAAACCGGCCGCAGTCAATTGCGTGATCGGCGTGAAGCTGTCCACCGCGTGGTAGGGCAGCTTGGGATTGAGCGCCGCATTCACGGTGTGCTGGTGATAAGGCACGAACAGCGTGTAACCGTCGGGCGGCGAATTGGCGACAATTTCCGCGGCAACCACGCCCGAGGCGCTGGCGCGGTTGTCGACGATCACCTGTTGTTTGAGCGCGTCGGTGAGTTTGGCACCGACGAGGCGCGCCAGAATGTCCGTGGTGCCGCCCGGTGCCGCCGGCGTGACCAGACGGATCGGGCGATTGGGGTAGCCGTCCTGCGCCAGCACCGGCGATGCCGCGACCAGCATCAGCGCGATTCCGCCTGCTGCACCGAGAGTCATGTTCATGTGCACCGCTCCTTGGTTGACCGGCCGCCAATATAGCGGAAATCGCCCGTCAATACCGGTTCGCGCGCAATCGTATAATCGGACGGCGGCGTGCCCCTGCACGCCGCGTGGTTTTTTGGAGATCGCCTTGAAATCTTTGGTTCCCGCCCTGCGCGCCGCCGGCGCCGCCCTCGGAGCATTGTTCGGCATTGCCTCCCCCCTGACGATTGCCCCTGACGCGTATGCGGCCGACTGGAAGCCGGAACGCAACGTCGAATGGATCGTGCCGACCGGCCCCGGCAGCGGCGTCGACAATACCGCGCGCACGCTGCAGATGATCATGCAGAATTCGAAACTCGTCGATGCGCCGATGTCGGTGGTCAACAAGTCCGGCGGCAGCTACGGCGTGGCGCTCAACTACCTCGCGCAATTCAACGGCGACGGCCAGCATCTGATGATCCAGACCTCGACACCGCTCTCGGCCCTGCTCACCGGCCAGATCAGCGTCGATTACTTTGCCTTTACGCCGGTCGCCAATCTGATCACCGAACCGATCGCCTTCATGGTGCGCGCCGATTCGCCGATCGCCAACGGCCGCGATCTGGCCGCGCGCATCAAGGCCGACGCCGGCTCGGTCAGCATCGCGCTGGCCGCTGCACGCGGCAATGCCTATCACATCGCCGCCGCACTCATCGCGCGGGCCGTCGGCGCCGACAGCCGCAAATTGAAGATCGTGGTCTTCGGTTCATCGGCCGATGCGATGACCGCACTGATGGGCGGCCACGTCGATGTCGCCTCGGCCACGCCCGGCGCCTTCCTGCAACTGCTCGAAACCAAAAAGATCCGCATCGCCGGTGTCGCCTCGCCGCGCCGTCTCGGCGGCCCGCTGGCCGTCGTGCCGACGCTGAAGGAACAGGGCGTCGATGTGGTCTTCGATGTGCCGCGCAGCGTGATCGGGCCGAAAAACATGTCGGCCGACCAGATCCGCTACTGGGACGGCGTGTTCCAGCGCATGGTGAAAACACCGGCGTGGAAAGAAGCGCTGGAGAAAAACCAGTGGGACGAGGACTACATGAACAGTGCCGAGCTCGGCAAATACCTGAAGTCGCAGCACACCATACTCAAAGACGTGCTGGGTGAACTCGGCATGGTCAAACAATAAAACCGGAGGCAGCCATGGCGCAACAGAACAACGACGGCTACTACGAAGCCTACTGGCCGCGCGGCGCGCGCCAGCAGAAAACGCGCGCCCTGGCGCCGCGCCTCGACACGCTCGAAGGCAAGACCGTCGCCCAGCTCTGGGATTATCTGTTCAAGGGCGACGAAGTGTTTGCCCTGCTCGAGGAAGAACTCAAACGCCGTTATCCCGGCATCAAGTTCGTCAGCTGGCGCGAATTCGGCAGCACACATGCCGACGATGAAAAAGAAGCGCTCGCCGCATTGCCTGCGCGCTTCAAAGAGCTGGGGGTGGACGCCGTCATCTCCGGCATGGCCTGTTGAGGCAGTTGCACGCCCGCCGTGTTGCGGGCCAGTGCAGCATGCGAAGCCGCCGGCTATCCGTCGTCGTCGCTGACCTGCGAAGGCTTCATGAAACAGGCCGCCGCGACTTCGATCGGTCTGGGCATGCCCAATATCACGCTGGCCCTGGTGCCTGGCCACATCGGCACCAAGAGCAAGGAAGAGCTGCGGCGTGACGTCATCGGCGTCACCGCCGAACAGGTGATCCAGAACCTGACGGTGATGCCGGCCGCCAAGGGCAGCAGCGGCGAACCGGGCGCGCGCGACATCGTCGTGCGCGGCGGCTTCAATGCCGTCAACCAATATTTCATCAAACACGAATATTCGGACGGCCTGCCGATCGTGCCGCCGACCCGGGAAGCGGTCGGGGAATTTCTGCGCTTCACCGACCGCAGCCCTGACGAGGTGCTCGGCGTGCTGCTGCCGGACCGCCGCGCCGCCACCGTCTGGAGCGTCGCGGTCAATGGCGTGATGGCCGGTTGCCGTCCTGAATACATGCCGGTCCTCGTCGCGCTAATCGAGGCGATGGCCGATCCGAAGTATGCGGTCGAGCACAGCGGCAACACGCCCGGCGGCGACACGCTGATCATCCTCAACGGCCCGATCATCAAGGAACTCGATTTCAATTACACGCAGGGCGCGCTGCGTGACGGCTTTCAGCCGAACACCTCGATCGGCCGCTTCTTCCGGCTGTACCTGCGCAACGTTGCCGGTTTCCTGCTGCACAAGACCGACAAGGCGACTTTCGGCAACACCTGGCGCGTGGTGCTCGCCGAAAACGACGACGTGCTGCAACAGATCGGCTGGCAAACCACCGGTCAGGAAATGGGCTTCAAGGCCGGCGACAATACGGTAACGATCTCACGGTTTACCGGCGGCGGCTCACTGTCTTCGGTGTCCGGCAGCACGCCCGAACAACTTCTGCCCTACATCGCCGATTCGCTGCTGCGCTTCAACAACTGGCAGATCACCTTCACCACCAGCCACGGTCACGGCACGCTGCGGCCGCTCGCCGTGCTGAGCCCGATCATCGCCGAGGCGATCGCCAAAGCCGGCTGGTCGAAGCTCGATGTAAAGAAATTCCTGTTCGAACACGCGCGCATGCCGGCCTGGGTCTTCGAGCGCCAGTTGCGCGACTGGAACATCCGCGGCGTCTGGGACCTCAAAGACGACGTCGTCAACGGCCGCATTCCCAAGGTGTTCTATGAATCCGACGATCCGAACCGCATGGTGCCCATCGTCTGGAAACCGGAAGACTTCATGATCGCGGTGGGCGGCGACCCGATGCGCAACAACGCCTACATCTTCGCGCACAACGCCTTCCTCGGATTTCCGGTCGGCCACAAAATCGAATTGCCGAAGAACTGGGGCACACTGCTGGCGCAACGCGAAAGCTAGCAGCAGATTTCAGCCGCGACGCGGCAGCGTCAGCAGCGCTTCGAGCCCGCCCTCGGGGCGGTTCTGCACAACGAGGTCGCCGCCGTGCGCGCGCGCCGCGTTGCGCGCGATAGTAAGCCCGAGTCCGTTGCCGCCGGTCGCGCGGTTGCGCGAGGCCTCGACGCGATAAAACGGTTCGAAGACGCGTTCCAGCTCAGCCTCGGCAAGGCCGGGCCCGGCATCACGCACGCGGATGATCAAGTTCTGAGCACTGTCTTCAATCACGATGGTCGCGCGGTTGCCGTACTTCACTGCGTTATCCACCAGATTGGTCAGGCAGCGTTTGAGCGCCTGCGCATGGCCGATGAAGGGCGCGGCCGCCGCGCCGGCAATCTCGACCGTGCCGCCGACCTCGCGCGCATCGGCGGCAATGCTTTCGGCCAGCGCCATGATATCGACCGGTTGCGCCGGCTCGCTGCTGTCGAGGCCGCGCATGAGATCGAGCGCGGCGCCGACCATGTCTTCCATTTCCTTCAAGTCCTGCGCGAATTTTTCTCGCAGCACCGGGTCGTCAAGCAGTTCGGTGCGCAGCCGCAAGCGGGTAATCGGCGTTTTCAGATCATGCGACATCGCCGAAAACATCCGCGTGCGGTCGCTGATCAGCGCGGCGAGTTTGGCCTGCATGGCATTGAAGGCGCGCGCCGCGCGGCTGACTTCCAGCGGGCCGCCCTCGTCGAGCGGCGGACGCTTGAGATCGTTGCCGAGCTCTTCCGCGGCGGCAGCCAGTGTTTTGAGCGGGCGCGTGACCCAGCGCGCTGCCAGCAGCGTTACTGCGCACACCACGGCCAGCAGCACGACGAGGCTGATCAGCAGACGCAGCGGCCAGTCGGGCGCGTCCTGCGGCCGGCGCGCATCGAGCGTGACCGGCGTGCCGTCATGCAATTGAGTCTGCACGACGAACGACAACACCGCAAACGGCCGGCGCCCGCCGCCGGCCATGCCGCCGCCCTTGTCAAAACCATGCATCATGCCGAAACCGGGCCCGCCGCGGCGCAGCGCGGCAGTGACGCCGACCTTGAGCGGGAACCCGTCGCCGAGCGCCTCTTTCAGCAGTGCCTCGTACTGCGCAGCATCGGCAGCCTGTTCAGGCGCCGTTTCCACCTCGCCCGCGCCGGCCGCCAGCACGATGCGCAGCGGCGGCGAACTCAGCACGCCGACGATGCGCGCGCGTTCCTCACGCGGCGTGGCATCGAGCAGCTTGATGATTTCAGCCACGCGTTCGGCGGAATTCAGGCCCGCGGTGCGCATGACGAATTCGCCGCGCTCGCGCCAGTGCACGGCAAAGCTGAGAAACTGCGCGACGATCAACCCGGCCAGCAGCACCATCACCATGCGGGCAAACAATGTGCGCGGCAGAAAGCGTTTCATGTTTCAACCGCCACTTCGGCGGCCAGCACATACCCCTGGCCGCGCACCGTCTTGATGATCGCCGGTTGTGCGGCGTCGTCGTTCAAGCGGTGACGCAGACGGCTGACCTGCACGTCGATGCTGCGGTCGAACGGCGTGGCATCGCGCGACAGCATCAGATCTATCAGCTGGTCACGCGTCAGCACGCGGTTCGGGTGGGCCAGAAAAATCCGCAGCAGGCGGAACTCGGTGCCGCTCAACGCCACCACCACGCCGGCCGGCGAATGCAGATTGCGCGTCGCCGTGTCGAGCGCCCAGCCGGCGAACTGCAAACGCCGCGCCTCGTCCGGCTGCAGGTTTTCCGGCAGCGTGCGCGTGCGGCGCAGAATGCTTTTGATGCGCGCCAGCAACTCGCGCGGATTGAACGGCTTCGGCAGATAGTCGTCAGCCCCCATCTCGAGGCCGACGATGCGGTCGGTCTCCTCGCCGCGCGCGGTCAGCATGATGATCGGCACCTGCGAGCGAGCGCGCAGGTCGCGGCACAGGGTGAGCCCGTCGTCGCCGGGCATCATCACGTCGAGCACGACGATGTCGGGGCGCGCCGCTTCGAATGCCGCCCACATCGCGCGGCCGTCGGCGACGGCGCTCACGCGGTAGCCGTTTTTTTTCAGATAGTCGTGCAGCAAGCCGCGGATTTCCGCGTCATCGTCGACGACCAGCACATGGTCCTGCGTGTCCATAAGGTCTATATACCGCGACGGCCCCCGCGCCGGACAGAGATTTGTATCGCAGTGTAACAAGGCCGGCCGCCGCAAGGCAGCGATACAAAAAAGCGCTTGCCTGACATGCTGCAGTTACACCGCAGTGGTTGAATGAAGCTGTCTTGAGCGCCGGCCGTTTTCACGGTCAACCCGACCGCGAACCGCCCGGACCAGGAACAGGTCCTCAATCAACCAATGGAGATCCAACATGATCAGCACACGCAAACTTCTCGCCGGTGCAGTCGCCGCGGCAGCGCTTGCCGCAACTTCGGTCTATGCCGCCGACAATGCCGCGCCGCGCGCGGGCTGGGGCGATTGCGGCAATGCCGCTGCCGGCAGCGGATACGGTCCGCGTAACGGCATGGGTCCCGGCGCCGGTCGCGGGCCGGGCATGATGAGCCGCGTCCACGGCGGATTCGGCACCGGCAATCCGGCGGCCATGGCAGCGGGCCATCTGGCTGCGCTCAAGGTCGAACTCAAGATCACCCGCGATCAGGAAGGCGCCTGGGAAAAATTCGCCGCCGCGGCCGGCAAACAGGCTGAATCGATGCCGGCGCAACGCGAAAAAATGTTCGCCGACATGACCGCGAAAGATGTGCCTGCACCCGAACGCCTGGCTAAACGCACTGAAGCCGCCAAACAGCACATCGCCGCCATGGAAACCATGACTGCGGCGGTGAAGGATCTGTATGCGGCGCTGACGCCGGAACAGAAAAAAACCGCCGACGACCTGCTGGCGCGCGGGCCGATGGGCGGGCACGGCGGCATGGGTGGCCCGGGCTTCATGGGCCGCGGTCCCGGCTTCCGCAGCTAGACCGGCGCAGGCAGCGCGTCAGTCGTTTCCTCGCCTCTGCCGGGCCCGCAAGGGCCCGGCATTTTTTTGCGCTATTTGGCGCCGGCCTTTTCCAGTATCTGCACCATCGTCGCGTAGCGCCGTGACTTTGCCAGCGCGAGCGGCGATTGCCCGTTGCGGTCGGCGATGTTGACGTTTGCGCCGGCATGCACCAGCGCGCGCAGCGTTTCGATATGGCGCGGGCCGCCGTTGCCGAGCACGATGGATTCAATCAGCGCGGTCCAGCCGAGATTGTTGACGTGGTCGAGCGGCGCGCCGGCATCGATCAGCATCTTGACCACCAGATCGTGGCCGAGGTGCGCGGCCGCAATCAGCGCCGTGCCGTCATAACGGCTGGTCGTCTGCTTGGCGCTCGCCCCGAGCTGCAACAGCATGCGCAGTGTGCCGACGTCGTCAGCCACCGATGCGATGGTCACCGCGTCGTAACGGTCGCTTTCCTTCGCATTGATGTCGGCACCGGCCTTGACCAGCGCGGTGATGGCGTCGCGGTTTTTCCTGTAGGTCGCCACATGCAGCGGCGTGCGGCCGTAGCTGTCGCGCATGTTGACGTCACCGCCGGCATCAACGAGTTTTTTGATCTCGACAACATCGCCGGTGGCCGCAGCCGCGAGCAGGCCGCGATATTGCGACACTTCACTGGTCGTCGGCGGCACCTGTGCCGTGGCACTGACTGCCCAGGCGGCCAGCAGCGCCGCGGCAAAAAGAGTGGCCTTTTTCATAAGACTGACCGGATGATGCCCCAGGCGCCGCCGAGCGTCAGCACGGTCACGCAGAGCATTGAGAGCACGAAGGCCGGGCCGCGCAGCGCAGCGGCTTTTTGATACGACATCGCATACCAGACGCGCGCAACCAGCCAGGTCACGCCGATGCCGGCCGCCCATACTTCACTGATAAAAGCGGCGAACACCCACAGCGCCGGCAAAAACATCATGGCGTTCTCCAGGGTGTTCATCTGCACGCGGAAAACGCGTTCGAAATCCGGGTTGCCGCTGGTGGCCGGCGCAGGAATGCCGTACCTGCCGCGCGCGCGGCCGACATTCGCCGCCATCACGAACATCAGCACCACCGCGCCCAGTGTAACCAGCGCCGGCCAGCGAAAATCGTGCATGGTGAACCCCCTTCAAATGGTATGCCGCTACTTTACTCCGCATTGAAGCGGCACGGTTATACTCCATGGAGTGCCGCTGCGGCGCCCGTCGCCGGCCACAAAAACAATCGGATTCGCGAGGAGCACCGCATGGCAACCATGAGCGCCGGTCAGGCCGTCATTGAAATGCTGCGCGCCGAAGGCGTCGATCACATTTTCGGCATCTGTGGCACCACCACCAACAACATCGTCACCGAACTGCACGGCCGCAGCGACATCCGCTTCGTCGATACGCGCCACGAGCAGAATGCCGCCTTCATGGCCTACGGCTATGCCCGCGCCTCGGGCAAGCCGGCCGTCTGCCTCACCACCTCGGGCCCCGGCACCATCAATCTGATCACCGGCATTGCGCTCGCCTGGAAGGGCCGCGCACCGGTCATCGTGCTGGCCGGCGACGTGCCGCGCGAACTGATCGACCGCGACGGCAATCAGGCCTTCGATCTGGTCAATCTGTTCAAACCGATTACCCGAATGGCGCAGCACGTGCAGACCACCGAGCGCGTGCCCGAAGCGATCCACAACGCCTTTCGCACGGCGCTGTCGGGCAAACGCGGGCCGGTAATGCTCAACATTCCGCGCGACCTGCTCGATTTCAAAACCATCGACTATCAGGGGCGCGCCCCTGCATCGTACCGCGCCACCGAAGGCCGCGTGCAGGGCGATCGCGACGCCATCGCGCGCGCCGCAGCGCTGCTGGCGAAAGCCGAACGCCCGCTGCTGATCGGCGGCGGCGGCGTCATCGACAGCGATGCCGCAGGCGATGCGGTGAAACTCGCCGAGCATCTCGACATGGCGCTGATTCCCTCCTACGGCCACAGCGACTCGCTGCCGAACAGCCATCCGCTGTTCATCGGCATGCCCGGCTGGCGCGGCGCCCCCGAAGCCCACGACGCGATCCATCACGCCGACGTCGTGCTCGCCCTCGGTTCGCGCTTGAGCCAATCGACCACCGCGTGGAACTACAGCATTCTCAATCCCGCAGCAAAAATCATTCAGGTCGATATCGACAGCGCCGAAGTCGGCCGCAACTTCGCCGTCGAAGTCGGCATCGTCGGCGATGCCAAAGCCGTCGCGCAGCAACTGCTAGAAGCGCTGCGCGCAGGCGGCAAAAACGCCAAACCGGCCTGGCTGGCCGAAATCGCCCAGCACAAAGAAAAACGCAGGGCGCGCCTCGCCGCTGAAGCCAGTCTAACCAGCGTCACCGGCGAACCGATGAAGCCGCAACGCGCCTATCCCGAAATCAACAAGGCGCTGCCGAAGGATTGCATGGTCACCATCGACGCCGGCATCTGCCCGGGCCTCGCCTACGACCGCTTCAGCTACGATCTGCCCCGCTCGGTGTTCAATTACGCCGGCCACGGCGGACTCGGCATGGGCCTTTGCGTCGGCCTCGGTACCAAACTCGGCCGCCCCGACCGCCCCGCCATGAGCATTCAGGGTGACGGCGGTTTCATGTACAGCATTCAGGAACTCAACACCGCCGTGCGTTTCAAAATCCCGCACGTCAGCATCGTGCTCAACAACGGCTGCCACGGTTCGGAGAAAGCGCAGCAGCTGCGCTTCTGGAATTCGAAATACGTCGCCGTCGATCTCGACAACCCGCGCTTCGACAAGGCTGCCGAAGTCTTCGGCGCGAAAGGTTTCTATGCCGAACGACCGCAGGACATCGCCGCCGCCGTCAAAGCCGCCTTCGATTACGGCGGGCCGGCGGTGGTGGAGATACCGGTGACGCAGGATTTTCCGTTGCCGTCGAAGGCGCCGGGGGGCGGGGCGGCGCACTAGATTAAAATCCGGCGCTGATCATCTATTCTTTTCAACGATGCTGAAACGTGCCGCATTGATCGTTCTGGTGTGTGCCATGTCCGTAGCGGGGGGCATTGCATGGGCCAAACCGCCGGACGGCGCCTATCTCGACGGCGGAACATCAAAGGTCGGTGTCATTCTGGTGCACGGCCGTTTCGCCCGCGGCAACGCGCGCTCGCCGGTGGTAAACCCGTTGCGCCTCGCCATTCACAAGCAGCTCGGCTATCACACGCTGTCGCTCAACTATCCGGAGCCGCGCATCACCCGCAGCGCCCCGGAGGGGGTCGTCAATTTCCCCGCCGCGTTCCAGCGGTTCACTGCCGCGATCACCTTTCTTGCCCGGGAAAAGGGCGTGACGCAGATCTACATCATGGGGCACAGTCTCGGCACCCAGCTGACCACCGCATATCTGTCCAGAAGCCCGGCACCGGGTCTGCGCGGCTATATCGGCATCGCCATCTACGGCGGCGGCGAGTGCCAGAAAGGCACGGCCTATTCGCTCAGCTCGTACTGCAACATAAAAACCATACTGCAGAAAAATCCGCATCTGCCGGTCATCGATGTCGTCGCCGGAGATGATGAAACGGATGTCGGCTTTGCCGACGAAAGAGCCGAACTGGTTTCGACGCATTACCGCCAGGTCCGCATCGACGGCGCCGACCATCTGTTTGTCCGGAAAGAGGATGAGATGATCAACGCCGTGATTGAATGGTTGGCGCAACAACAGGCAAAATAATCCATTGCGCGCCCGCGCGCGGGCGACGCGCAACGGACAGTTCGGGCTGACCAGGAAAGTCCGGCCTGCTGGCCGCAATCCCCGCACACCAATACGGAACAACAGCCATGGACACCACAACCCGCACCGCCTTCGAAATCGACATCGAGGACGTCGAATACATCCGCCACGGCGACAAGCCGCTGCTGGCGCGCGTCTACAAGCCGCGCGGCACCGGGCCGTTTCCGCTGGCGGTGGAAATCCATGGCGGCGCGTGGTGCCGCTCCGACCGCCTGCAGGATGCAGTGCTGCACGAGGTCGTCGCCAAAAGCGGTGTGGTCGTCGCCGCCCTCGATTTCCGCATGCCGCCCGACGCGGCCTACCCCGCCTCGATCGCCGACATCAATTTCGCCATCCGCTGGTTCAAGGCGCAGGCCGCGCGCTTCAACATCGATGCCGAACGCGTCGCCATCATGGGCAGTTCGAGTGGCGGCCATCAGGCCATGCTGGTTGCATTGCGCCCGCACGACCCGCGTTACACCGCACTGCCGATCGCCGATGCCCCCGGCATCGATGCGAGCGTCAACTGCGCGGTCATCTACTGGCCGGTGATCGATCCGCTCGGCCGTTATGAATATGCAAAAAAACTCAAAGCCGGCGGCCAGCCTTATCCGCCGCTGGTCGATCGCGTGCTGCCCGATCACGACCGCTACTGGCAAACCGAAGACGCCATGGCCGAAGGCAGCCCGGCGCGCATCATGGAACGCGGGGAAAAAACCGCGCTGCCGCCCGTGCTCTATCTGCAGGGCACGGCCGACGTCGCGCATCCGCGGCCGAACCTCGACCGCTTCGTCGCCGCCTATCGCAAGGCCGGCGGCCGCCTTGATCTGCAGCTCTACGAAGGCGAAGGCGAAGGGTTTTTCATTTTCCGGCCGGAAACGCCGGCCGCGGCCGATGCCTATGGCAGGATCGTCGCTTTTCTGCAGCGCGAACTGGCTGCCCGCTAGCGCCGGCGAAATCCGAAACTAGTAAATCCCCATCGCCAATCCGGCCGCCAGTGCAGCGCCGGTTTCGCTGCAGCGCTGCAATTCCGCAAGCGAAATTATCTTCGGCGCAAGAATCGCCTCCGGCGTCTGCGCTTTGGTGCAGACGATCAAGGGTTCAGCCATCGCCTTCAGCCGCCAGCCGGTGGCGATGCGGGCGATCTGGCGCGCAGCGTTTGCGCCGTCGCTGCCGGCGCAGATCAGCGTGGCATAGGGCCGCGCGTTGATGCGCTCGAGCGCGGCGTAGTAGCTGCGGTCGAAAAAATCCTTCATCACGCCCGACATTGAAGCAAGATTTTCCGGTGTGGCAAAAATATAACCGTCGGCGGCAAGCAGATCCTCGCCGCCCGCTTCTGCAGCGTGTTTAAGAATGACGTTGACGCCGGCTTCACCGCGAGCGCCATCGGCGGCTGCTTCGCCCATCTGGCGCGTGCCGCCGGTGAGCGTGTGGTAGACAATGAGAAGCCGCTTCATCGCTGGGGTTTTAGCATAGATTCCTCCGGCGATGAAACGGCTGCGCTGCGATCAATGCGAGTGCTGCATCTCCATCGCCGCCGGCGGTGAGAAGCCGAGGATAGCCGGATCGAGCATGCCGAAAATCATGGCGATGTGGCCGACCACCAGAAAGATCGCGACACAGATCGCATGCACGCGCAGTTTGTCCATTTCGCTGGCGCCGGCATTGATGATGCCGACTTCCTGCAGGGCGATCCAGATCAGCGGCAGGCCGGCGAGCAGATAGGAACCGACGGCGATGACGTCAATGATCGTCCGCCATTCGCCGGCGCGCGTGATCGGCACCACGGCGTTGACCATCAGATACACAATGATGCCGGCAAAATAAATGCCGACGATGATGCCGGCGGCGCGGTTCAACTGGCGCACGGCGCCGTCCATCTTGCGCGTGAACAACAGATAAAGCTCGGTGATCGCCAGCGTTTCAGCAAGCACCACAGGCCCCGCCATGAAAATCAAAAGGTTCCATGGCTGATTGACGGCCAGCAGTTCCATGTAATGAGTCATAGACATTGCAGTTCTCCGATTTCTCCGCGCGCGCAGCAACGATGCATGCGCGCGACTGAATATTGAGGCCCGAATTTGCGTGCGGCGTTGCACACGCAGGGGCGCTTTTCACTGCGGGAGAGAAATCAGGCGCGCGGCGGTCGGTAAATCGATTCGCCGCGGCTGGCGGGCTGCAGGGTCGTGACGTGGGGTGTGCGATCGGCGACCGCAAGGGGCGGCGGCAGCCAATCGGCGCCGGTGGTCAATGCAAACATTCCGGTGCAACAAGGCGAAAATCCGCGCGTGCAATCGGGGCAGCTTTCGTCCTGATCGACTGCCGCGGCGGCGACGACGCCCGCACTGGTTTCGTCGCAATCATGGTGTTCGGTCACGGTGGCAGCGCCGCCGTCATGGGGCATGGCGCGCGCCGGCAACCACGGCACCGCGGCAAACGCCGAGGCCGTGTAAAACGCCAGCATCAGAAGGATCAAGACGCGCTTCATGCTCAAACAGACCGCCATCAGACCGGATTGGTTCAATCTCATGATAGACCGGTATTGCAGCAAATTATTGCGCCAGATCAATTTTGACCTACTCAGCGCGCCAGCGCCAGCGGCGCTTCGCGCGCGAGCTGGGCACGGTCTAGCTCGCCGCCCTCCAGGGCCTTGCGGATCAACGCCGCACTGATATGCGGCGCAAACAGCCGGATGAACTCCAGCGCCTGGCGGCTGAGGTAGGCGTGGCGGCGCACCACGAGGTTAAGCACGCTGGGCTTGAACAATTGGCCGGCGTCGATCGCCACCAGCCCGCGGTCGCGCGCCGGATCGACGGCAATCGCGGCGAGCACCGCGATGCCCATGCCGATTTCGACATAGGTTTTGCTGACATCGGCATCGATCGCGCTGCAGACGATGCGCGGCTTCAGGCCGGCGCGCGCGAAGGCCTCATCGACGATGCGCCGGCCGCTGTAGGGCGCTGAGTAAGCCACCAGCGGAAAGGCAGCGATTTTTTTCAGCGTGAGGTTTTTTTCGCGCGCCAGCGGATGGCCGCGCGGCGCGATCACGCAACGCGCCACGCGATAAGCGGGAATGGTGACGATGTCGGCGGAATTTTTTTCACCGACGGTCGTGATGCCGATGTCGGCCTCCCCCTCGGCGACCAGTTCGCAGCAGCGCAGCGGATCGCCCTGGCGCAGCGTCAGCATGACGCCGGGAAAACGCGCCGCGAAGGTCTTCATCACGCGCGGCAGCAGGTAACGCGCATGCAGGTGCGTGGTGGCGATCTTGAGTTCGCCGCTGTCCTCGACGGCGTCGGCACGGCCGACTTCGGCGAGGTTTTTCGCTTCGCGCAGCAGGCGCTGGCCGATGCGCAGGATCTCTTCGCCCTTGGGCGTGAGGCCTGCCACCTTGTTGCGCGTGCGTGCGAACACCCGCACGCCGAGCGTGCGTTCCAGGTCCTGGATCTGCCGGCTGAGTGTCGGCTGCGAACGGTCGAGCGCCGCGGCGGCCGCGGAGATATTGAAGCCGGCGCGCACGATTGCCGCCACCGCCTCGATCTGTTCGAGGTTCAGCGCCATTCGTTACCCCGCCGTCCACTGCTATGTGTTTTATGCATGGCAGTATGTTATCCCATGTCTTGACTAAATAGCGGCCGCCACCCACGATGGCGGCTCCACTTGTGAGGAGAAATCCATGTCTGCCCTCGAACTGAAGATGGTCTCGCCGCTGGCGGTCTATCTTGATGAAATCACCAGCGCGAGCAAC
>CAZVDN010000018.1:0-2522 GCA_964625665.1 uncultured Streptomyces sp. | reverse complement strand
TGGCGCCGCGCCCGTCCACGCTGGACGGCAAGGTGCTCGGTCTGCTGCCGAACTGGCGCCCGTCGGCGATTCACATTCTGAAATCGCTCGGCGAGTTGCTGCAGGAACGCTACAAGTTGAAGGCCGTAGAAATGGCCCAGCCGATGCGCGAACTGCCGTTGCGCGCCGGCAAACTGCTCGACCCGATGCAGGAACAGCTCGACTCGATGGTCGGGCGCGTCGACGTCGCGCTTGTCGCCAGCGGCGATTGAGGGTCGTGCACGACGTGGTGTAGCCACGTCACACCTGCTCTCGAACTGCGCGGCATTCCGGCGGTGATGATCGTCACCGATACCTTCTCGAAGTTCGCGCGCCGCATGTCGGCCACCCAGGATTTCCCCTACGTCGTCATTGCCGAGACGCCCAACCCGATCCGCCAACTCGAGCACGACGCCCTGCGCGCGCGCGCCGAGGCGATGTTCCAGAGCGTGGTCGATGGCCTGACGCTGCCGCCCGCCGAAATCGAAAAACGCACGGCGCATCTGGTCAAACAACTCAATCCGCAGGGCGTGCCGCGCTCTTCGGTGCCGGTGTAAGGGGGGCACATGACACAAGCCGAAGTCAAACTAGAAGGCGACTCGATCGCCGAACTCCTTACGCGCGGTTACGAATACGCCTACGAACAGGGCTGGACCGACGGGTTGCCGATCATTCCGGCCACCGCCGAGGCAGTGAAGAAATTCGTCGCTGCGTCCGGCCGCAAGGCGGACGACCTGATCGCCTCGCTGCCGCCGCGCAAGGGCCAGGCCACGGTCGAAGCGATTGCGGTGAACGCCGTGATGGCCGGCTGCAAGGCCGAGTACATGCCGGTGGTGATCGCCGCCATCGAAGGCATCAGCGACCCGACCTACCCGCTCGAACTCATGCAGGTGACGACCAACCCGATGACGCCGTTTTTCCTCGTCAACGGGCCGGTGCGCGACAAACTCGAAATCAACTACGGCACCGGCTGCCTCGGCCCTGGCTGGCGCGCCAACTCGACCATCGGCCGCGCCGTGCGCCTGACGCTGATCAACGTCGGCGGCGCGCTGCCCGGCGTCTATTCGAAAACGAGTTTCGGTTCGCCGCTGCGGTATTCGTACATCTGCGCCGAGAACGAAGCAGAAAATCCCTGGACGCCGTTTCACGTCGATCGCGGTTTCAAAAAGGACGAAAGCGTGGTGACAGCGTTCAAGGCCTCGAACTTCTGCAACATCTCCGGCGGCGAAGGCGTGGGCCCCGAAGAAATCCTGCGCCAGATCGCCACCAACATGCCGCCGATGTACGGCGGCGGCGACGGTGTGCTCTTGCTGCTCGGCGTCAACCACGCGCAGTCGCTGCATGAAGCGGGCCTGACCAAACGCGACATCCAGCAGCGCCTGTGGGAACTCGCGCGTTTGCCGATCTCGCATTTCGCCGAAGCGTTCTCGAGCACCGAGCGCAAGGCGGGACGCGGCGACGACAAGACCGTGTGGCGCGCAGCCAAGCCCGAGGAAATTTACGTCGCAGTGGCCGGTGGCCCCGGGCCGCAGAACGTTTACATCGGGGCGGGGATGCCGCAGTCGCGGCTTGTCAAAGCTGCGTAGTTTGAAGGCGGCTCGTCAAAGCGGCGTAGTCACTCGCCGCGTTTAAAACGCTCGACCTCGCGCCGCTCGCGCTTGGTCGGGCGCCCCTTGCCCTCGCGTTCGCCCCACACGCCGGCCTGCGCGCGCCGGTCGGCGATCTGCGCCACGCGTTTGGCAATGCTGTCGTCGGTTTCCTTGTAGAGCGTGCGCGCAACTTCGGCCGAGCCGCGTTTCTCTGACAATGCGGTCACTGCGACAACCCATTCGTATTCGGCGATGCGAATCGTCAGCGTGTCGCCGACCTTCACTTCCTTGGCGACCTTGACGCGATCGTCGTTGAGCCTCACCTTGCCGCCGCCAACCGCGGTCTGCGCGAGGCTGCGCGTCTTGTAGAAACGCGCGGCCCACAGCCATTTGTCGATGCGCACGCCGCGCGCGCTGTCGTTCACGGCTTCAACTTGTCGACCAGCCAGTCCCACATGTAGGCGGTGGCGATGCTGACGTTGTCGAGCTGGCAATGATGGTAGCCGCCTTCGGCGCGCGTAAAGACCTTCAGCGTTTTGTCTTGCGAGCCGCAGGCGTTGATCGCGGCCTGCGCATCCTCGAACGGCACCTGCTGGTCGCCCTCGCCGTGCACCAGCAGAAACGGGCATTTCATTTTCTGGATCACGCCGTCGAGGTTGAAGCCTTCGAGCTTCACCAGCGCTTCGGGGCGGTCCTTGGCGCCGAACACCCATTGCAGATGCAGCGTCGGCACCGAGAGTGAAATTTTCTGCCCGCCTTCCATTTTGGCGATGCGGTTCTTCCACTTCTGGCAGTAGTTCCACTCCGCGCCCCAGGCGATGCAGCAGGCGAAGCGATGGTCCATCGAGGCCGCGCGCGGTGCGTAATAGCCGCCGAGCGACAGCGCCATGATGCCGATGCGCTTCGGATCGAACT
>CAZVDN010000017.1:0-24100 GCA_964625665.1 uncultured Streptomyces sp. | reverse complement strand
CGCCCCATCCCCACCACTTTTCCGCCTTTTGGAAGCATGGCAATTATTCAGTCACTTCGCACCATTGGCGAAAATGCCAGCTTCTATAACATAGATTATTTTCGTTACAAACACGACGAGATCGAGCGTTACTTTCGTGAGAATCAATTCGACGTCGTAGGAATTAGCGCTGTTGTATCCACCGCCTACGCATATACCAAATATCTGTCCAAACTGATTCGTTCAGTGTCGCCCAAAACAACGATCGTGCTGGGGGGTAATCTCGCGGCAAGCGCGGAAATTCTGATGCGAAAGTGCGCGATTGATTTTTGCATCGCGGGCGATGGCGAATTTGTGATCCGTGATCTTATCAAGGCGCTCTACACCAAGCCTCTGGATTATGCTTTGTTAAAAGCAACCAAAGGAATTGCTTTTCTCGATGAAAACAACAATTTTTGCTTTACCGGCTATGGCGCCAAACCAACTGCAGGTCAAATCCCATGGCCCGACTACAACATCCTTGCGGCTGACGGATCGCTGCCCTATTTCATTTCTGAAATCATCGACAAACGGCTCGAAGGCCACGGCCGGGCACAGAAAGCAGGGGAACGGCTCGCAACCGTCAATTTAACAAAAGGATGTGTCGCTCGCTGCACTTTTTGCCACAGATGGGAAAAAGGCTTCCGGACTCGCCCCGTAGACCAGGCCATTGAGCACATAAAAATGCTCAAAGAAAAATATAACGTCACATTTATCGATGTATGCGATGAAAATTTCGGCGCCGATCCGGAGATCACAAACGAAATGGTAAGTCGGCTCGGCGAGCTAAATGTGACTTGGCGCTGCGCCGGTGTTCGGGCACGAAGCGTGAGTCTAGAGATGCTGAAGCACTGGAAGAAGAACGGCTGCGTTACCGCCAACTACGGGGTCGAATCCGGCAGCCAGACCATGTTGAATATCATGGAAAAGAACACAACAGTTGAGCAGAATATTAATGCATTGATATGGGCATCGGAAGCTGGCCTAAACACAATTGTGCAGCTCGTGCTAGGCATGCCGGGTGAAACTGATGACACAATCCGCGAAACCATCGATTTTTTGAAGAAGGTGTCGGGCTCACTTCAACGCTGGTCCGGAAAAGCGCCTAGCGACCTTATCAGCGTGAATTATGCGCAGGCATTGCCGGGCACGCCTCTATATGAATGGGCGCGCGAACACGGTTATATCGGAAAATCAATCGAAGAAGAGGAAAAATATCTTCTGAGAATTAGCGATACTGACGCTTACTCTGAAGATCATTTCATCAATTACACCGGCCTACCGATGCTGCGGGTATTGATGTGGCGCCCCTGGATATACGCGGAAATCGACTTCAATAATCTTGCCGATCATGAACAAAAGCGGCTTTCGATTCTCCAAATTTGCCAATATTACGTCGGCGTGCTGCGCGACCGGCTTGAAAAAAGACGCCAGGGCGGCACTGAAAGCGGTCTGGGAAAAGTGATACGAACGCTTATTGGCGGAAAAACACATTCGAAATCCGCAGCCGCCGAGTACGATTACGTTAGTGATTCAGGATACTTTAACGTCAGCAACAGCATCAAATTTGCTCCGCTGATGTTGAATCCATTAACACGTAGGTATTTCTTCCCGCTGCTTGCGATTGCAATGGCCCTTCGCAAAGGTGGATCTGTCACGGGCACGGTTCGATTATTGGCCGAATATTTTTTCTGGGCGGTGCGAGGGGGCAAACGGAATGGTCCCACTGTAGAACCCAAATCGCTGCGAAAAGTCGTAAAAATCGTGCCAGCCAACCCGCAATTTGCAGGCGTTGACCAAATGGTGCCATTACGTAAGGGCCGTTGACCCGCCCGGAGGATTAGGCTCTAAGCGCAATGGTAGAATCTCCGATGTTTCCCCGTTTTGGACAGTTGAAATGATTTGTGCACTAATGATCGGTCGCGCCGGAAGCACGGGCTTCCCGGGCAAGAATGTCTATCCCGTACTCGGCAGACCTCTTGCCGCCTACCCGCTGATGGCTGCCCGCAGCTCCCTCCACATCAAGCGCTTATATATATCGACCGATTCACCGGAAATTATGGAAATCGGGCGTGGCTTCGGCGCCGAATTTATTGAACGCCCAGCCAAACTCGCAACCAAAGAGGCATTGGGAGAAGATGTATTCGTACATGGTTATAAAGAAATCGTAAAACGTCTGGCCGATGAGGGGCAGGCTGTTGAACTGATGGTCCTTCTTTTTGCCAATGCAGCAACAATAACCGGATCATTAATTGATCAGGGAATCGAAGCATTGCGCGGTGATTCCGCCCTTGATTCGGCGGTTACGACATCCGTCTACAATATGTGGAGTCCATTGCGCGCACGCAAAGTGGCCGAGGACGGCTGTCTGTATCCGTTTGTTCCATTCGAGACATTTGGCGATCCGCGCACTCTTAATTGCGACCGCGATTCGCAAGGCGAAGTGCACTTTGCGGATATGAGCGTTTCGGTGGTCCGCCCCCAATGCCTCGACCATCTTGAAAATGGCATGTTGCCGCAGAAATGGATGGGGCAAAAAATCCACCCGATCCGGTCATGGGGCGGTTGCGATGTAGATTACGAATGGCAAATCCCGATGGTCGAATTCTGGCTGCGCAAGCACGGCATTGAAGCAGCGCCGAACTAGAGCGCCAATGGAAAAAAAGCCCCGCCAACCTTACCGCAAGCACAACAGTTTCGTCGAATTACGCCACAAACACGCCGAAGCCGCGCAGACGGCCCGAGAGCGCATTGCGGCAATCAGATCGCGCGACGACCTGGTTATTCGCATGTCTGCCGCACACCGGAAAATTTTCGCGCAGGCTATAGAAGACATTTTTTCGGCTGATGCCCGCGTTCCTGCCCGCTTTACTCTGGGGCCCAGCGTCATCGAAGAAATCAATACTTATCCCGATGCGGAGGTGCTGCCCCGCTATCTTGTGCACCGCTATCGGTACGAGATGTTCCCGCAGCAACATCTTACTGACGAATATCCGCCATATCTGCAAATCGAACCCAGTTCAATATGCAATTACCGCTGCGTTTTTTGCTACGAAACAGATAAAACTTTTACTCGCAAGTCAAATGGCTTTATGGGCCATATGACGCTCGATAGATTTAAGGCGATTATTGATCAGGCTGAAGGCAATATTGAATTTATCTCCTTGGCATCTCGAGGGGAACCGCTTTTGTGTCCGGACATCGCCGGCATGCTCGCCTACACACCGGGCAAATTTCTAAACTTAAAGATGAACACTAATGCATCGTTGCTTGACGAAGCAAAGTGCCACGCCATTCTTGAGAGCGGCGTCAAAACGCTGGTGTTTTCAGCAGATGCGGCCGAGGAACCACTTTATAGTCAAATGCGGGTCGGCGGAAAACTTTCAAAGGTGCTTGCCAATATTGAACGATTTCAGAGAATAAGGGCGACTCAATATACCGGCTCACATCTGATTACACGCGTTTCCGGAGTAAAAGTCAGCGATTCGCAAAACATCGATTCAATGCAGAAACTTTGGGGCGGTCTGGTTGATCAAGTCGCGTTCGTTGAATACAACCCTTGGGAAAACACTTATCAACAAGTGCCCAACGATATTCTGACCCCGTGCTCGGATCTGTGGAGGCGGATGTTTGTGTGGTGGGACGGCAAAATCAACCCGTGCGATACCGACTATAAGTCCACACTTTGCCTTGGCAACATGGACGGCCTCAGTTTAAGCCAGGCCTGGACTTCGAAGCCCTATCGAGAATTGCGGAACAATCATCTCGAAAAGCGGCGTTCGCAGCAATCGCCCTGCAACCGCTGCACAGTCACCTGACCCGGTTCAATGCGCACCAGCCGCTCCTACCTGATTATCGGCGCATCCGGCACCATTGGATCCGCTGTCGCGAGGCAACTGGCTACTCCCGGCGTCCTGCTAGGGCTGCACTACTGCAAAAATGCTGTTGCAGCCTCAGACCTGCTCGAACCGATTGGCAAAAGCGGCGCGATGGCGGAACTCATGCCGTCATTGCTTGCAACCGAGGCGGATTGCCGGGCGTTGATAGACACATTTGTCGCCAGAACCGGACGCATAGATGGAATAGCCCTCTGCGGCGGCACCATTACATGGCGACTGTGGCCAGAGCTGGCAACCGAAGACTGGCACCGCACGTTGTTTGAACACTGCATTGCGCCGTATTGCCTCGCCCGGGACGCCGCAGCGCGGATGGATTCTTCGCGGCCGGGGCGCATCGTCTACCTCAGTTCCATTTCGCCGAAATACGGCGGATCCGCCAAAACCGTCCACTACGCCGCCGCCAAAGCAGCGCTGGAAACGGCAATGCGCGGGATGGCGCGCGAGCTGGCGCGAACCTGGATTCGTGTTAACGGCGTCAGGGCCGGTTTCGTCGACACGCCCCTGCACCGACACGGCCGCAATGCAGAAGAAGTCGCCAAACGGGTAGCATTGATCCCGGTCGGGCGCGCCGGCCGAGCCGAAGAGGTAGCGTCTGCGTTCAGTTATCTGTTCTCCGACAACGCCTCATTCATCAATGGTGAATTGATCACGGTCGCCGGCGGCGACTGAATCATCTATCGCCTTTTCCGGTTCCCACAAGTATGAGCATCAAATCATCTCTGTTCGATCTGCTGGCGCAGCCGTTCACCTGGTTTTTCCGTCACGCAAATCGCTTTAACGTCAGACTTCTGGCCAAGGCCGATCCGATATATGAGGCAGAAACATCGCGCGGGCGCCTGAAATTTCATTGCCCCAATCTCCTTGCCCTGTGGCGAGCCGAAACACTGACGAGCAAGGAACCGGACACCATCGCCTGGATCGAAAGTTTCGGCGACGACGCGCTGCTCTATGATGTCGGCGCAAACGTCGGGCTGTATTCGCTCTATACCGCCCTGACCGGCGGACGCGTAATCGCCTTTGAACCGGAAGCGCAAAATTACGCGCTCTTAAACCAGAACATACATGCCAACGCTTTCCAGGAGAGAGTGTCGGCCCTGAATGTTGCCGTCGGTGACAGCACGCGCATCAGCCACCTGTATTTAAGCCGGTTCGAGGCAGCCGGCGCCTTGCATAATTTCGACAAGCCGGTGGACTACAACAAACAACCTTTTGCGCCGGAATTCAAACAGGGCGTGATGGGGGCGCGTATAGACGATCTGATCGAAAAATTTGACCTGCCGCATCCGACACATCTGAAGGTTGACGTCGACGGGAGCGAACGTGCGGTCATTGATGGCGCATCGAAAACGCTGCGCGACGCGCGCCTGCGGTCTGTTTTGATCGAACTCAACGAGATGCTGGCTGCAGACCGCGAAATCGTTGGTCTTCTCGAAAATTGCGGGCTCCGCGTACGCAGCAAACTGCGATCGCCGCTGCTCAATCAGTCCACGTTCCCCGGCGTCTATAACTACGTGTTCGAAAGGGCCTGACACGGCCTGCAGCCCCGCGGGCGCGACACCCTCGGTTAGAATCAAAACAGGGGCGGTCGCCGCCGCAACGAGCTTTGTATCCATGAATCGCATTCTCATCACCACGTCGTCTTTCGATCTGGAAAACAACGATCCGATCTCGCACCTTCGGCAGGCGGGCTGCGAAATCGTCCTCAACCCGCATGGCCGCCGGCTAAGCGAGGCCGAAGTTTCTGAATTGCTGTCCGGCGGATTCGTCGGCATGATTGCCGGCGTCGAGCCGCTGACGCGTGCCGTGATCGAGGCGGCGGCTTCATTGAAGATCATCTCGCGCTGCGGTGTCGGTCTGGACAGCGTTGACCTCGACGCTGCCGCCACGCGCGACATCAAGGTCTACAACACGCCCGGGGCGCCGGTATCCGCCGTCGCCGAACTGACCATCGGATTGATGCTAAACCTGCTGCGCCGCGTATCCCAATCCGACCGCAATCTGCGCGATGGCAAATGGAAACAGTTGATGGGCAATCTTCTTGCCTTCCAGACCGTTGGGATCGTCGGTTTCGGCCGCATCGGCCGCAAGGTCGCCGAGCTCGCGCACGCGTTCGGCTCAAAGATACTGGTGCATGACCCGGCGTCCGTCATCATTCCCGAATATTGTCGGGCCGTTAACCTAGAGGGATTGCTCGCCGAATCCGATATGGTTTCGCTGCATTTGCCATTCCTTCCGGAATTGCGGCACTTTATCGGTCGCGCCCAGTTTGGCCGAATGAAACGCGGCGCGTTTCTTTTAAATGTCGCGCGCGGCGGCCTGGTTGATGAGGCCGCCCTGCTCGATGCGCTGCAGGCAGGCCATCTTGCCGGCGCCGCACTCGATACATTCGAGGAAGAACCTTACAACGGCCCGCTGCGAGCGTTGCCTCAAGTCCTGCTGACCGCGCACATGGGTTCGTACGCCAAGGAATCGCGCATCCAGATGGAGCACGAAGCAGCACAAAACCTGCTCTCCGGTTTGCAGTTGCTTGGCATTATTCCGGCCGCAATCGCGTCGGCGAATTAAAGAGGGCTTATAGTGGCCAAAAACCTAGTGGTGGTATACGGCGGTAGCGGTTTCCTGGGCAGCCACGTTGCCGATGCCTTGTCTGAAGGCGGTTACGACGTTCGCATCTTCGACCGTGTGCAATCCCCGTACCTGCGCGCCGGTCAAGAAATGGTGCTCGGGGACCTGCGTGACGTGGATGCGGTAATTCGCGCAGCAGCGGGTTGCACCTACGTCTACAATTTCGCGGGGCTTGCCGATCTCGATGACGCGAAAGACAGGCCTATCGACACCGTCCAGCTAAACGTTCTCGGTAACATGCATGTGCTCGAAGCCGCCCGGCTGGCAGGCGTCAAACGTTTCGTCTTCGCCAGCACTTTGTACGTCTATTCGGAAACAGGTTCCTTTTATCGGGCAAGCAAGCAGGCGTCGGAACGCTTTATCGAGGCGTATCAGGAGCGCTACAGCCTGAACTACACGATATTGCGCTACGGCTCCCTCTACGGCCGCCGCGCAGACATGCGCAACGGCATTTACCGCCTGCTGCGCCAAGCTCTGGAAAAGCGGCGCATCCATTACAGCGGCGGCGGTGATTCTATGCGCGAATACATTCATGTGACAGATGCGGCAAAGCTGAGCGTGCAGATCCTCGACGAACAATATGCAAACCGCCACCTTGTGCTGACAGGTCAGGAGAGAATGGCGGTGCAGAATCTCATGAAGATGATTTCTGAAATGATCCCGGGCGGCGTATCACTCGAGTTCGACGACAGGCCCGGATTCGGCCACTACGTAATGACCCCATATGCGTTTCATCCGAAAATCGGGCACAAACTCGTGGCAAATGACTATGTCGACATCGGCCAGGGCCTCCTCGACTGCCTTGCCGAGATTCACGAATCGACTCACCAGAACCAGCACACCGAAGGGGACTGGCTGGTGGTAGACAACAAGCCGGAAAATGAACGTTCTGTTTGACGCAATCGTCTTCGATTTCGACGGCGTGCTGGTTGACTCCGTCGACGTCAAAACCCGCGCATTTGCGGCGCTATACGCGGAATACGGTTCGGACATCGAGGGGCAAGTGGTGGCGCATCATCTTGCGCACTCCGGGATTTCTCGTTTCGTCAAATTCAGGCATTACCATACCGAGCTGATCGGCCTGCCTTATGACGAGGCAACAGGTGAACTGCTGTCAGCACGGTTTTCCCGTTTGGTCGTGGAGGCGATTGTCGCCGCGCCCTATGTTGCGGGCGCACGCGAATTTCTTGAAGCCTGGCACAACCGGCTGCCATTATTCGTCGCCTCCGGCACACCAGATGCGGAATTGCGAGAAATCGTGCAACGCCGCGGCATGCAGCGCTACTTTAAATCAGTCCACGGTTCGCCAACCACAAAAGACGCCATTCTGAAAAACATCCTCGTCCGGCACAAACTTGCGCCGTCGCGCGTGCTAATGGTGGGGGATGCCATCGCCGATATGGAGGGCGCGCTCGGCGCCAATACCGCGTTCATTGGCCGCATTACGGCAGGCGGCTCACCATTCCCCCCTGAAACGCGGACGATCACCGACTTAACCGCGCTGGCAGCGCAGTTATGACGCTAGCAGTTGCACACCCGCAGCGGCTTGGACAGCTTGCCGACCGCGATCAATGGATCTATGCGGACGATGACATTGCCGACTATGCGCGTACGGCAAATGCATATGGTGAGAGGCAGCGCTTGCTCGACCCAGCGGCACTTCAAGCTGCAATATCACGCTCGGCCAATGAGTATGTGGACTGGATCGATAAAGTTCTCGCGGACCGGCCACCGCACTATTGGCTTGCCGCGTCTTATTTTAAAGATGTGGTTTGCACACCAACCCTGTTGCATCTGGCCTGTCTGCGAGCGGCTTCGGACAGCGCTGCAGGAGGACGCAGCGTAGTTGTTGTGACACGCAGTGCGGCTCTCGCCAGCCAGATTGTTTCGCTTGGCGGCAAGCGCCGGTCACATTTCGCAGCGTGGTGGCCCGAAGCATTCAGGCAATCCTGTTGGGCGTGGGCACATTGGCTCGTCCGGCCATGGCAGATCTTTCTGCGCAGCATACTAGCCGAATTGCACCTAGGACCGTCTTACCGCGAAAAACTAAAAGACGCTCAGATACTGGTGGACACGTTCTTTTTTTCTGAAGATCTGCCCGCGGATGGGCGCTATAGAGACCGCTTTTCCCCTGGATTGATGGAATGGTACCGGACACAGGGATGGCGCACTGCGTTAATGGCTTACACCGGTCACGTGCCCATAAACCTAATGCGATGCTCCTATAGACGCATGCGTCACAGCAACACACTGTTTGCCTTGGGAGAACTATTCCTCGGGATCGCCGATTGTCTTTGCGGCGCATGGGATGCATTAAAGACTTTTCTGCGTCCGCCCGCATTTGCCGGCGCGCCATTTTGCGGACTACGGATTGCGCCGCTTGCATTGCACTGGTGGCGCCTGTCGGCGCTGCAGACCGTCACCTATCAAATATGGAAGAGGGTGCCGCGCAATATGCTGCGACACGGCCTGAAGCCTGACTACGTCGTAGACTGGTATGAGAATCAGCCTCTCGACAAGGCTTTTTGCCTTGGATTCGAAAGAGACTGCGGACATACGCGTGTAATTGCCGGACGCCAGTATTTTCCCGCCCCGGGAATGGTGAATTACTTTACAACCGAAGGAGAAATTCGTGCCGGCGCCGCCCCGCGCCTCAATTGGGTTTGCGGCAACCGTGCAGCCGAATTATTTGCCCGTTACGACCAGATCGGCAATTACAGTGTGGTGCCCGCTCTTCGATATTCGCATCTATTTGGAGATACGGGCCCGGCGAAAGATGAATGTAACCTTGCCATCTTTCTTACCAGCTCACTGCCGGAATCGATGGAAATCCTTGAATGCGTGTTCGGTGCCGATGCAAGCGTTCTATCAGATTTTCGGAGCATCGCAGTTAAAATGCATCAGTCCGTCGATGATCGGTTGCGCAGACAGATCGAAACACGGTGTCCGGCGATCCGCTCCGCGCACGTGAACTGGGACGAGCGATCGGCCGTAGAAATATTGAATGAGGCCCGTGTGGCGGTCACCGGCGGATCCAGTGTCGCGCTTGAAGCGGTGTGCCGCGGTGTGCCTGTTATAGTATCGGGACGGTCAGCAGGAATCAGTTTTAATATTCTTGAAAATGTGGATCGTCAATTGTGGCGAATTGCCTACAGCACACGTGAATTTGAAGATCTCGTACGCCAATGGCTACCGCAGATTCCGGAACCTTCCTATCGACAAAAAGCAGGGCTTCGGATTCGTGACGAATATTTTGAAATGACAACACCATTAAGCATGCAGAGCTTCGATCCACGCCGGAACGAGGATATCCAAAAAAAATGATCGGATTTACATCATGAAAACCGTCATTCTCTGCGGCGGCTACGGCACCCGCATCCGCGACGTCGCCGACGACATTCCGAAGCCGATGATTCCGGTCGGCCGCTTTCCGATCCTGTGGCACATCATGAAGTACTACGCCTGCTTCGGGCACAAGGACTTTGTGCTGTGCCTCGGCTACAAGAGCCAGGCGATCAAGGACTTCTTTCTTAACTACGAAGCGCACATCAAGGACTTCACGGTCGATCTCGGCGGCAAAACGCCGATCCGGTTTCACACCGATCATTCCGAATCCGACTGGCGCGTCACCCTCGCCGAAACCGGTCTCAATGCGATGACCGGCGCGCGCATCCGGCGCATCAGGAAATATGTCGGCGACGACGAGAATTTCATGCTCACCTACGGTGACGGCGTCGGCAATGTCGATCTCGACCGCCTCCTCGCGTTCCATGACACCCACGGCAAGACACTGACGGTGACCGGCGTGCGCCCGCCCGGCCGCTTCGGCGAGCTGCTGAACGACGCCGGCGGCAACGTCACCGAGTTCAACGAAAAACCCCAGGCAACGGCCGGCCGCATATCCGGCGGCTTTTTTATCTGCCGCCGCAATGTCTTTGATTATCTGGAAGACCGCGAAGACCTCGTATTCGAGAAAGAACCGATGACGAAACTGGTCAAGGACCGCCAGCTGATGATGTACGAGCACGACGGCTTCTGGCAGCCGATGGACACCCACCGCGAATACCAGTTGCTGAACGGCCTCTACGATCGCGGCGAGGCCCCGTGGGTGAAGTGGTGAACGTCCCGAAACTTGCCGCGCTGCGCGGCCGGCGCGTGCTCGTCACGGGCCACACGGGATTCAAGGGTTCATGGCTGTGCCTGGTGCTCAACGAACTCGGCGCCGATGTCACCGGATATGCACTGCCGCCGGAAGGCGAAGACAGTCATTTCGTACTGCTCGGGCTTGACCGCTTAATCCGCCACGTCGTCGGTGACATCCGCGACGATAAAAAACTGCAGGCCGTGTTCGACGAGGCAAGACCGGAAATCGTCTTTCATCTGGCGGCGCAGGCGCTGGTGCGCTATTCCTACGACGAGCCGAAACTGACCTTTGACACCAACGTCGCCGGTTCCGTGAATGTGCTCGAAGCGGTGCGCAAATCGAACACCGTGCGGTCGTTCGTCTACATAACTTCGGATAAATGCTATCTTAACCGTGAATGGGAATGGGGCTATCGCGAAAACGACGAACTGGGCGGCCGCGATCCCTACAGCGCCTCCAAGGCCGCAGCTGAACTGGTGTTCTCCGCGTATCAGGATTCCTTCTTCAAGCAGCGCGAGACGCTCGGTGCCTCCAGCGTGCGCGCCGGCAACGTCATCGGCGGCGGCGACTGGGCGCTCGATCGCATCGTGCCTGATTGCATCCGTTCGCTGCGCAACAGCCAGCCGATCGTCCTGCGCAGCCCGGAATCGACGCGGCCATGGCAGCACGTGCTGGAACCGCTGTCCGGCTACCTGCTGTTGGCTGCACGAATGTACGACTCGGCCAAGAAGTATTCAAGCGCTTGGAATTTCGGCCCGCAAAGCACCGACATCCGCACCGTCAGGGATCTGTCGACGACGATCGTCGAGCGATGGGGCAGCGGAAAAGTCGAAATCGACAAGAGTGCTGCGATTTTTCATGAAGCGCGCCTGCTGTGCCTGAACTGCGACAAGGCGCACCAGTTGCTGGGCTGGTACCCGCAATGGGACTTTGAACGCACGATCACGGAAACCGTGCGCTGGTACCGCGAAATACTCGCCGGCACGCCGGCGTACGTCATCACGCGCCAGCAGATCAATGAATACTTCGCCGGCTTCCATGCTTGACGGTGTCCTCATCACGCCGCTTCGCCAGATCGAGGATCCGCGCGGCAAGGTCATGCACATGCTGCGGCGGGATTCGCCCGTGTTCACCGAATTCGGCGAGATCTACTTTTCCTTGGTCAACCCTGGCGCGGTAAAGGGCTGGAACCGTCACCGCCGCATGACGCTCAACTACGCGGTACCGCACGGCCGCATTCTGCTGGTGCTGTTCGACGAGCGCAGCGGCAGCGCCACGGCAGGCCGCACCCAGGAAATCCTTCTCGGCGACGGCCACTACAATCTGGTCACGATTCCGCCCATGCTCTGGACCGGCTTCCGCGGTCTGGGCAGCGAACCGGCACTGATCGCGAACTGCGCCACGCTCCCGCACGATCCGGACGAAGTCGAGCGACGGGCGCCGGATGACGCTGCCATTCCTTATCAGTGGGCCGCCGGCAATTGATGGCTGAAGTACTGGTCACCGGCGCTTTCGGTTATGTCGGCGGTCGCGTCGCCAAACACCTCGCGCAACTCGGCCACGCCGTCCGGCTCGGCACCCGGCGCGCCGCGGCCCAGCCCCCGGACTGGCTGATCCGCGGCCGCGTCGCCGCCTGCGATCCGCTCGACGATGGCCAGTTGCAGGCTGCCTGCCGCGGGGTGCAATGCGTCGTGCATCTGGCAGCGGTCAACGAAAACGTCAGCGCCGCCGATCCCGTTCTCGCCCTGAACGTGAACGGCGTCGGCACGCTGCGCACCCTGCAGGCGGCGATCAGGGCCGGCGCCAACCGCTTCATTTACCTTTCGACCGCCCATGTCTACGGCGCGCCGCTGGTCGGCCGCATCAGTGAAACCACCCCGCCAAAACCTTTGCACCCTTATGCGATTTCGCATCGCGCGGCGGAAGACTTCGTGCTGGCTACACATTCCCGCGGCGAGATCGAAGGCGTCGTGCTGCGCCTGTCAAACGGTTTCGGCGCCGCCGAGCGCGCGGATGTCGATCGCTGGACGCTACTCGTTAACGACCTCTGCCGGCAGGCCGTGACAGGCGGCCGCATGATCATGCGCTCGCCCGGCGACGATGCGCGCGATTTCGTCACGCTGGAGGACACAGCGCGCGCCGTTGCCCATTTCATCGCGCTCGATCACGCCGCGCTCGGCGACGGGCTGTTCAACGTCGGCAGTGGCCAATCGCTGCCGGTACGCGCGGTGGCAGAACTGATCATTGAGCGCTGCGAAGCATTGCTCGGCTTTCGGCCGCCGATCGTGCGCCCCGATTCGACAGCGCCTGCGCCGGCCGCGCTCGAATACCGCATCGACAAACTGCGCGCCACCGGCTTTGCGCCGGCGTGCAACATGCTGGGCGAGATCGACGCCACGCTAGCGCTCTGCCGCGATGCCTTCGGAGTCCGCCGCTGATGTCGGCTCCTATCGTTTCGGTGGTAGTGCCGACCTACAACCACGCGCAATTTCTGGTCCCCGCCCTGCAATCGGTGCGCGCGCAGACACTGGCGAACTGGGAAGCCATCGTCGTCAACAATTACTCCGATGACAACACCGTCGAACTCGTCGCCGCGTTCAACGACCCGCGCATCCGTTTGGTCAACTTCCGCAATCACGGCGTGATCGCAGCCTCGCGCAACGAGGGCATCCGCCTCGCCACCAGCGAACTGGTGGCTTTCCTCGATTCCGATGACAGCTGGCATCCGCGCAAGCTTGCGCGCTGCGTCGAGTCCATGGCGGACGGCTTCGATCTCGTCTGCCATGGCGAGGACTGGACGCGCGAGGGTGCGCCACCGCGCAGGATGTTATACGGGCCGGCGTCGCGTGCGCGCTATGCGCGGTTGCTGTTCAACGGCAACTGTATATCGACGTCAGCGGTCGTCGTGCGCAAGCAGTGGCTGGCGCAAGTCGGCGGCTTTCGCGAAGAAACCCGCTTCGTCACCGCCGAAGACTACGACCTGTGGCTGCGGCTCGCCCGCGACGGCGCGCGCATCGGCTTCGTCAACGAGATACTCGGCGAATACCGGATGCACGGCGGCAACGCGAGCAAGGCGCTACTGCGGCACCTCGATGCCGAACTGGCTGTGATCAATGATCATTTCGCCGCGCTGGCCGCGCCGGGCCCGATGGCGGGCCTGCGCATGCGCCGGCGGCGCGCGCTGGTTTATTACGGCGCCGGCCGCGGCTTCCAGGCCGCCGGAAATCCTCGCGAGGCCTGGCGCTGGTTCGGCCGCGCGCTGCGCGAATCGCCTTTCATCCTGCGGCTCTACGCTGCGGCGCTGCTCAATGCGATCGCGCCCGTCCGGCGGCTGTTGACCTGATACGAACATGGAACACGTAGACTGCGACTTTTGCGGCAGCCGCGACGCGGTCGAGGTCACGCGCCAAACCGACATTCTGCACCGGACGACGGACGAGGTCTTTGCGATCGTGCGCTGCACCGGCTGCGGCCTGCAATTCGTTAATCCGCGTCCCACCGCGGACGAAATCGGCCGATACTATGCTGAGGAATACAGCTTTCATGCGGCGCCGTCGCGCCTGCGGCGATTCCTAGCCGATGCGCTCGAGGCTGTCGCCAACAGCCCGCTCTACCGGCTGTGCGGACTGATGCCCTATGTCGGACGCAGGCTGGGCGCGCACGTCAAACCCTGCATCGCCGATCCGGTGCGCCGTCATCTACCGCCGGGCACCGGACGCCGGATTCTCGATATTGGCTGCGGCGCCGGCATGCACGCCCACTTCTGGGGACACCGCGGGTCGCTGCTCGAATACCGGCGCCTAGCGGAAGTCAGCGGTGTCGAGATCGGCAACGCGGCGCGGCGCGTGCTCAAGTCCCGCGGCATCGCCGCCTTTCGCAGCATCGACGACATTCCGCCGTCCGCGCGTTTCGACATCATCCGCATGAACTGGTCGCTGGAGCACGTGCACTCACCAGCACACTACTTCCGCTTTATCGCTGAGCATCTGGCCGCACAGGGCAAAGCAGTGATCGCCGTGCCGAACTACGACGGACTGCTCTACCGCGCCGCGCCGGATTGCGTCGAGGTGCCCATCCACCTGTATCACTTCCGCCCGCGCGATATTCTGAATTACGCGCAAAAGTCCGGCCTCGCGGTGATCGAATCGACGACCTTCTCCTATCCGGAGATGTACGCCGTCGCCGCGGGCGTCTGTCCCTCACTGCAAGGCGCCTTCGCCGGCAGGCTAGGCGTGATCGAAGCGCGACAGATGCAGAAAACACTGTCGTGCTTCGACGCGCTGGGACTCGGCAACGACTTTCTGTGCGTGCTCGAAAAGGCGGCGTGAGCGACCTGACGCGACAGGACCGGCAACAGCTTGGCAGCGTTTACGCGCCGCCGGCCGCCCGCACGGGCTGGCGGCTTGAACAACTGGTCGACGGCGCGCCGGTGCGCTATTTCTCCCACGGGCGGCACGCATTGGCCGCGGCACTGGAAGCTGTCGGCACCGGCGCCGGCGATACGGTGCTGCTGCCGGCCTTCATCTGCCGCGAAGTGCTCAGCGCCGTGCACGCGCGCGGCGCGCGCGCGGCCTACTATGCGGTCGATCGCGCGCTCGGGCTCGCCGGCGATGCGGCGGCGATGCCGCCGGCGAAGGCGATCGTTGCGGTCGACTACTTCGGTTTTGCGCAGGACCTCGCGCCGTTTGCCGCCTATTGCGCGCGCAGCGGCGCCGCGCTGATCGAGGACAATGCGCACGGCCTGTTCAGCCGCGACGCTGCGGGCCGCGTACTGGGCACCCGCGGCGACCTTGGCGTGTTCAGCATCCGCAAAACGCTGGCTACGCCCGACGGCGCCGCGCTGGTATGCAACAAGAGCGGCTGCACGCCGCCGCCGCAACTGCCGTTCGATCGTGCAGCGCCCTCAGCAACGTTCCGCTTCAAGCGGCGCCTGCGCGCGCTGGCGCGATGCACCGGCCCATGGCCAGCGCGCGCGGCAACATCGCTGATCCGGCTGGCGCGCCGTTTGAAAACAGGCCACGCGATTGCACCCTCGTCGCCGCAATCTGAAACGCAGTTGCCGGCCGGCGCGGCGCCCAACCAGCTGCTGCTGGATGTTATGGCCGCGACCGATGTCACCGCCGAATGCGCGCGGCGGCGCGAGCTCTACCGCCTGTTGCCGGCGCTGCTGGACCCGGCGCGTTATCCGCCGTTGCACGCCGAACTCCCGCCCGGCACCGTGCCCTATGGATATCCGTTTATCGCCGATGCCAATACCGGTGCGGCAGCAGGCCGCCTGCTGGCCGCGCACGGGCTCGAATGTTTCCGCTGGCCGGCGTTGCCCGACGCCGTTGCGCCGACGGCGCCCGCCCACTACACATCGGTCTGGTTGGTGAGCTTCCTGTGGTGACCTGGGAGCAGATCAGCGATGCGGACGCCACGGCGAGCTGGGATCGCCGTCTGCTTGGCTTCGACGACTATTCGATCTATCAATCGATGGCCTGGGGCGAACACCGGCGCGCGCTCGGCTGGACGCCCTATCGCTGGATAGCGCTCGAAGATGGCCAGCCTGTGGCGATGGCGCAGGGGCTGCTGCGCCGCTATACAGGTGGCGTCGGCGTGGTCTGGCTGCCCGGCGGACCGGTCGGCGCAATCCGCGCCTGGAACAGCGCGCTGCAGAACACCATACGGCGCACCTCGCAGCTCAACATCGTTTACTGCCGTTTCAATTCGTTGCGCCCCGTGTGCGATGCCGATCTGCGAGCGCTGCCCGGCATGCGCTGGCAGCGCCCGCGCAGCCGCCTCGGCGCGCGCGACAGCCTGCTCTACGACGTCGCGCGCGAAGAAACCGTGCGGTTGGATGCCTGCAGCAAGAACTGGCGCCACAACCTGAAACGCTCGCGCAAAAGCGGCTACGCCGTCGCATTGTGGGACCGGCCCAATGCGGCTGAAATGCGCGCCGTTTACGCCGAGATGGAAGGGCACAAGAATCTCGCGCAGCAGCATTCCGAGCAGAACCTGCGCGCGCTTTACGCGCAGGCCGGCGACCATCTGCTCACCGTCAGCTGCCGCGACGCCGCCGGCACACTGGTCGCGTTTCGCGCCTGCGCCGTGTTCGGCACGCGCGCCTGGGACATGCTCGCCGCCACTGCGGTCGCCGGGCGCAAGACCTATGCCTCGTACGCCACGTTCTGGGCGCTGACCCAGGAATGTCATCGCCGCGGCATCGGCCAATACGACCTCTCCGGCGTCGATCCCGTCGGCAATCGCGGGGTCTTCGATTTCAAACAGGGCACCGGTGCAACTCTGGTCGAATATCTTGGGGAATGGGAGTGGGCTTCGCCAAGCATGTTCGCGCTTCCCGCCAACTGGCTCATTGGAAAACGCCGCCTTGAGCACCAATGAGCGCCTTAGGCGCAAAACATAATGCGCGGCCTGCGCTCCCTAATCACCCATTCCATTGCGGAATTCAGCGCACTGGCGCGCGTTGGACAACCACCGCGGCCGGGGCTGCGTGTCCTGATGTACCACTCAGTCGGCTCACAGGCAGTTGGGGACACGCTCGGGCTCTACGGAATTGCGCCGGATTTGTTCGAAAAACACATGTCGACCCTCGCATCGGGCGCTGCCGGGCACCCCGTTACCCTCGCCGGAGTAACAGCAGCCGCCGCACCGCCCTGCATTGCTGTCACATTTGATGACGGCTACCGCGATAACTTGCGCGTTGCCGCCCCGGTTCTGCAAAAACATAAAATCCCGTTTACCGTTTTCGTCTGCACGGGATTTATGCGAAACGGCTCGGGAAATTTTCTGGCTCCGGCAGAAGTGCGCGAACTCGCATCCATGACCGGTGTGACCATCGGTTCGCACGGCGCCACACATGCCGCACTGACCGGACTGGATGATCGCACCCTGCATGACGAACTCGTCACAAGCAAATCGGAGCTCGAGAACATCATCGGCCGCGCAGTCGATGCAATTTCATACCCTCACGGCGCCGTTGACCGGCGTGTGCGCGAAGCCGCTGCCGCTGCCGGTTACACTATCGGCGCCTGCAGCCGGTTTGATATCAACAGGCCAGGCCGCGATCAACTGCTGCTCTGTCGTACTGATATTCATGCCGGCGATACCGTACGAGTATTCAAACAGAAACTGCACGGCGACTGGGACTGGTACAAATGGCGCAGCCGGGATCCCGCAGATTAAACCCCCGCATTTCCTTCCCGGCTTGTGCCGCCCGGCGCCGCTCGTTAACATCAATTACAAATGCGGCGGACATCGCTGCCTGAAAATAGCCAATCACGAATGAAGAACACCGTCACAGCATTGATCCTGTGCGGCGGCAAGGGCGAACGCCTGCGGCCGCTGACCGAGTCGATCCCCAAGCCCATGGTGCACGTCAAGGGGCGCCCGATTCTCAGCTATCTGCTCGATCACATCCAGAAGTTCGGCATCACCGACATCGTAATTGCAGCGGGTTTCAAGGCGGAAAAGATCCGTGAATTTTTCCAGGACCATCATTGTGGATTGAAAGTCACGATCGTCGATTCAGGCGACGTTGACATCATCGACCGCATCAAGGCATGCGCACCGCATCTCGAAGGCGATTTCATCCTGTTCTACGGCGATACGCTGGCCGACGTGGATCTTCAAGGGCTGCAGGATTTTCACTATGCGCAGCGCGCCCAGGCAACAATTACCCTCTTCCCGCTGAAAAGCCAGTTCGGCCTCGCCACGCTTGACGCCGAGGCCAACGTCACGCGCTTTGAGGAAAAACCCACGCTCGATCGCTGGATCAATATCGGCAACTTCTATTACCCCAAATCCGCCGTGTCCTGGATGCGGGATTTTTCAAGCTATGCGGCCTTTCTCGAATTTCTCGGCAATGAAAAACGGCTGAAGGGTTTTCGGCATGAAGGCGTCCACATTACCGTGAACACCTTTCGTGAACTCGAGGATGCCGAGCAGAACATCCATGAATTTGTGATCAACGATACGTCAAAAAAATGATGATAACGAACAGGGCCGGCTTCTGGTTTGGCAAAAACGTGCTGGTCACGGGCATCAACGGCTTTATCGGGGGCAATCTCGCCAAGGGCCTGCTTGAGAACGGCGCCAGCGTATTCGGTCTGGTACGCAATGCCGCGCATGACACCTTCCTCTACCACGAAAAGCTCGACCACCGGATCACGCTGATCGAAGGCGATATCACCGACAAGGACCTGCTGACGCGCATCGTTTCCGAGGAACAGATAAATGCGGTCTTCCATCTCGCTGCACAGGTCGAAGTCGGCGTCGGCCTGACCAACCCGTATCTGACTTTCGAAACCAACACACGCGGCACATGGTGCCTGATGGAAGCCGTTCGCAGCTGCCCGCAGACCATTGAAGCCGTCGTCGTTGCCTCAACCGACAAGGCCTACGGCTCCTATCCGGCCGATCGCATGCCATACAAGGAAGATTACCCGCTGCTGCCGCAATATCCCTACGACGTGTCGAAAGCCTGCGGCGACATGATCGCACGGACCTACGCGAACGAAATCTACAAACTGCCGGTCGTTGTCACGCGGTTCTGCAATATATTCGGTCCCGGCCAGCTCAATTTTTCAGCGCTGATTCCAGACGCTGCGCGGGCCTGTCTCGGCTACGGCAAGTTCGTGCCGCGCGGCTCGGGGCAACAGATCCGCGACTTCATTTTTGTCGGCGACGTCGTCGATCTCTATCTGCGCATCGGCGAAAATCTGGCGCGCAATGCGAACAAACTGCGCGGCCGCGTCTACAACGCCGGGACCAACCAGCCGCGCGCAGTTCGCGAAGTGCTCGAGACCGTCTTCCGCCTGACGGGCCGCCAGGCTGACTTCAAAGCCGTTCTTGAAATGATGAAGGGTCGCGAGACAGTCGGCGAAATTGAGTGCCAGTACATGGACTACGAACTGGTCAACCGCGATTTTGGCTGGTCGCCTCAGCACTCATTCGACCGCGGCGTGACCCTGACCATCGAATGGTTCAAGGGTTACTTTGCGCACAAACATGGCGCCTGACATTACCGTCATCGTTCCGTATTACAACGAACGGGAAACCATCCGCTACACCCTCGAACGGGTGGCCGCACAGACCCTGCCGGCATCCCGCGCCCTGTTCGTCAATTCATCATCGACGGACGATACCCCGGCAATCGTTGAAGCCTGGATCGCCGAAAATCAACCGCGGCTGGCAACGCGATTCGAAAGCATTTCTGCCGGCACCAACACGCCCGCATCCTCGAAAAACGCCGGCGTGCGGCGCGCCACCGGCGAGTGGGTAGCCTTTATGGATTGCGGGCAGAATTTCCCGCTGGACTGGCTTGAGAAACAGTTTGCCTTCGCGCAGGCGCGCAATTTCGACATCGTTTCGGGGGTCGTCTATCTGACCGGCCAGAACTGGGTGGACCGCTGTGCGATCGCGCAGACCTACGGCTACCGCCGCCATCGCCCCTGCCTGCCAACGTCGCTGATCCGCAGGTCGTTGTTCGAGAAAACCGGCATGCTCACCGAAGGCCGGCGCGCTGGTTACGACGCGGCCTGGCTACTGCAGCTGAAGAAGCTCGGAATTCCGCGTGGCATAAATAATGATGTCATCATTGAGTATATCGGCACGAATTTTTCCTCCAGCCTTTCACATTTGTTTCGCAAATCGATACTGTATGCAAAACCGTCGGTGGGCCTGCCGGGTTACAACACGCCATACGCTTACGCAGCGGGTTCGCTGGTGTTTGTCGCAGCCCTTGTGGCTGCACCGCCGCTGGCATTGGCGATGTTCATCGTATATTTTCTGATGCGTACGCTCGCAATTCCGCTTCTGAAATCGCGCGGCACGGCTTTTTTTCGTGAAAGCCCGGCTGCAGCCCTGCTCGGCGGCGGGCTGGTCAGCTTTGTCATGGATTGCGGGCGCCTGATCGGCACCTGGCAGGGAATAATTCACTATCACATTGGACGCGCCACAGCTGCGCCCTGACTGCCACGTGAACGTCAGGAAACTGCTACTCGCAAGTGGGCGTTATACGCGCTGGGTCGCTTATCTGTCACTCGCGGTGGTGACATGCGCGGGCATTGCGCTGATCACCGCCGGCTTCTGGCTGGTGCCCGGCGACGATGAAGTACGCCCCGCCGACGTGATTGTCGTACTGGCCGGCGGATATGAGCGGTCATTGTATGCCGCGGATCTCTACCATCGGGGCCACGCAAAAAAAATCTGGGTCAGCCGGCCCGCGCTCGAGCCGAGCAAGCTACGGCTTGAGCAGTACGGGATCATCATTCCTTCGGAAGAGGAAATTCACCGGGCGATCCTGTTGCACAAAAACGTGTCTCCGGACGATCTGGAATTTTTCGGATCCCACTCGCTCAGTACCGCCGAGGAAGCGCGGTCGATGCGCGAACGGGTTGGCTCTGCGCCGTTGCGCCTACTGATCGTGACGTCGCCTGCTCATACCCGGCGTGCGGGAATCATATTCAAGGAAGCTCTGACAGGCACCGGCGCGACGGCGCAGGTGGTCGCCACGCCTTACGAAAACTTCGATACCTACTGGTGGCGCGATCAAAATTCTGCACGCATGGTCGTACTGGAAATCGCGAAAATGATATATTTCGGGGTCGGTGGCAGGTTTTTCAGCACTAGGCAGATACCTTAGCCGGCTCAATGCGCTCGCGTACCGGGTTACCTTCCATTTCAAGCACCGGCCAGCCCTAAGACGCCGTATCTTCCGTGAGCCCTCGTAATTTCTTGCCTGCGCATCCGTTACTTGCGATCTGGCTCGCGTTTGCCGCTTACAGCGCGTGTGCAATCGTTCTCGTGCAATTCTGGGTCTTGCCGGTAATGGCTCCCGGGCTGCATGCCGGACAGGGGTTGCTCGCCGGGACTGACGCAGTCGGTTACCACGCCATTGCAAAAGCACTTGCCGAAAGCATGCGCGTATCCGGCTGGTCCGCGTGGATGCTTGCCCCGCAGGGACATACGGCCGCGGGTCTCGCGGCGCCTTTTTACTACTTGCTGGGCACGTCGCCGGCGTCCTTAATACCCCTTAATGCCACCTTGCACGCAACCGGCGGCGTTCTTGTCGTTTGCCTGCTCCGACAATTCGGCGTCCGATTGCGGTCGGCCACAGCCGCGGCATCACTCTGGATCGCGTATCCCTCGTCCCTGCAGTGGGTGACGCAAATCAGCAAGGACGTTTTTTTCTTTGCCGGGATGCTTGGCGCACTGCTCGGCTGGACCATGATGCTTCACCATCTTAAATCCGGAGCCGGCACTGCGCGGATCTATTGCGGCGCGGTCCTTCTGGTTTGCGGAACAGTCATCGCCGGCATTGTGCGGCTATATGCATTTCAGCTGTTGCTGCTTCCGGCCTGCGCGTTCGCCTTGCTATTCATTCCGCAATTGGTGCGAAACGTGCGGAACGGCATTTCAGCGCACGGGCACAACTTGGCGATTACGGCAATTGCGCTGATAATACCCATTATCCTTGCTGCCGCGCCCCGCGATATTCGTATTGAACCTGTGCCACTCCTCGAAAATCCCCGCACTACTGACGCCGCAACAACGGAAATTACCGCCGGGAAAAATTGGCAAACCACTGCCAGCATACCCTCTCCGGTTGATCGGACATTCTTGCGTCTCGCCATTGCACGTCGTGCCTATACTGCCGAAACCTACAAATCCGCGGGAAGCATGATCGATCTCGATCAGCAGTTTTACAGTGCCGCAGATGTAGTGGCCTACCTGCCGCGCGCGTTGCAAATAGGCCTGCTGGCGCCGTTTCCATCGCAGTGGTTCACGCAGGGCGCCAGCCAGGGCGGCACCACCATGCGTCTGGTGGCCGGCGCAGAAATGCTGATGATCTACCCGCTGCTGCTGCTTGGACTTCCCCTGGCCATATGGCGTTGGCACAGAAACCTCGAATTCTGGTTTGCAGCAGGATGCTGTGTTTACCTGATTGTCACCTACGCCATGGTTACGCCGAATCTGGGAACTCTCTACCGCATGCGCTACGGATATTTGATGACACTCGCAGCAACAGGATTTGCCGCGATTTTCACGACATTGCAGGAGCGGCGGCGCCCGAAATCATGACGGAATTCCACTGCAGGCTATGCGCTGCGCCTCTGACGGAAAGCTTTTGCGATCTGGGTCAATCGCCGTTGGCCAACTCGTTCCTTGAAACCATTGGTGACGCGCAGAGTGAAGCGTTTTTCCCGCTTCATGTGCGTGTCTGCACGGAATGTCATCTGGCCCAGCTACCCGCAATGGAAACGCCGCAGAACATATTCAGCAACTACGCGTATTTTTCCTCCTTTGCCGACGGCTGGGTCGCACACTGCAGCGATTTCGCCGAATCCGCTTCTAAACGGTTCAGCCTTGACGCACAGCATCGCGTGATCGAAATTGCCAGCAATGATGGAGGCATGCTCGCCGCCTTCGCCCGTCATGGCGCGCAGATTCTGGGCATCGAGCCCGCGGCCAATGTCGCGCAGGCTGCGATGGCCCGGGGCGTGCCGACCCGCATCGCGTTCTTCGGATCGCGGCTTGCCGGCGAAATGATCGAGGAAGGCATTGCTGCAGACCTGTTGATTGCCAACAATGTGCTGGCACATGTGCCGGATCTGAATGATTTTGTGCGCGGACTGTCGGCCCTGCTGGGGCCAGCGGGTGTGCTCAGCATCGAATTCCCGAGCCTGCTGCGGCTGATCGAAGAGAATCAATACGACACGATTTATCACGAACATTTTTCGTATTTTTCAATGCTTACCGCGGAGAACATACTGGCGCGACACGGGCTCGCCATATTCGACGTTGAGGACCTTGCAACCCACGGCGGATCCATGCGGATTTACGCGCAGCATGCCGCTACCGGCCGGTTGCCGTTGTCCCCGCGGTTGGCCTCGGTGCGGCAGCGCGAGGCCGCTGCAAAACTCGACAAGCTCGAAACCTACCGCAATTTCGGTGTGCGCGTTCGCAAACACAGGAAAAACCTTTTGGACCTGCTGCACACAGCGAGGAATAGCGGGCATTCAATCGTTGCGTACGGCGCGCCCGCCAAAGGCAACACTCTGCTGAACTACTGCGGCATCGGGCAGGATGTGATCGAATACACGGTGGACCGCAATCCGCGCAAACAGAATCGCTTCTTGCCCGGCTCGCATATCCCGGTCAGGCATCCCGATTTGATACGTGAAACACGACCCGACTATGTGCTGATTCTTCCGTGGAACTGGAAGGACGAAATCATTGCCGACCTCGCATATATACGCGAATGGGGAGGGCGCTTCATCGTGCCGGTACCGCAGCCGGAGGTCATTGAGTGAAATTCACGCAGACGGGGATCCCCGGCGCATGGATCATCGAACGGGTTCCGGCACTTGATGAACGCGGCAGTTTCACTTCAGTCTGGGAAAGCGATCTG